>NZ_SJZH01000013.1:0-103647 GCF_004959785.1 Tabrizicola sp. YIM 78059
AAGCAGAACTCACGACAAACGGGAATCCCCAAATGCAAACCGACCCTGGTCCTTCATCCAGGGCAGCTTGTCGGGGTCCACATTGCCGCCGGTGATGATGACGCCCACCCTGCGTCCCCTGAAGGCCGCGGGGTTGGCAAGGATGGTGGCCAGCGGCACGGCGCAGGAGGGTTCCAGCACGATCTTCATCCGCTTCCAGGTCAGCTTCATCGCCGCGATGATCTGCTCTTCGGTTGCGGTGAAGATGTCCGTGACGTGCCGGGAAACGAAGTGCCAGGTCAGATCCTTCAGCGGAACCTTCAATCCGTCAGCCACGGTTTCCGGCGCGTCGTCGGCGTGAATCCGGCCCGTACGGAAGCTACGAAAGGTGCCGTCAGCATCCTTCGGTTCTGTGGCAAAGATATCTACGCCGGGGGCGATGGATGACACGGCAAGGCAGGTGCTGCTGACCATCCCGCCATCCCTTATGGGGGCGATGATGGCATCGAGCCCGTCAACCTGTTCAAGAAGTTCGCGCGCACAGGTGGCCTGCCCGGCGATCACGCGCGGGTCGTTGTAGGGGTGCACGAATTCTGCACCCGTCTGCGCCTGAACCTTGGCAAAGATCGCCTCGCGGCTGCTGGTCGAGCGGTCGCATTCGGTGATCATGCCGCCATAGCCGCGCACGGCATCCTTCTTTGCCTGCGGCGCGGTGCGGGGCATCACGACGGGGCAGGGGATACCCCGGCGGGCCGCGGCATAGGACAGCGACAGCGCGTGGTTCCCCGAAGAGTGGGTGCAGACCCCTCGCTGGGCCTGTTCTGCGGTCAGCCCGAAGACGGCGTTGCACGCCCCGCGCACCTTGAAGGCCCCGGCCTTCTGGAAGTTCTCGCACTTGAAAAACAGTTCTGCCCCCGAAAGCTCGGCGAAATGGCTGCAGGTCAGAACCGGGGTACGGTGAACATGGGGCGCGATGCGGGCGTGGGAGGCCAGAACGTCGTCAAAGCCCGGCAGCCGTATCAAGGCCATGTCCTTCACCGTCCTACTCCGCCGCCAGTGCCAGTGCGGGTACGCTGCCGCGATAGAACTCCTGCGCCGCGGCAACGCCCGACCCCAGCTTCACCGGCCAGCCCAGATCGGCCATGCACATCTCGGCCACGGCAAGGCCTGACAGCACCATCGCCTCCGTCAGCATTCCCAGATGTCCGATGCGAAACACCTTTCCGGCCACCTCGCCCAGACCGACGCCAAAGGCCACGCCGTATTTCGCCGCGGCAAGCTGAACGAGCTCGGTGCCGTTGCATCCCGGCGGCACCCTGACTGCAGTCACGGTGTCGGAATAAAGATCCGGCGAGGCGGCAAAGGGTGTCATGCCCCAGGCCAGAACCGCGCGGCGCACGCCTTCGGCAAGGCGGGTGTGGCGGGCATGGACGTTGTCCAGCCCTTCGGCCTCGAGCAGGTCGATCGCATGGGCCAGGCCGGCGATCAGCCCGACTGCCGGCGTGTAGGGATAGCCACCCCCCGCATAGGATGTCAGCATATCGCCGAAGTCGAAGAAGGTCCGCGGCAGGCGTGCCGTCTTGGTCGCAGCGATGGCCTTGGGCGATATGCCGATGATCGCCAGACCCGCAGGAAGCATGAACCCCTTCTGGCTGCCCGCCACGGCGATATCGACGCCCCAATCGGCAAAGTCGAACGGCATCGAGGCGATGGAGGACACCCCGTCCACGAACAGCATGGCCGGGTGACCCGCAGCATCCAGCGCCCGGCGGATGCCGGCGATGTCGGATTTCACGCCCGTCGCCGTTTCGTTGTGGGTGGCCAGGACCGCCTTGATCGTGCCTTCCGCATCTGCCCGCAGCGCGGCCTCGATGGCGGCCAGCGGGGCGCCTTCGCCCCACGGGCTGTCGATGACCCGCACGTTCAGCCCATGGCGTTGGCAAAGGTCGATCCAGCGGTGGCTGAACATGCCGAATCGCGCCGCAAGCACCGTGTCGCCAGGTGAAAGCGTGTTGCTGATCGCCGACTCCCAGCCGCCGGTCCCGGTGGAGGGGATCAGGACCACCTCGCCCTCTGCCATCTTCAGCACGCGCCGCACGCCCTCGACCGCCGGACGGAACAGCCGTGCGAAGGCAGGGCTGCGGTGGTCAAGCGTGGGCATGTCGCAGGCCTTGCGGATGCTGTCGGGAATATTCGTCGGGCCGGGAATGAAGACCGGGTTCTGGAATGACATCTGGGGTTCTCCCTTGAGCGATGGTTTGACCCTACGCCGGCGGCCATTGCAGGACAATTTTTTCGAAATGATTTTTCATTTCATGAAGTCTGGGCTATTTTGCATGTGCTACAGACACTTGTGATTTTTCACCGGGAAAGGATCAGGCACATGGCGCAGAAGGCGCGTGGCCGGCCGAAGGCTTTTCACGACAAGACCGACCAGAACACCGTGCAGGCGCTGGACCGGGCGCTGCACATTCTGGAGCATCTCGCCCGCTCGCCGGGCCGCACCCTTTCGGACCTCGCAGAGGAAACCGGCCAGGCCGTGGCCACCACCTTTCGCGCCATGCAGACCTTGCAGGCCCACGGCATGGTCGAGGTCGAGGAGCCGGGCCAGCTCTGGCACATCGGGTCAGGCGCCTTCCGGATCGGGACCGCCTTCCTGAGGCGGACCAAGGTCGTGGAGCGGGCGCGTCAGCCGATGGATGCGCTGATGCGCGAAACCGGCGAGACGGCAAATCTCGGGGTGGAAGTGCGGGGCGAGGTGCTGTTCCTTGCGCAGGTCGAAACGCACGAGGCTATCCGCGCCTTCTTCCCGCCCGGCACCAAGGGTCCGATGCATTCCAGCGGCATCGGCAAGGCGCTTCTGGCCTGGTATCCAGAGGACCGGGTGCAGTCGATCATCCTGAGGCAAGGCCTGCAAAAATTCACGACCCTGACCATCACCAGCGAAACGGCGCTGATGCGTGATCTTGCCCGCACGCGCGAGCGCGGATTTGCCATTGACGATCAGGAACGCGCCGAAGGCATGCGCTGCATCGCGGCCCCGATCTTCAATGCGTACGGGGAACCCGTGGCGGGCCTTTCGGTATCGGGCCCGGCCTTCCGGGTGGGTCTGTCTGACGCTGCACGGATTGGCGCCCTTGTCATGGCCGCTGCCGACCGGGTCACCGAGGCAACAGGCGGCGTCAGGCCCTAGCGCCCGCTCATCCAGCGTTGCGGCGGTCTTCCCTGTCCCCACCGTGACGAACGCGGCCTGCTGGCCGGATCATTCCACCCGCGCCGCCTGGACATGCAGCCGTTCGACCAGCGCAGGGTCAAGCTTCAGTCGCGCGGCCAGCATCGCCAGATAGCCCTTTTCAGCCGGCGCCTCCGGGTCCACGGCCAGAAGAGAGGCAGCATAGATCTGTGCCGCCTCGGCCTCGCTGGTGGCAAGCGCGGCGATCCGGCCCACATCCAGTGGCGCGTCAAGTTCCGCCGCGATCAACGCCGCAGCTTCGCCCTCCAGTCCGAGGTTTTCCAGCTGCGCGTCGATCCTTGCCCGCTCTTCCGCTGTCACATGGCCGTCAGCCTTCGCGGCCGCGATCATCGCCTGCAAGAGATGCGTCGCCATCTCGTCGGCACGCGCGGCGTCGGACGGCAGAAAATCCGTCTGCTCCGGGGGGGGCAGGGCTGTAGCCCCCTGGTCCTTTTTCCAGTCCTCATAGGCCTTGTAGGCCAGACCGCCGATCGCAGCCATGCCGCCGATCTTCAGCCCCGTGCCCAGCAACCGCCGCCCGCCCGAGGTGAGCAAGACCCCAAGCAGGCCCCCGGCAATCGCGCCCTTGCCAAGGGCCGACTGGTTGTTCCAGGCCTCCTTTGCCTTGTCGGCAAGACCCCTGGCACCCTGGCCCCCGGCTGTCTGGTTCACGCCGGCCAGAAGGGAATCAAGCAATGACTTCGCGTTCAGCATCCTGCCCTCCATCCGCTGGACGCCTGATATGGGCATGCGCAGGTCACGGCGCAATGACGCAGGTCAACCCCAGCCGCCACCGCCGGGGGTTCGCATCTCGAACACGGCGCCCGGAGGCAGGTCGCGTTCGTCGTTGCCCTCCAGCCGTTCGACCCGCCCGTCCGGCCAGTGCACCAGGTTCTCGCCCACTGCGCCAGGGCGGCCCCCCTGCATGCCGAAGGGCGGAACACGACGGCTGCCACAAAGCGTGGTCACCGTGACCGGGGCAAGGAAGCGCAACCGCCGCACCGCGCCGTCTCCGCCGCGCCATCTGCCCGCGCCGCCCGAGCCCCGCCGGATCGAGAATTCCTCCAGCCGCACGGGAAAACGCTGCTCCAGCACCTCGGGGTCTGTCATCCGGGTGTTCGTCATGTGGCTTTGCACCGCGTCGCAGCCGTCGAAGCCGGGGCCCGCCCCGGTGCCGCCTGCAATCGTTTCATAGTTCTGGAACTGCGCGTTGCCCCAGATGAAGTTGTTCATCGTGCCCTGCGCCGCGGCGACCACACCCAGCGCACCGTAAAGCGCGTTGCAGGCCGATTGGCTGACCTCGGTATTGCCAGCGATCACCGCGGCGGGCGGGCGGGGGTTCAGAAGGCTGCCTTCGGGCACGATGATCGTCAGCGGCTTCAGGCAACCCTCGTTCAGGGGAATCGCCTTTCCGACCAGCGTGCGGAACACGTAGAGCACGACTGCCCGGGTGACGGCTTGCGGCGCATTGTAGTTGCCGGAATGCTGCGGGCTGGTGCCGGAAAAGTCGATGATGGCCGACCGGTTCCGCCGATCCACCCGGACACTGACGCGAATGATCGTTCCGATATCCATCTCATACGTGAACGCCCCATCGTTAAGCCGGTCGATGACGGCGCGCACGCTTTCCTCGGCGTTCTTCTGCACATGGGCCATGTAGGCCGCAACCACCTCTGCCCCGTGTACTGCGACGACCCGAAGCAATTCGCGCCGGCCGGTCTCGTTCGCGGCGACCTGCGCCGCAAGGTCGGCCATGTTCTGGTCGATGGATCTGCACGGCCAGCGACCGCCGGAAAGCAGCGCACGGGTTTCATCCTCGCGCAGGCGGCCCGCCTCGACAAGGTGGAACAGGTCGATCACCACCCCTTCCTCGTCGATCGTCCGGCTGTCCGGCGGGCCGGATCCCGGGGTACGGCCGCCGATATCCGCATGATGCCCGCGCGAGCCAAGCCAGAAGGTAGCCTTGCCCCCGACAAAGACCGGCGTGATGACCGTGACATCCGGCAGATGCGTTCCCCCGTTCCACGGGGAGTTCAGCATCCAGGCGTCGCCCTCGCGAGCTGTTGCCCCGACCGCAGCGATCACCGTCTTCACTGCGTGCGACATGCTGCCCAGATGCACCGGGACATGGGGCGCATTGGCGACAAGATCCCCGGCCGCGTCAAAGATGGCACAGGAAAAATCCAGCCTTTCCTTGATGTTGACCGACCATGCCGTATTCGCCAGTGTCGCGCCCATCTGGTCGGCAATCGACATGAAAAGGTTGTTGAACACCTCCAGCAGCACGGGGTCTGCCTGGGTTCCTGCCGCTGCCGGGCGGTCCAGGGCAATGATCCGCCGCATAACGAGATTGGCCTGCGCATCGACCTGTGCCTCCCAGCCCGGTTCGACGATGATCGTGCCGGTGGGCTCGGAAATGACCGCCGGGCCGACGATCCTGGTCTCGGTCCCGCAGGCTTCCCGCCGGAACAGGGGCACCTCGCGCCAGCCACCGGCCCACAGCCGCAGGGTCGCCGCAGGCCTGCCCGCATCCGTGCCGATCTGCACGCCGGCAAGCCCGGCACCGCCGCCCTCGGCCTCGACCGCCAGCATCTCGAACAGGACCGCCCGCCCCGGCATCGTGAACCCGAAGCGCGCCCGGTGGGCCGCGGTGAATGCCGCTGCCATTTCGGCCGCAGTTCCGAAGGGCACCGGCAGCGACTGGTGCGACCCCTCGTAACGCAGATAGGCGGTGCGCGTCAGTTTCGGGTTCGGCACGCCCTGCTCGGCAAGCTCGGCCGCAGCTTCCGCTGCCAGGGTTGCGATCCGCCGATCCGCTTCGGAAAGTTCCGACAGCGGCGCGTCGAACTGGGCCTCGCGAAGGGCCCGCAGGTCGGCAAGCCCCATGCCGAAGGCGGACAGAACCCCCGCGAAGGGGTGCAGGAATACCGTCCGCATGCCAAGGGCATCGGCCACGGCGCAGGCATGCTGACCGCCGGCTCCCCCGAAGCATTGAAGGGTGTAGCCGGTGACATCATGGCCACGCTGGACCGAGATCTTCCGGATCGCATTGGCCATGTTGTCGATGGCGATGCGCAGGAACCCCTCGGCCACCACCTCGGGCGGGTCAAGACGCCCCGTGACGGCGGCGATCTCGGCGGCCAGGGCTGCGAACTTGCGCCGAACCACCTCTGCATCCAGTGGAAGGTTGCCCTCGGGGCCGAAGACGGCAGGGAAATGATCCGGGGACAGGCGCCCCAGCATCACGTTGCAGTCGGTGATCGTCAGTGGTCCGCCGCGACGGTAGCAGGCTGGGCCGGGGTCGGCCCCAGCGCTTTCCGGCCCGACCTGGAAACGCCCGTCACGGAACGAACAGATCGAGCCTCCCCCTGCCGCGACCGTGTGGATGTCCATCATCGGGGCGCGCATCCGCACGCCAGCGACCTCTGTTTCGAACGATCGTTCATATACACCTGCGTAATGGCTGACATCCGTCGATGTTCCGCCCATGTCGAAGCCGATCAGCCGGTCGAACCCGGCCGCGCGCGCGGTCTGCACCATTCCGACGATGCCGCCTGCCGGCCCCGAAAGGATGGCATCCTTGCCCTGGAAGCGATGCGCCTCGGTCAGCCCGCCGTTCGACTGCATGAAAAGCAGCCGCCCAGTGGCCCGCCCGATGTCGAGAGCCTCTTCCACCTGGGCCACATAGCGCCGCAGAAGCGGAGAGAGATAGGCATCCACCACGGTGGTATCGCCACGGGGAACGATCTTCGCAAGCCGGCTTACCCGATGCGAAAGCGAGATCTGGGTGAAGCCCACCTGACGGGCAAGTTCGCCCAGGCGGGTCTCATGCGCGGGATTGGTATGGCCATGCATGAGGGCAATCGCTACGGCGCGGATGCCGTCGGCATGCGCCTGTCTTAGGGCTGCAAGTGCGACGGCCTCGTCCAGTGGATGGATCTCGCGGCCCTCTGCATCAAGGCGTCCTGGGATTTCGGCCACCCGCTCATAAAGCAGTTCGGGACGGCGGATGTCGAGCGCAAAGAGATCGGGGCGCGCCTGCGTGCCGATCCGCAGGATGTCTGCAAGGCCCTGAGTGACCAGAAGAAGCACCCTTTCGCCCTTGCGTTCCAGAAGGGCATTCGTTGCAACCGTCGTCCCCATCTTGACCGCAGCGATTGCGCCATCGGGAATGGGCTGGCCTGCCGTCAGGCCCAGACAATCGCGGATGCCCTGGATGGCGGCATCGCGATAGCGCTCTGGGTTCTCCGACAGGAGTTTGGCCGTCACAAGCACGCCGTCCGGGCGCCTGGCGACGACATCCGTGAAGGTGCCGCCGCGGTCGATCCAGAATTCCCAGGCCATAGATCCCCCTTCGGCGCGCAGACTAGATGAGGTGCCCGATGCTGTGAAGCGGGCCATTGCCGGTTCTGGCTTCGGACGATCGGCCGCATGGCGGGCCCGTTTCCGGCCGATCAGACTTCCTCGACGGCAAGAACGCCCTGGATCGCCTTGATCGCCCCCTTGATCTGCGGGGTTACCGGATAGGTGTCGGGCAGGGTCACATCCACCTCGCGTCCCTCGGCGTCGGTGATGCAAAGCGTGATCTGCGCACGCGACCTGCCTTCCACCCTTGCCAGGAGCGAGGCGAGCGATGGCACGGCCTCTGGCCGGGCCAGGTGGATGCGGAGATCCTGTGCGCCGGCGGTGGCGGCCACGCTGTCGATGGGCGCAACGGACTGGGCAAGAATCTTCAGCGTCTCGCCTTCCAGTTCGGCCTTTACCGTCAGCACGACGTTCTGCCCCGGTTCCAGAAGATCGCGCGAGGCCTCCAGCACTTCGGAGAAGCAGGTGACCTCGTAAAGCCCGGTCGGATCGGAAAGCTGCACGAATGCAAAGCGGTTGCCGCGCGCCGACTTGCGTTCCTGACGTGCCGAGACCGACCCGGCCAGCCTGGCGATGCAGGGGCCGCGTTCGGCCTTGGCCGTGACTTCGGCAAGCGTCTCGACACCCTTGCGCTTCAGGGCCGAAATGTAGTCGTCAAGCGGGTGGCCCGACAGATAGAAGCCGACGGCCTGATGTTCCTGGGCCAGCCGTTCTGTGGGCAGCCAGTCGTCGCGGAACGGCAGACGGGGTTCGGGAATGTCCGCGCCCGCGGATCCGAAAAGCGAGACCTGCGAAGACGCAGCGGCCTCGTGGATCGCGGCGGAATAGGCAACCAGCGCATCCAGCGCCTCGAACACGCGCGCGCGGTTGCGATCGAGCGCGTCGAAACAGCCCGCGCGGGCCAGCATTTCCAGCGGGCGCTTGCCGATCCGCTTCAGGTCCACCCTGCGGGCGAAGTCGAAGAGGCTGGCGAAGGGCCGATCACCCCGCGCCTTGACGATCAGGTCCATCGCCTCGACGCCGACGTTCTTCAGCGCGCCGAGGCCATAGACGATGGCGCCGTCGCGCACGGTGAAGGTGGCAAGGCTGGCATTGACGCAGGGTGCGACGGTCCTGATCCCCAGCTTGTCCACCTCGCGCTTGTAGATCGCAAGCTTGTCGGTCAGGTGGATGTCGCAGTTCATCACCGCCGCCATGAACTCGGCCGGGTAGTTGGCCTTCAGATAGGCGGTCTGGTAGCTGACCACGGCATAGGCGGCGGCGTGCGACTTGTTGAAGCCGTAGTTGGCGAATTTTTCCAGAAGGTCGAAAACCTCGCCCGCCTTCTTCGCGTCGATGCCATGGGTCTTTGCGCAGCCCTCGATGAACTTGGGCCGTTCCTTGGCCATTTCCTCGGGGATCTTCTTGCCCATCGCCCGCCGCAACAGGTCGGCGCCGCCCAGGCTGTAGCCCGCCATGACCTGGGCGATCTGCATCACCTGTTCCTGGTAGACGATGATGCCCTGTGTTTCCTTCAGGATGTGGTCGATCGTCGGGTGGATCGATTCAATCTCGCGCAGGCCGTTCTTGACCTCGCAATAGACCGGGATGTTTTCCATCGGGCCCGGGCGATAGAGCGCCACCAGAGCCACGATGTCCTCGATGCAGGTGGGTTTCATGCGCCGCAGCGCATCCATCATGCCCGAGCTTTCGACCTGGAACACCGCCACCGTGCGGGCCGAGGCGTAAAGCTCGAAGGTGGCCTTGTCGTCGAGCGGGATCAGGTTGATGTCGAACTCGATCCCCCGCAGCTTCAAGAGATCCATCGCGTTCTGGATCACGGTCAGGGTCTTGAGGCCGAGGAAGTCGAACTTCACCAGACCCGCGGCTTCGACCCATTTCATGTTGAACTGGGTTGCGGGCATGTCCGACCGCGGGTCGCGGTAGAGCGGCACCAGCTGGTCAAGCGGGCGGTCGCCGATCACGACGCCGGCAGCATGGGTGGAGGCGTTGCGATACAGCCCCTCGATCTTTGCGGCATAGTCAAGCAGGCGGCCGACGACTTCCTCTTTCGCGGCCTCGCGCAGGCGGGGCTCGTCCGCGAGTGCCTTGGTGACGCTGACCGGCTTCACCCCTTCGACCGGGATCATCTTGGACAGCTTGTCCACCTGCCCATAGGACAGTTGCAGCACGCGGCCCACGTCGCGAACTGCCGCCTTGGACAGAAGTGCGCCGAAGGTGATGATCTGCGCCACCCGGTCGCGGCCGTACTTCTGCTGGACATAGGCGATGACTTCCTCGCGCCGGTCCATGCAGAAGTCGATGTCGAAGTCGGGCATGCTGACCCGTTCGGGATTCAGGAAGCGTTCGAACAGCAGCTGATAGCGCAGGGGGTCGAGGTCGGTGATCGTCAGCGCGTAGGCCACCAGCGACCCCGCGCCTGAACCCCGGCCCGGACCGACGGGGATCCCGTGGTCCTTGGCCCATTTGATGAAATCCGACACGATCAGGAAATAGCCGGGAAAGCCCATCTTCTCGATGATTCCCAGCTCGAAGTCGAGCCGGGCCTGGTATTCCTCGGGTGTGGCGGAATGGGGAATGACGGCAAGGCGCTTCTGCAGGCCCTCGTTCGCCTGGCGGCGCAGTTCCTGCACCTCGTCATCGGCAAAGCGCGGCAGGATCGGCTTGCGCTTCGCGGCAGCATAGGCGCAGCGGCGGGCGATCTCGACGGTGTTGTCGAGCGCCTCTGGCAGGTCGGCGAACAGCGCGACCATCTCGGCCTCGGACTTGAAATAGTGCTGCGGGGTCAGGCGGCGGCGGGGCTGGCTCTGATCCACATAGGCGCCCTCGGCGATGCAGATCAGCGCATCATGCGCTTCGTACATGTCGGGCTTGGGGAAATAGACATCATTGGTCGCAACCAGCGGCAGCCCCATGTCATAGGCCAGCTCGACCGCGCCGCGTTCGGCCAGCGCTTCGGCTTCCGGCAGCGCGCCGCCCGGGCCGGGGTGACGTTGCAGCTCGACATAAAGGCGGTCGGGGTAGATCGCGGCGAGGCGTTCGAGAACGGCACGGGCCTTTGCCTGCTGGCCCGCGGCATGGAAGCGGCCCAGCGGGCCTTCCGGGCCGCCGCTGAGGCAGATCAGGCCTTCGGAATGGCGGGCAAGCTCGTCGAACGTCACCTGGGGCAAGTTGGCGGCCCCCGTCATCGCCCCGTCGATGTAGAGCCGCGAGTTCAGCGCCATCAGGTTCAGGTAGCCCTGTTCGTTCTGGGCCAGAAGGACGACGGGTGCGGGCGGTCGGGGTTTCTCGCCCGGCTGGGCGGGGTCATGGGCAACCGAGATCTGGCAGCCAATGATCGGCTGCACCCCGGCCCCCATGGCTGTGACGGAAAACTCCAGCGCGGCGAACATGTTGTTCGTGTCGGTCACGGCCACGGCGGGCATTCCTTGTGCCGTGCAGAGGCCGACAAGCTTCTTCACTGGCACCGCGCCTTCCAGAAGCGAGTGTTCGGTGTGGGTGCGCAGATGAATGAAACGGGGGGTCGCGCCGGGCATGGGATAGTGTTACCCGGCCCGGCGCGACGGGGGAAGCCCCCTCAGGCCGTGCGCGGCAGCGGGCGCAGCGTGGCGAGGGCCGCCAGCGCGACCACGACGGCCAGGCCTGCGAGGACGCCGACATCCTGCCAGCCGGGCTTGACCACCATCAGGAAGACGATCGCGAACTGGATGGCATAGTCGATCGCTGCCAGCCGCTGTATGCGGCGCAGCAGCGGCAGCGCGGCGTCGGGACCGGCGGTTTCCTCCAGTTTCAGCGCCCGCTCGCAGGAAGGGCCGAGGACAATCGCGCCGAAGCCTGCGGTGAACAGGACCCCGGCCAGGCCGAGGACGGTGAAGGGTTGCCAGCCCCAGCCAGCCAGGAACAGCAGCGCCACACCCGAGGCAAGCGTGAACACGCTGACCGGGACGAACAGGCGCGGGGCCATCAATACCGCGGCGCGCACGACCGCCATCTGCGCCTGGGCGCCGGCATGGCGGGCCATGAGGGTGGTGGCAAGGATCATGGAAAAACCGCCGCCGACCCAGAGGACGGCGGCAATGACATGCGAAAACTTCAGAAGAGCGACAAGGTCCATGAAAAAGTCCGATACGAAAGTTCAAGTGTGCGGCGTGTAGGATGCCGGCACCGCGTGTTGAAGTCAGGGAAGCCTTACCCTGCGTCAGGGCCACCACTGCGGCCAGAGGTCGCCCGAATTTTCGGCAGATCCTTACAACAGCTTCGCCTTTTGGCGAAGAGTTTGTTCTTGCCTTGAATCAGACGCCAACGCTTGATCAAAGACAATCAGAACAAGGGGCGCGTGGGCCGCTTTACGCCGCATCGGGCGGCCACGCAAAATGCCCTAAACGGGGAGACCGCGGCGGACTGACGGATGACTGTAGCGTTTCTGTTGAACGGAACGCCGGTGCGCATCGAGGGAGAGCCCCCGACGCGGACCCTGCTGGATTGGCTGCGCGAGAGCCGCCGCCTGACCGGCACGAAAGAGGGTTGCAACGAGGGCGACTGCGGCGCCTGCACGGTCATGGTCACAGACCACAGCGGCAGTCGCGCGCTCAATGCCTGCATCCTGTTCCTGCCGCAGCTCGACGGCAAGGCGGTACGGACGGTCGAGGGCATTTCTGGCCCGAAGGTCAAGATGCATCCCGTGCAGGCCGCAATGGTGGCGCATCACGGCAGCCAGTGCGGCTTCTGCACGCCGGGGTTCGTCGTCAGCATGGCCGTGGCACATCTGAACGGGGCCACGGACCATGACGACCAGCTGGCCGGGAACCTCTGCCGCTGCACCGGCTACGCGCCGATTGTCCGCGCCGCGAAGGCGGCTGAGGGCGCCCCGGTGCCGGACTGGATGAAGGCCGACCGCGCCTTCCTCTCTGCCCAAATATCCCGGGGGTCCGGGGGCAGCGCCCCCGGCGCCTTCCAGCCGCAAAACAGCGACGAACTGGCCGAATGGTATCTGGCCAATCCCGGGGCGACCTTGATTGCCGGGGCCACGGATGTCGGCCTATGGGTTACCAAGCAGCTGCGCGAGCTGCAACCGGTGGCCTTCCTGAACGGCGTAAGCGACCTGCAAGGGATCGAGGCGCGCGGCGGGAATTTGCATGTGGGCGCCTGCGTGACGATCAGCGCGTTGCGCGCGGCGGTGGCCGGGCGGCTGCCCTCCTTCGCCGAGCTTCTGCGGCGATATGCCAGCCAGCAGGTCCGCAACGCCGCCACCATCGGCGGGAATATCGCCAACGGATCCCCCATCGGCGACGGGCCACCGGCGCTGATCGCCTTGGGTGCCACACTGCATCTGCGCTGCGGCGACGAGATGCGGTCGATGGCTCTGGAGGACTTCTTCCTGGACTATCGCAAGCAGGACCGGCGCCCGGGGGAGTTCGTGGCCGGGGTGTCCTTCCCCGAACAGGCGCCGAACCTGCGCTGCTACAAGATCTCCAAGCGGTTCGATCAGGACATCAGCGCCGTCTGCGGCTGTTTCAACGTGGTCGTGGAAGGTGGCGTGGTGACATCGGCCCGGATCGCCTTTGGCGGCATGGCGGGGGTGCCGAAGCGGGCCGCGCTGGCCGAGGCGGCGCTGCTGGGCAGGCCCTGGACAGAGGCCACGGTCGAGGCGGCCGCCGAGGCCATGGCGGGCGACTTCACGCCCCTGACCGACATGCGGGCCAGTGCGGCCTACCGGATGCTGACGGCGCAGAACCTGCTGCGCCGCTATTTCCACGACCTGAACGGTCTGCCGGTCCATGTGCTGGAGGTCGCGCCATGAGCATGGGCAAACCCCTGCCGCACGACGCGGCACCGCTGCATGTGACGGGCCAGGCGCGCTATGTGGACGATCTGCCGATCGCCGGGGCGCTGCATCTGGCCTTCGGCCTGTCCACTGTCGCGCATGGCGAGATCACCGCGATGGACCTGTCGGCGGTCCGCGCCGCGCCGGGCGTCGTCGCGGTCCTTTCGGCCGAGGATCTGCCGGAGATGCCGGACTGCTCGCCTTCCGCGCATGACGAGCCGCTTCTGGCGGTGGGCAAGGTGCATTACGTCGGCCAGCCGGTCTTTCTGGTCATCGCCGAAAGCCATCTGGCCGCGCGCAAGGCAGCGCGGCTGGGCAAGGTAAGCTATCGCGAGTTGCCGGCCATTCTGACGGTGGACGATGCGCTGGCCGCAAACAGCCGATTCGAGCAGGGGCCGGTCATCTGGCAGAAGGGCGATGCGGCAGGGGCGATCGCATCGGCCCCGCGGGTCATCGAAGGCGCCTTCGAGGTCGGCGGGCAGGAGCATTTCTATCTGGAAGGCCAGGTCGCCGCCGCGATTCCGCAGGAAGGCGGGGACATGGTGATCCATTCCTCGACCCAGCATCCGACCGAGGTGCAGCACAAGGCGGCGCATGCGCTGGGTCTGCCGATGTCTTCGGTTCGGGTCGAGGTGCGGCGGATGGGCGGCGGCTTCGGCGGCAAGGAGAGCCAGGGCAATGCGCTGGCCATCGCCTGCGCGGTGGCGGCGCGGGCGACCGGGCGGCCCTGCCGGATGCGCTATGATCGGGATGACGACATGGTCATCACCGGCAAGCGGCACGACCTGCGCATCCTTTACCGCGCCGGGGTGGACGAGGCGGGCCGCATCCTGGGGCTGGAGTTCACCCATCTGTTCCGCTGCGGCTGGAGCCAGGATCTGAGCCTGCCGGTCGCCGACCGGGCGATGCTGCATGCCGACAATTGCTATCACCTGCCCCATGTCCGCATCGAAAGCCACCGGCTGAAGACCAACACCCAAAGCGCAACCGCCTTCCGAGGCTTTGGCGGGCCGCAGGGCATGGTGGGGATCGAGCGGGTGATGGACCATGTGGCCCATGTCCTCGGGCGCGACCCGCTGGACGTGCGGAAGCTGAACTTCTACGCCCCGCAGGGCGCGCGCCCAGTGCAGACCACGCCCTATCACATGGCCGTGGAGGATTTTATCGCGCATGACCTGGTGGCGGAACTGGAGCGGACCAGCGACTTCGCCGCCCGAAAGGCCGAGATCGCCGCATGGAACCGGCAAAGCCCGATCCTGAAGCGCGGCATCGCCCTGACGCCGGTCAAGTTCGGGATCAGCTTCACGCTCACCTGGCTCAATCAGGCGGGGGCCCTGGTGCATGTCTATCAGGACGGTTCCATCGCCCTGAACCACGGCGGGACCGAAATGGGCCAGGGACTGTTCCAGAAGGTCGCGCAGGTGACGGCCCATGTCTTCGGGCTGGAGGTGGAGAGGATCAAGATCACCGCGACCGATACCGCCAAGGTGCCGAACACCTCGGCCACGGCCGCCTCCTCGGGCAGCGACCTGAACGGGATGGCGGCCAAGGCCGCGGCCGAGACGATCCGCGCCCGGCTGGCCGAGTTCATCGCCGAAAAGCATCAGGTGAAGCCCGCCGCCGTGAAGTTCGCCGGCGGCGAGGTGCGCGTCGCGGGCGAGGTCTATTCCTGGGAACAGGTCGTCGCCTGGGCCTATCAGGCGCGGATCTCGCTGTCCTCTACCGGCTTCTATGCCACGCCCAAGATCGTCTGGGACCGCGTGCGCGGCACCGGGCGGCCGTTCTTCTATTTCGCCTATGGCGCTGCGGTGACCGAGGTGGTGATCGACCGGCTGACCGGCGAAAACCGCATCCTGCGCGCCGACATCCTGCACGACACCGGCACCAGCCTGAACCCGGCCATCGACATTGGCCAGGTCGAGGGCGCCTATGTCCAGGGCGCCGGCTGGCTGACGACCGAGGAACTTGTGTGGGATGGCAAGGGGCGCCTGATGACCCATGCGCCTTCGACCTACAAGATCCCGGCCTGTTCCGACCGCCCGCCTGTGTTCAACGTCGCCCTGTGGGGCAAGCCCAACCGCGAGGATGCGGTGGGCAAGTCGAAGGCCGTGGGCGAACCCCCGTTCATGCTGGGTATCTCCGCGCTGATGGCCTTGTCGGATGCGGTGGCGGCCTGCGGCGACGGGTCGGTCTACCCTGCGCTGGATGCACCAGCGACGGCCGAAAGGGTGCTGATGGCGGTGCGGAGGGTGGAAGGTGTTTGATCTGTCCGCCCTGTCCGCCGCGCTGGCTGCGCATGGCCGGGTCGCCCGGGTGGTGATCGCGGGGGTCGAGGGATCGAGCCCGCGCGAGGTGGGCGCGGCGATGCTGGTCTGGCCGGGCGGGCAGTCGGGCACCATCGGCGGCGGCGCGCTGGAGTATGAGGCGGCGGCAAGGGCGCGGGACTTGCTGGCCCGCCCCGCCACACCCTCCCTTCCCCACGATGGGGGGAGGGGGCCTGTTGGCCCTGTAATCCAGCAGAACGCATCCCGGTTTGCGCCTCCCTCCCCCCGCGTGGGGGAGGGATGGGGTGGGGGGGCCACGGTCAATCGCATCGCGCTCGGCCCCGCGCTTGGCCAGTGCTGCGGCGGGGCGGTGACACTGTGGACCGAAGTCTTCGACCGCCTTCCCGAACCGATGGCCGGGGTGATCGCCCGGGGCCCGGGCGCAATGCCGCTGGCGGTGAAGCGGGTTATGGCGGCGGCCCGGGGGCAAGGGGTGAAACCGGCGCCCGACCTGGTGCAGGGCTGGCTGGTTGAACCCGTGGCGGCCCCGGCGCGGCAGGTCTGGGTCTGGGGCGCGGGCCATGTGGGCCGTGCTTTGGTCGGCGTTCTGGCACCCCTGCCGGGCATCTCGGTCACCTGGATTGACGTGGCGCCCGAACGCTTTCCCGAGGTGGTGCTGGATAGCGTGACGGTACTGCCAGCCGCCGATCCGGCGCTGCTGGCCGACCATGCCCCGCCAGAGGCCGAGCATCTGGTGCTGACCTTTTCCCATGCGCTTGACCTGGAACTGTGCCACCGTCTGCTGCACCGCGGCTTCCAGTCCTGCGGGCTCATCGGTTCGGCGACGAAATGGGCACGATTCCGGTTGCGGCTGGCGGCGCTGGGGCACGACCCTGCAGCCATAGCCCGGATCAGGTGCCCGATCGGCGATCCGTCTCTGGGCAAGCATCCGCAGGCGATTGCGGTAGGTGTGGTGGCCGACCTTCTGCGCGCCCCGGCGTTGCAACGTGGAGAGATGCGGGCATGACGGAACTTCTGCGCGTCGAGGGATTGACCAAGGCCTATCCGGGGGTGGTGGCCAACAGCGACGTGTCCTTTGCCATATCGGAAGGCGAGGTTCACGCGCTTCTGGGCGAGAACGGCGCGGGCAAATCAACGCTGGTCAAGATGATCTATGGTCTCGTCCGCCCCGACAGCGGCTCGATGACGCTGCGCGGCCAGCCCTACCAGCCCGCCAAACCGGCCGAGGCGCGGCGGGCGGGCGTGGCGATGGTTTTCCAGCACTTCAGCCTTTTCGAGGCGCTGAACGTGGCCGAGAACGTGGCACTGGGCATGGAAAACCCGCCGCCGATGCGGGAACTGGCCAGCCGGATCAGGGCAGTCAGCGAGGAATACGGCCTGCCGCTCGACCCGGCACGGATGGTGGGCGACCTGTCCGCCGGGGAACGCCAACGGGTCGAGATCATCCGCTGCCTGCTGCAGGATCCGAAGCTTCTGATCATGGACGAGCCGACCAGCGTGCTGACCCCGCAGGAGGTGGACATCCTGTTCAAGACGCTGCGGCAGCTTTCCGGCGAAGGAACGGCCATCCTCTACATCTCTCACAAGCTGGAAGAGATCCGCGCGCTCTGTGACGAGGCGACGATCCTGCGGCGCGGCAAGGTGGTCGCGACCTGCATCCCACGCGAACAGACGGCGCGCGAGATGGCGGAACTGATGGTCGGCACGGTCCTGACCCCACCTGCGCGCAGCGGCCGGGCCAAGGGCGCGGTCGCGCTGGAGGTTCAGGGCCTGTCGGTCGCCTCGCCCATCCCCTTCGGCACCGCGCTGAAGGAGGTCAGCTTCGCCGTCCGCAAGGGCGAGGTGCTGGGCATCGCCGGGGTTGCCGGAAACGGGCAGGACGAACTGCTGCTGGCGCTGTCTGGAGAACTGAAATCCGCGCCCGGGGCAGTGAGGATCGACGGGGCAGAGATGGGCGACAAGGGGCCGAACGACCGCCGGCGTGCCGGTCTGGTGGCCGCGCCAGAGGAACGGCTGGGCCATGCGGCGGCCCCCGACATGAGCCTGGTGGAGAACGCGCTGCTTTCGGGCGTGGTGCGCAGGGGGCTGGCGCACCGCGGCTTCATCGACTGGGCTGCGGCCGAGGCCTTTGCCCGAGAGATCGTGCAGACCTTCGACGTGCGGACGCCCGGCGTCCATGTCGCGGCGCGGGCGCTGTCGGGGGGCAATCTGCAGAAATTCGTCGTCGGGCGCGAGCTGAGCCAGTCGCCTTCGGTCATCGTCATCAACCAGCCGACCTGGGGCGTGGATGCGGCAGCGGCCGCGGCGATACGGCAGGCGATCCTGGACCGCGCGGCGGCGGGGGCGGCAGTGGTGGTGATCAGCCAGGATCTGGATGAACTTCTGGAAATCGCCGACGACTTTGCCGCGCTGAACGGCGGCCGGCTGAGCCCGACACGGCCGGTCGAAGGGCTGACGGTGGACGAGATCGGGCTGATGATGGGCGGAACCCACGGCATGGAGGTGGCGCATCATGGCCATTGAGATACGACCCGGCGGTACCACCCATCCCTTCGCCACCGGGGGGAGGGCAGGCGCGGGTTGCTTCGGCGCGCCCGGTAGCGGAGGGGCCGCGCCATGCTGAGGCTGGAGAAGCGTCCCTCGCCCTCGGCCTTCTGGCAGAAGGCCTCGCCCTTCCTGGCAGTGATACTGACAATGATCGCGGGCGGGATCATGTTCTGGATCCTGGGCAAGAACCCGGTCGAGGCAATCCGCACGATCTTCTGGGATCCGCTGTTCAACGCGCAATTCGCCAGCTATTCGCGCCCGCAGCTTCTGGTAAAGGCGGCGCCGCTGATCCTGATCGCCATCGGCCTGTCACTGGGCTTTCGCGCCGGCGTGTGGAACATCGGTGCCGAGGGCCAGTACATCATGGGTGCGATCTTCGGGGCGGCTGCAGGGCTGGCCGTCTATCCGGTGGAAAGCCGGCTGATCTTCCCGGCCATGCTGATGGCAGGCGCCTTGGGCGGCTGGCTCTGGGCGATGATCCCGGCGGTCCTTAAGACCGTGTTCCGCACCAACGAGATCCTTGTCTCGCTTCTGCTGGTCTATGTCGCGCAGAACATCCTGGCGATGATGGCGCTGGGGGCGTTGCGCAATCCGGACGGCGGCGGGTTCCCAGGCAGCCGGAACCTGAGCCAGATCCCCGCCATGGCCAACCCCGAGATGGTTGCGGGCACGGGCATGCACTGGGGCGTTGTCGCGGCCTTCACGGCGGTGATTGCGGGCCATGTGCTGTTGCAGCGCCACCTTCTGGGTTTCCAGATCAAGCTGGCCGGCCAGGCTCCGCGCGCTGCGCGTTTTGCCGGTGTGTCTCCGGCGCGGCTGGTGATCTTCTGCCTTGGCGTCTCGGGCCTTCTGGCGGGTCTTGCAGGGGTGTTCGAGGTGACCGGACCGGCAGGCCAGATCAGCATCGACTTTGCCTCGGGCTACGGGTTCACCGCGATCATCGTGGCCTTTCTTGGTCGGCTGAATCCGGTGGGCATCCTGTTCGCGGGCCTTCTGATGGCGCTGACCTACATCGGCGGCGAACTGGCGCAGTTCATGCTGAGTCTGCCTTCGGCCGCGATCCAGGCCTTCCAGGGAATGCTGCTGTTCTTTCTTCTGGCCACCGACATCCTGACCAACTATCGCATCCGACTGTCCCAAAGGGAGGCCGCCTGATGTTCGGCAGCATTGATCCGGCCCTGCTGCTCGCGGCGCTGATGGTGAATTCGGTTCCGATCATGCTGGCAGCCACGGGAGAGCTGGTGACGGAAAAGGCGGGTGTCCTGAACCTGGGCGTCGAGGGGATGATGATCATGGGGGCGATCTGCGGCTTTGCGACCGCAGTCGTGACCGGCAGCCCCCTGCTCGGTTTCCTTGGCGGGGCGCTGGGTGCGCTGGCGCTGTCACTGGTCTTCGGCGTACTGACGCAGCTTCTGCTGACCAATCAGGTGGCGACCGGCCTGGCCCTGACCCTGTTCGGACTGGGGCTGTCCAGCCTGATCGGGCAGGGCTACGTCGGCATCAAGCCGCCCGCGACCGGAAAGCTGGATCTGGGCCCGCTGGCCGAGATTCCCTTCCTCGGGCGGGCACTCTTTGCGCATGACTGGATGGTCTATGTCTCGATCCTGCTGGTGGCGGGGGTCTGGTGGATGCTGACCCATAGCCGCGCCGGCCTGATCCTGCGCGCGGTGGGCGAAAGCCACGAGGCGGCGCATGCGCTGGGCTACAAGGTCACGCGCATCCGGTTTCTTGCGATCCTGTTCGGCGGGGCGATGGCCGGCCTGGGCGGGGCCTACATCAGTCTGGTCCGCGTGCCGCAATGGACCGACGGGATCACCGCAGGTGCGGGCTGGATTGCCCTGGCGATCGTGGTCTTCGCCAGCTGGCGGCCCTGGCGGGTGCTGGCCGGTGCCTATCTTTTCGGCGGGGTCACCGTATTGCAGCTGAACCTTCAGGCCGCGGGTTCCGCCATTCCGGTGCAATACTTGTCCATGGCGCCGTATCTGATAACCATCCTGGTGCTGGTGATCATGTCATCCGGGCGTGGCAAGGCCGCGCTGAACGCGCCTGCGTGCCTGGGTCAGAATTTCCACGCCTCGCGCTGAGGCCTGACAAATCCGGGGGCGCATGGGCCCCCGCACAACGGGGAGAACGGAAGGATGAAACGCAGAAACCTGCTTGCAACGGCCGCGCTGGGCCTTGGGCTTGCGCTGGGCGGCGGCGCCTTCGCTCAAGGGATGGACAAGGTGAAGGCCTGCTTCGTCTATGTCGGCCCGATCGGTGATGGCGGCTGGACCTTCCAGCACCATCAGGGCGCCCTGGCCGTTCAGGAAGCCTATGGCGACAAGGTGGAAATCGCCTGGCAGGAAAACGTGCCCGAAGGCGCCGATGCCGAACGTGTGCTGACACAGATGGCGCTGTCGGGGTGCAACATCATCTTCACCACCTCGTTCGGCTACATGGACGCGACCAATGCCGTCGCAGCCAAGTTCCCCGACATCAAGTTCGAACATGCCACCGGCTACAAGCGCGAGCATCCGAACGTCTCGACCTACAACGCGCGATTCTACGAAGGGCGCGCCGTGCAGGGCCATATCGCGGGGAAGATGACGAAGTCGAACAAGATCGGCTACATCGCCTCGTTCCCGATCCCCGAGGTGATCATGGGGATCAACAGCTACTATCTGCATGCGAAGAAGGCGAACCCGAACGTCGAGCTTTCGGTCGTCTGGGCCTTCACCTGGTTCGACCCGGCCAAGGAGGCCGACGCCGCCAAGGCGCTGATCGACCAGGGCGTTGACGTGATCGCCAGCCACACCGATTCGACCGCTCCGCTGGCCGAGGCCGCCAAGACCAACGGCGCGGTGATCGGGTTCGGTCAGGCCAGCGACATGGCGGAATACAAGGACGGGCCCCGCGTCAGCTCGATCATCGACAACTGGGCGCCCTACTACGTCAAGCGCGTCGGCCAGCTGATGGATGGCACCTACGAACAGATCGACGCCTGGGAAGGAATCGCCGGCGGCGAGGTCGAGATCGGCGAGATCACCGACAAGGTTCCGGCCGAGGTGAAGGCCGAGGCCGAGGCGATGCGCGACGCCATCGCTGCTGGCACCTATCACCCGTTCACCGGGCCGATCAACAAGCAGGACGGTTCGCCCTGGCTGGCCGAGGGCGAGACCGCGCCTGACGGCGACCTTCTGGGGATGAGCTTCTACGTCGAAGGGATCGTCGGCGACATTCCCAAGTGATACCGTTCGGACCGGGGGTTTCACACCCCCGGACCCCCGTGGGATATTTGTGAACGGAAGAAGGGCATGGTCTCGCCATGCCCTTTCTTGTGGAGAGGTGGATCATGGACGCGGATTTTCTGATCGTCGGCGGAGGGATCGCCGGCATCTCGGCGGCGGCGCGGCTGTCGGAAATGGGCTCGGTCATCGTGCTGGAGGGCGAGGATGCGCTGGCGCATCATGCCTCGGGCAGGTCGGCCGCGCTGTATGAGCCGCGTTACGGGGCGCCGGCGGTGGTGGCCCTGTCGATGGCATCCGAGGCGCATTTCCGCAGCCTGCCGGGGGTGCTGTCGCCGCGCGGGCTGCTGCTGGTGGCCAAGGCCGAGGCGCGCGAGGCCTACGAGCAGGATCTTGCCGCGATGGAGTTCGACCGGATCAGCGTCGAGGAGGCCCGCGCGATCGTGCCGATCCTCAACCCTGATACGGTGGCGTTGGCGGGGTATGCCGCCCATGCAGAGGATGTGGATACCGACCTTCTGTTGCAGGGCTTCGCGCGCGAGGCGAAGGGGCGGGGCGCGCGGATCCTGACCAGGGCGCGCGTGACTGCGATCACGAAACAGGGCACCGGCTGGCGCGTTGACAGTGCAGCAGGCAGCTTCACCGCGCGGATGATCGTGAACGCCGCCGGGGCCTGGGTGGACGAGGTCGCGAAACTGGCCGGGGTTCGGCCGCTGGGCTTTGCCCCCTTCCGCCGGTCGATGGCACGCATCCCCGCGCCCGGCGGGCAGGACATCAGCCGCTGGCCGATGATCTTCGGGCCGGGCGAGGACTGGTATGCCAAGCCCGATGCTGGCGCCCTGATCGTCAGTCCGGCCGAGGAGGATCTGATGGAGCCGCACGACGCCTGGGCCGATGACATGGTCCTTGCCGAGGGGCTGGCGCGGTATGAGGAGATGGTGACCGAACCGGTGACACGGCTGATTTCCAGCTGGGCAGGCTTGCGCACCTTTGCGCCCGACCGGGTGCTGGTGATCGGCCCGGATGCACGCGAGCCCGGCTTCTTCTGGCTGGCCGGGCAGGGGGGCTATGGTTTCCAGACCTGCCCGGCGGCCAGCCGTCTGGCGGCCGACCTGATCGGCGGCCGTACCCCGGAGATCGGGAACGATCTGGTGGCGGCGTTGTCTGCGGCGCGCTTCGGTTGACCTGCGTCAAGGCACGGACCGGGCGGGCCGTGCGATCCGGGGCCCAGGAATGGAGGCCCCGATGCCGGAAACGACCTATCACGAGAAGATCACCGGGATGCGCCGTGAATTGCGGGCGCTGAATGCGCTGGTGCCGGAAACGGCCAAGGGCTTCGGCGCCCTTTCGAAAGCGGTCAAGGACAATGGCCCGCTGAGCGCGAAGGAAAAGGAATACATCGCGCTTGGCATGTCCGTCGTCCTGCGCTGCGAGCCCTGCATCAACTTTCACGTCGAGGCGCTGATGAAGGCCGGAGCCACCCGCGAGGAACTGGGCGATGTCCTGGCCATGGCGGTCCAGATGGGCGGCGGGCCGGGGCTGATGTATGCCGGCCACGCCTTGGCCTGCTGGGACGAATTGGCCGCCAGGGGCTGAGGGGACTTTCCGCCACACCGGGAAATTCGGGGGTGACAGGGCCGGCGTAGCTTGGCAGCATCAGGGGATGATCCGCCTTCTGCACGTCGCCCTTGCCCTGACCCTGTCGGCCTGCGTCGGCACGCAGCGGGACCGTGCCCCGGACCCGCAGGACACGGTCACGGTCACGTCGTCGAACTTTTCGGATGAGAGGCCGGTGGCCTGGCCCGACCGGTCGCCCGATCGCTATCCGGTGCATGGAATCGACATCTCGCGCTATCAGACCAGCATCGACTGGCCCACGGCCCGGGCAAACGGGGTGAACTTCGCCTTCATTAAGGCGACCGAGGGCGGCGACATGCTGGATCCGATGTTCCATGCCCATTGGCAGGGCGCCGGCGCTGCCGGGGTGAAACGCGGGGCCTATCACTTCTTCTACCACTGCCGCCCGGCAGAGGAGCAGGCGCGCTGGTTCATCCGGCATGTCCCGCGCACGCCCGGCGCGCTGCCGCCCGTTCTGGACATGGAATGGACGCCCTTCAGCCCGACCTGCACCATCCGGCGCGACGGGGCGACCATCCGTGAAGAGGCGCGCATCTTCCTGGATCTTGTGGAACGGCACTATGGCCAGCGCCCCCTGATCTACACCACAGTCGATTTCTTCAACGACAGCCAGTTGTGGCGCATGGAGGGGGAAGAGTTCTGGCTGCGATCGGTCGCCGATCATCCGCATGGTGTCTATGACGGCCGGGCCTGGCGGTTCTGGCAATATACCTCGACCGGGGTGGTGCCCGGGATTGCCGGGCAGGTCGACATCAACGTCTTCGGCGGCACGAAACAGGCCTGGGCCGACTGGCTGCGCGCGCGCCGGCTTTAACCCCGCCGGTCGCGCCAGCGGCGCAGCCAGCGTTTCACGTTGTATCGGCCACGGATGACAAGCGCCGAAATCGGACCACGCAGATGCGGCAGGTCCACGGCCAGCAACAGCAGCCCCGCAGGCAGCATCCACAGGCCGAAGACCGGCAGGAACCACAGCAAGCCGCCGAAGGTGAACAGGATCGCCAGCGGAAATCGGACCGGGAACCAGCTGCCCCGCCTGAGCCGCGACATCGGCACACGCAGGGGCGGGATCAACCGCTCCAGCGCGTCGAACTGCCGGTGAAATCTGCGCTCGCGCCGTGTCATGGTTCTGGGTCCGGGGGGATGGATCGCACGATGGTGCGACAGGGATGCAACAGGCGGATCACGGTTTGCCGCGGCCGGCTCGCCAGTGGCGCCGCCAGCGACGGAACCGGCGCCGGGCCCGGATGATCGCGGCCGAGATCGGCTCGCGCAGAACCGGCAGATCGACGGCCAGGAGCAGCAGACCCAGCGGCAGCATCCACAGGCCGAGGAAGGGCAGAAACGACAGAAGACTGCCGGCAATCAGCAGCAAGGCCAGTGGAAAGCGCACGGGGAACCAGCTGTCGCGCCGCAGACGGGACATGGGTTCCCGCAACGGCGGGATCAGACGTGCCAGCACATCGAACTGTCTTTGGAACCTGCGCTCGCGTCGGGTCATCCGTCCACTCCCGGCACCACGAAATGGAGATGCCGGGGCCAGGGTTCAAGCCGGGCGGCGAAGACTTGCCGATGGCCGCAATCCGCACGGATTGCGGCGCTGCAATCCCCTTAGCCGTCCACGCGGATGCGCGCGTTGGCCGGGTCGTAGGGGCTGTCTTCGGTCACCACTGCGTCCCATTCCTTCAGCTGGATCTTCACCTTCAGCTTCTGGCCGGGGGTGGCCAGGTCGGGGTGGACATAGCCCATGCCGATCTGCTTGCCGAAGGCGACCGACCAGCCGCCCGAGGTCAGGCGACCGACCTTGACCCCGTCGTGGAAGATCGCCTCCTTGCCCCAGGGATCGGTGTCCTCCGGGCCGTCGATCAGAAGCGTCACGCATTTGAAGCGGATGCCGGTCTCCAGCATCTTCGCCTTGCCGCGGAAGTCCTTCGACAGGTCCACGAACCGGTCGAGCCCACCTTCCAGCGGGGTGGCGTCGCGGCCAAGTTCGGACCCGAAGGCGCGATAGCTCTTTTCCTGCCGCAGCCAGTTCTGCGCCCGGGCGCCGACGCCCTTCAGCCCGTGCTTTTCGCCCACCGACCAGAGCAGATCCCAGAGATAGCGGCCGAATTCGATCGGATGGTGCAGTTCCCAGCCGAGTTCCCCGGTATAGGCCACGCGGACGGCGCGGACCGGGCACATGCCGAGTTCGATGTCGCGGTAGGAAAGCCAGGGGAAGCGCTTGTTGCCCAGCACCGTGTCGGGATCGGCGTCCTTGACGATTTCCTTCAAAAGCGCGCGGGAGTTGGGGCCGGCCAGGGCAAAGACGCCCCATTGCGTGGTCACGTCGTGGATGTCGATGTGCCCGCCGCCCTGCGCCATCCAGTCCTCGGCCGATTTCAGCAGGAAATCCGCGTCATAGGCCGTCCAGGCCCCGGCGGAGATCAGGTAGTATTCGTCCTGTTTCAGCCGGACGATGGTGTATTCGGTGCGCGTCGTGCCGTGGTCGGTCAGCGCGTAGGTCAGGTTGATCCGGCCCACGTTCGGCAGCTTGTTGCAGGTGAAGTGGTCGAGGAAGGCCGTGGCGCCCGGGCCGCGCACCAGATGCTTGGTGAAGGCCGAGGCGTCGATGATGCCGACCGCATTGCGGATCGCCTTCGCCTCTTCCACCGCATAGGGCCACCAGGTGCCGCGGCGGAAGCTGCGCCCGTCGTGGTCGAAGGTCTCGGGCGCGTCCTTGGGCCCATAGTAGTTGGGCCGTTCCCAGCCGTTCACCTGGCCGAACTGGGCGCCCATCTCCTTCTGCCGGTCATAGGCCGGGGCGGTGCGCAGGGGGCGGCAGGCTTCGCGTTCCTCGTCCGGGTGGTGCAGGATGAAGACGTGGGCATAGCATTCCTCGTTCTTGCGCGAAGCGTATTCCGTGGTCATCCATGACCCGTAGCGCTTGGGGTCGAGGGAGGCCATGTCGATTTCCGCCTCGCCCTCCGTCATCAGCTGGGCGAGATAATAGCCCGTGCCGCCCGCGGCGGTAATGCCGAAGCTGAAGCCTTCGGCCAGCCACATGTTGCGCAGTCCGGGGGCCGGGCCGACCAGCGGGTTGCCGTCGGGGGTATAGCAGATCGGGCCGTTGTAATCGTCCTTCAGTCCCACGGTTTCCGAAGACGGGATCCGGTGGATGAAGGACATGTATTCCTGCTCGATCCGTTCCAGGTCGAGCGGGAAGAGATCGGCGCGGAAGCTGTCGGGGACGCCGTACTGGAAGCGCGCGGGGGCGCCCTTTTCGTAGGGGCCAAGGATCCAGCCGCCGCGTTCCTCGCGCACATACCACTTGGCGTCGGCGTCGCGCAGGACCGGATGCTGGGGATTGGACTTGCGCCATTCGACAAGGGCCGGGTCGGGCTCGGTTACGATATACTGGTGTTCGACCGGGATCGCGGGGATCTTGATCCCGAGCAGCCGCGCGGTGCGCTGGGCATGGTTGCCGGTGGCGGTGACGACATGTTCGGCGCGGATCTCGAAGCGGTCGTCGGTCGGGATCAGCATCCCGCCCTTGTCTTCCAGCCGCGTGCAGGAGACGATCCATTCGCTGCCGGTCCAGCGGTAGCCATCGACCTGGATCTTGCGTTCGATCGTGGCACCCAACTGGCGCGCGCCCTTGGCCATGGCCTGCGTCACGTCGGCCGGGTTGATGTAGCCGTCCTGCGGGTGGTAGAGCGCGCCGACCAGATCCTCTGTCCTCACCAGCGGCCAGCGGTCCTTGATCTCTTTCGGCGTCAGGAATTCGTGATAGACCCCGGCGGTTTCAGCGACCGACGAATACAGCATGTATTCGTCCATCCGCGCCTGGGTCTGGGCCATGCGCAGGTTGCCGACGACATAGAAGCCGGGGTTCAGCCCGGTCTCGGCCTCAAGCCCCTTGTAGAAATCCACCGAATACTTGTGGATGTGGGTCGTAGCGTAGGACATGTTGAACAAAGGCAGCAGCCCGGCGGCATGCCAGGTGGAGCCCGCGGTCAGCTCGTCGCGTTCGACCAGCATGGTGTCCCAGCCGGCCTTGGCGAGGTGATAGGCGATCCCGGTGCCGACTGCGCCGCCGCCGACGACAAGGGCTTTGACATGGGTTTTCATTGGACGGACTCCCCAGAAGGTTTGCCCCTATCTGCCAGAGCGACGGGATTCCGGGCAAGTCCACCCGACCTTTGGCGTCAGAAAACGACATGGGGGCGGATTGCGACCTTTGCCCGCGCGACGAACGCGACGAAAGTGAAGGGCCGGGCCGCCCATGCCGTCGCCCTTCCCGCCAGCTGCGCGGGATGTGCGCAAGACCGGATGGCGGCCGGCGCTACCGTCGCATCAGCATGGCAAGAGCTGCAGTCTGGGCCGCGCTTGACCGGTGCAGGTCGGAAAGTGCCATCTCGTCCTGCTTGACGAATTCCATGAACAGCTGGTTCAGGCTACTGAAGATGATCTGCCCCATGGCCTGAACATCGAAATCCTCTCTTGCCAGGCCGCGCTGACGCAGCGCCGCGATCAGGGCGCAGACCTGCCCGGCCAGCAGACCGTCAAGCGCCGTATAGCGCTGCGAAAAGGGCGTGCCGGGCGCCCCGATCGACAGGGCCATGGCCGTGCGCCACATCGCCTTTGACAAGTAGTGCAGCGAATGGTTGTAATAGATGCGGATCAGCGCATCCAGCGCCTGCGCGATGTCGGGCGGCGGATCGGCGACAACGCTTTCTCCGGCTTCGACCACCTCTTCCACCTCCATCGAGACGATGGCCAGCAGGATGTCGCCCTTTGTCGAGAAGTAGTTGTAGCAGGTGCCGGACGATACCTCTGCCGCTGCCGCTATGTCCTCGATCCTGACGGCGTCATAGCCCTGCGCACGGAACAGCGTCGATGCCGCCTCGAGGATCCGGCGCGTGCGGTCAGCCTTCTGTCTTTCGCGCAGTCCGGTCATGTAACGTCCAGGATGCCCATAATTTGATGTTGACTTCAAAATTGAACGAACTCACTTCTTTTCTCAAGTGCCCGCGAGAGGCCCCCAGACATGGAGATGACAATGGCCCGCAATCTTCCCGCCACCTGCCTTGCCCTGCTTATGACCGCCACGCCCGGCCTGGCGCAGGAACTGAACGCGCTTGTGTGGTGTGACCACACCGACCCGGCCCTGATCAGGCCTTTCGAGGAAAAGTTCGGCGTCAAGGTAAACCTGAAGGAATACGAAGGCACCGCGGCGGGCCTTGCGATCCTGGAGCAGTCGCGCCCCGGCGACTGGGATGTGCTGGTGATCGACGCTGTCGACGTGAAGCGCGCGGTCGAGGCCGGGCATCTGGCCGAACTTCCCGCTGACCAGTTGCCGACGGCCGATTTCTTCCCCGAGCTGGTCATGGCCGAAAACAACGTGGTGGACGGCAAGACCTACGCGGTCACCGAGAAGTTCGGCTACAACACCATCTCCTACGACAAGTCGAAGGTCGATCCGGCCGACATGGAAGACATGGCAAGCCTGACTTCGGGCAAGTATGACGGGCGGATAGCGATCTACGACTATTATCTGCCGGTGCTGGGCCTGGTGGCGCTTGGCCAGGGGGTGAATACGGCCGATATCACTGCCGATACACTTGCCACGCTGCGCGAACCGCTGATGGCTTTGCGCAAGGCGTCGAAGCAGGTGTCCGAGGTGGTTGCGGCGCAGACGGCGCTTGCCACCGGAGAGGTCGATATCGTCGTGGGTGGCGGCGAATGGTTGACGGCTGTGCTGGCCTCGGAAAATCCGAACCTCGACTGGACGATCCCGAAACAGGGTGCGCTGCGCTGGGCGCAGTCGATCGGGGTGGTGGCGGGCTCGTCCCAGCCCGACCTCGCGCTGGAATTCGTGAAATACATCGTGTCGCCCGAAGGCCAGGCGGCGCTGGCGACCAGTTCGTGCTATTGGGGCATGCCGGCGAATGCCAAGGCCGGCGACCTGCTGGACGATGAGGCAAAGGCGATCCTGCGCTGGGACCGGCAGCCGGAATACCTGTCGCGTGCCCAGCTTTACCCGATCCCCGATGCCGCGCTTGACACCGCGATGCAGGATCTTTGGACAGAGATGCTGAACCAGTGAGCCTCGCCGCCCGTGACCGCCGCCTTGCCTGGGGCCTTCTGGCCCCGGCGCTGCTCTGGACGGCGGCCTTCTTCATCCTGCCGTTCCTCGGGATGGTTGCCCTTTCCTTCGCGCACATGGAAGGGCGGCAGATCGTGCACGGCTTTGATGCAGGCAACTATGTCCGCATCTTCACCGACTGGACGATGCTCAAGGCGCTGATCAACAGCCTCGAGATCACGGCGGTCGTGACGGTGATATCCATCGTTCTCGCCTATCCGCTTGCGGCAATCATCGCCTTCCGGGTGCCGGTCCGTTGGCAGAGACTGGCGCTTCTGCTGGCAGTCCTGCCGTTCTGGACCTCCTACGTCGTGCGGTCCTATTCCTGGCTTCTGGTGCTGGGGCAGAACGGGGTGGTGAATCAGACCTTGCTGGGCCTGGGGCTGATTGCAGAGCCATTGCAGATCGCATCAACCCGGGCCGCCACGGTGATCGGCTTCGTGCATTTCTTCGTCATGCTGCTGACGCTGACCATCTATGCGAACCTGATCCAGCTGTCGCCCAACTATGCCCGTGCCGCGCAGGACCTGGGGGCCGGTCGCTGGCAGACCTTTGCCCATGTCATCCTGCCGCTGACCCTGCCGGGGGTGGTGACCGGTGCCTTCCTGACCTTCGTGCTGTGCATCGGCGACTACATCACCCCGCAGATCCTGGGGGGTAACGCGGAACTGACCCTGCCGCAGCTGATCATGCTGCAACTGGGCCGCAGCGGGAACTTCCCGCTGGCTTCGGCCCTGTCCGTCATCCTGATGGCGGTGGTGACACTGGCCTATGTCACGAGCAGCCGCTGGTTGCGGCTGGACCGGGTATGATGGGCCATCCTGTCCATTCCCTCAACCCCATCCCCTCCCCACGCGGTGGAGGGGAGCCACATGTCTTTCCGGCCCTCCGCCCGCTGCCCGACACCACTGGTCTGTCAAGCTGTTGCTGTCCGCGCCTCCCCTCCACCTTCGTGGGGAGGGGATGGGGTTGGGGGGCACCCGGTCGGATGGGAGGATCGTGATGCGCCATCTCGCCTGGGCCTATCTCGCCGCGGCCTATGTGTTCGTGTTCCTGCCCGTCGTGGTGCTGGTCGTGTTCAGTTTTCAGGACGGTCGCCTGCCGGTTCCGCCGTTCCGGGGCGTTACGCTCGACTGGTATGCCAAGGTTCTTGCCGATGGCAAACTTATGGCCGCGCTGTGGAACTCGCTGGTGGTCGCGGTTGTCTCTTCGACAGTCGCCCTGATCCTCGGCTTCCTTGCCGCCCACGCGCTGGCCCGCGTCCGGTTGCCGGGTTCGGCCCTGATGCGCGGTGTCCTGATCGCGCCGCTGACCGTCAGCTATCTGATCATCGCGCTGGGCCTTCTGAACCTGTATACCCAGACCGGCATCCGTCTGTCACTCTGGACGGCCGGGATCGGCCATGTCGTCATCAACCTTCCGCTGTGCTTTGCCATCACCTACGCCGCGATGGGCGACCACCAGAAGGCCGCCGAACGCGCGGCCCGCGACCTTGGCGCGCCGGAATGGAAGGTGCTGCTGCTGATCTCTGCCCCCATGCTCTCTGCCCCCCTGGCCGCGGCCTTCTTCCTGTCGGTCACCTTCAGCTGGGACGAATTCATCATCGCCTTCCTCCTGACCCGCTTCGATGTCACCCTGCCGGTCGAGATCTGGTCGATGCTGCGATCCGGCCTTTCGCCGGCCACCAATGCCGTGGGCTCACTGGTGTTCCTCGTCTCGGTGACGCTGGTGATCCTTCTCGAACTGCTTGTCTTCAGAAGGGCCAAATGACCGCTTCCGTCTCGATCCAGTCCGTGTCGCAACGCTATGGCGCGGCGCTTGCCCTGAACGATGTCAGCCTGGAGATCGCGGCAGGCGAGTTCGTCGTGCTGCTGGGGCCGTCCGGCTGCGGCAAGACCACGCTTCTGAACATAATTGGCGGCTTTGCCGAGCCGACCTCGGGTCGCGTCCTGATCGGCGGGCGCGACATGACGGGCGCGGCGCCGAAGGACCGGCCCACGACGACCGTGTTCCAGGACTATGCGCTGTTTCCGCACATGAGCCTGCGCGACAACGTGGCCTTTGGTCTGCGCATGCGCGGCGTGCCCCGCGCTGATCGGGCGCGGAAGGCCGACGCCATGCTGGCGCTGGTCGGGCTAGAGGGGCGCGGCGATCGACGCCCGCATGAACTGTCGGGCGGGCAGCGGCAGCGTGTGGCACTTGCCCGTGCGCTGGCGGTGGAGCCGGACGTGCTGCTTCTGGACGAGCCGCTGGGTGCGCTGGACCTGAAGTTGCGCCGCCAGATGCAGGACGAGCTGAAGGCGATCCAGCGTCGGGTCGGGACGACCTTTGTCCATGTCACCCATGACCAGGAAGAGGCCATGGCCATCGCCGACCGGATCGTTGTGATGAACGGCGGTCGGATCGAGGATCACGGCCCCCCGCGCGAGGTCTATCTGCATCCGAAAACCCTGTTCACCGCCGGCTTCATGGGGGAAATCAACCGGATTCCCGTTCGTAACGGCCGCGCACCCTTTGGGCCCGTTCCTGTGGCCGACGGCATCCTGTGCATCCGACCCGAGGCGATGACCCCAACGGGTTCGCTGCATGTCGGGCCCTGCACGGTGCGGGACGCCGCCTTCTTCGGCACTCACGTCCGCGCCCATGTCAGCCCGCTTGCTGCGCCGGACTTGCGGCTGGTGGTACATCTGCCGCAATCTCAAATTGTCGAGGAGGGCAGGGTGCTCGACCTTGGCGCCGATAGTCATGTGGTGCTGACGGAATGAGGGCGAGGCCGGAAGACTGGTGGCGCGTGCGGTCGGTGGGTGATGGCGTCACCCATATCGACGAACCCCACATCCGCGAATTCTATCGCTGCAACGTCTGGCACGTTCGGGGCCGCGACAGCGACATGCTGGTTGACAGCGGCATGGGCGTGGTCAGCTTGCGCGACCAGGTCCCGCTGGTCACCGAACGCCCGCTTCAGGCAGTGGCCAGCCATACGCATTTCGACCATGTCGGCCTGCACCACGAATTTCCCTGCCGGCTGTGCCACGCCGCCGAGGCCCATCTTCTGCGTGCCCCCACACGGGAGAACACCTTGGCCGACAAGTATGTGACCGACGACATCTTCACGGCACTGCCGCCCGAACCCTACCGGTCGGAAACCTACACGGTTCAGGCCGCGCCGGTGAGCCGCATCCTGTGGGATGGTGACGTGATCGACCTGGGCGACCGGCAGTTCGAGGTGATCCACACCCCCGGCCATTCCCCCGGCGGGATTGCCTTGTGGGAGGCGGCGACGGGCATCCTGTTCTCGGGCGACATCGTCTATGACGGCGAGCTGATCGAGGGCACGAGCGACCTTGAACGCTGGCAGTACATCACCTCGATGGAGCGCCTTCTGCGTCTGCCGGTGCGCGTGGTGCATGGCGGACATTTCCCCAGCTATTCCGGCGAACGGCACCAAGAGATCATCACCGCCTGGCTGAAGGAAAAGGGACGATGACTGCCTTCGCCGACCGCCGCGCCGCAGGCCGCGCACTGGCCGAACGGCTGGCGCCCCTGGCCGGAACGGATGTGGTCGTCCTAGCCCTGCCGCGCGGTGGCCTGCCCGTCGCCGACGAGGTCGCCCGGGCGCTTGGGGCGCCGCTTGACCTCGTGCTGGTGCGCAAGATCGGCATGCCGGGCAACCCGGAACTGGCGCTGGGCGCGATTGCCGGGCCTGGCGGGCAGACGATGGTGCTGAACGAAGAACTGGTCGCAGCCTTCGGCATTGACCGCGACACGATCGAGGCGCAGGCCGCCCCGCAGCGGGTGGAACTGGAACGGCGGCGCAAGCTTTGGGGCGGGCGGCTCGCCCCCGGCGCGCTGAGGGGCAAGACCGTGGTGCTGGTCGATGACGGCATCGCAACCGGCGCCACGATGCGCGCGGCCATTGCGGCGGTCCGGGCGGACAAGCCCGCACAGGTGATCGTCGCCGCGCCAGTCGCGCCGCCCGATGTGGTTGCGGCGATGGAAACGCTGGCCGATCAGGTGGTGTGCCTGTACATGCCACGCGAATTCACCGCGGTCGGTCTGCACTATGCAAGCTTCCCGCAGCTTGATGATGAAGAGGTGCGCCGGATTCTGGCCGCTGCACCCAGGACGTGAGGACAGGATGACCCGCTTCAACCAACCCCTTGGCGGCAACGAGATGCCGCGCTTCGGCGGCCCGGCAACGATGATGCGCCTGCCAGCCGCGACCAGCGCGGAAGGGCTGGATGTGGCCTTCATCGGCGTGCCCATGGATCATGGCACATCGAACCGCCCCGGCACGCGGCTTGGCCCCCGTCAGATCCGCGACGAATCCCGCATGCTGCGCCCCTACAACATGGCCACCGGCGCGGCCCCCTTCGATCATCTGCAAGTCGCCGATCTGGGCGATGTGGCCATCAACACCTTCGATCTGAAGAAATCGGTCGACATCATCACTGCCCATTACCGCGGGGTCCTTTCGCACGGCGCCATCCCGCTGACGCTGGGCGGGGACCACACGCTGACCTGGCCGATCCTGCGCGCGATGAAGGAACGTCACGGCCCCGTCGCGCTGATCCACATCGATGCCCACGCCGACATCAACGAAACCATGTTCGGCGAAACCGTGGCCCACGGCTGCCCCTTCCGCCGCGCATGGGAGGACGGCTGCCTTCTGAACGACAAGGTGTTCCAGATCGGCCTGCGCGGCACCGGCTACGCGCCAGAGGATTTCGACTGGGCGCGCGGTCAGGGCTGGACAGTGGTGCAGGCCGAGGAATGTTGGCACAAATCCCTCACCCCCCTGATGCAGATCGTGCGGGAAAGGATCGGTGATGCGCCGGTCTACATTTCCTATGACATCGACAGCCTCGATTCCGCCTTCGCCCCAGGCACCGGTACGGTGGAACCGGGCGGGCTGACCACCTGGCAGGCGCTGGAGATCATCCGGGGCTGCGCTGGGCTGAACATTGTCGGCGGCGATCTGGTCGAGGTCTCGCCGCCATACGATCCCAGTGGCAACACCGCGCTGATCGGGGCGAACATCCTGTATGAAATGCTCTGTGTGCTGCCAGGGGTGCCGCAGAACCCGTCGCGCTTTTCAGGGCTGACCTTCTAGCTCTGCGGCCCGCATCTGCCGTGGGCCGCCAAGGTGAAACGCCGCCTTCCTTGCGGGGCGGCGGCTTCGGCGCATGACGACGTGATCGAAGATCGGGGGGCGGACCCGCGGGCGTGTCAGGCCGCCCCGGCAGGATGCCGTCTGCGCCCGCTAGTCGCCCGAGGCGACGCTGCACCGCTTGATGCCGCCCGCGCCCTTGGTGCAGTCGGCAGCAAAGCCTTCTGTCGGTTTGGCGGCCGGTTTCCTGACTGACCCGGCCCTTGCGGCATCTGCCTCGCGCAGGCTGCGGGCCAGCATCACCGCTTCCTCCGACCGCCGGGCGCGGTCGGCCTCGTAGGCTTCGCGTTCGTTGGCCTTCATCGCCGAGACCAGCAGGATCACCGGCACCTCCCCCAGCCCCTCCACCTTGTCGACGACCGCGGCATTCATCGCCTGCACATGCAGCGTTTCGAAGAAGGGGATCAGCTCCTTGTCCTTCATGCGCTTGGTCGCAAGTACCCGGATCTGGATCTGTCCGCCGACATTGGCCGAGAAGTAGCGGGCCCGGATTCCCTCGCCCGGGAATTCCTCGGCGATATCAAGGCCGCGAACCGTCATGAACGGGCGGCCGCGACGCTCTGCCGCTTCGATGCGCAGGCGGAACCTTTCTTCGGCGGCATCGGGATCGGTGAAGATCCGGTCGGGGTAGCGGATCGCCTGGATCACGACCCGGCGATCACCGCGCTCGTAGGTGCGGATCACGACCTCGGCGCCGTTCACGGCCTTCGTGCTGCCGACGGCGGCAACCTGATCGCGCGCCTTCCTGTCGACCTTCGCCCCCTTCTTCGGAAGGAAGTCGGCCAGATCCTCGGTGGCGGCGGCGCGGACGGTCCAGCCGTCGGGCGCAGCCGGCAGCATCTGTTCCAGCGAGCGCGACATGCCGGCGACCCCGGCGAGGGCCGTTGCGTTGCCGATGCGATCGGTGACCGTTTCCAGATATGCCGCAAGGGTCAACGCCTGGTCGCCCCGGGCCGCCGCGGCATTGCGGGCATTGTTGTAGTCGATGAACAACAGCCCCCCGCCGCCCACCGCCACGAACAGCAGAAAACCCAACAGCCGAAGCACCGGACATCCCCTTGCATCACCTTCGTCCGGGCCTAACCGGGAAATGCGGCAGGCTTCGGGCAGTCGGGGGGAAAATTTCTGCCGGTCAGGCCCGGCGGACCAGGGCCCCGACCGCAAACAGCCCTGTCGCCATCACCACGATCGATGGCCCGGTCGGTGTGTCCTGCCACAGCGAAAGCCCCAGGCCACCCAGCCCGGCGATTGCGCCGATCAGGACGGCAAGGCCCGCCATCGCCTCGGGCGTGCGGGCCAGGCTGCGGGCGGCGGCGGCAGGGATGATCAGCATGGCCGCGATCAGCAACGCGCCGACGATCTTCAGCGCGACGGCCACGACCAGGGCCAGCGCCACGACCAGGACCAGACGCTCTCGGTCGGGGCGCAGGCCGGCGGCATGGGCGAGGTCTTCGGAAAGCGTGCTGGTCAGAAGCGCCGACCAGCGCCAGACCAGCAGGGCCAGCACCGCCAGCGACCCCAGCCAGACGAGGCCCAGTTCCGCCTTGCTGACCGCCAGGATGTCGCCGAACAGGTAGGCCGACAGATCGGTACGCACCGTAGGAAAGAAGCTGACCGCAACCAGACCGAAGGCCAGCGCCGAATGCGCAAGCACGCCGAGCGTCGTGTCCATCGCCCAGCCTCGCGCCGAAAGCCCCGCCACTGTGACCGCCATCGCCAGCGCCACAACCAGCGTACCCAGCCCGATGGGCAGGTCGATCGCCAGGGCCAGAGCCACGCCCAGCACGGCGGCATGGGCGGTCGCGTCGCCGAAATAGGCCATCCGCCGCCACACGACGAAGGCGCCCAGCGGGCCGGTCGCCAGCGACAGACCCACCGCAGCAAGCCCTGCCCGAACCAGGAAATCGTCAAGCATGGTGATGGCCGTGGTCGTGGGGGTGATGGTGGTGGCCGTCCTCGGGCCGGTGTTCGTGATCGTGTTCGTGGCGATAGAGCGCAAGCGCCCCCTGTGTGCCCAACCCGAACAGTGCCCGGTATTCCGGCGCGGTGGACACGACGCGCGGCGCACCTTCGCAGCAGATATGGCCGTTCAGGCAGATTACGCGGTCGCTGGCAGCCATCACCACATGCAGGTCATGGCTGACCATCAGCACCGCGGCACCAGTCTCGCGGCGGACCTGCTCGATCAGCCGGTAGAAGGCGGCTTCGCCCGGCTGGTCCAGACCCTGCGTGGGTTCGTCCAGCATCAGGACCTGTGGCTTGCCCAGCAGGGCACGGGCCAGAAGCACCCGTTGCAACTGCCCGCCTGACAGCGCGATCATCTGGTCCTGTCCATGCCCGGCCATGCCCACGCGCACCAGGGCGGCATCTGCCTCGGCATCCGTCACCCGCACCGGCAGCGACAGGAAACGGCGCACGGTGATCGGCATGGTCCGGTCGATGGTCAGCCGTTGCGGCACATAGCCCACGCGCAGCCCAGCCTGCCGAAGGATGCGCCCCTCGGCCACCGGAACAATACCCAGAAGCGCCCGCAAAAGCGTGGACTTGCCCGACCCGTTTGGCCCGAGAATCGTCACGATCTCGCCCGGAGAGATCTGGAGGCTGACATCATGCAGCACCTCGTCCTCGCCAAAGCGGACACAGATACGATCTGCGGCGATCAGGCTGCTCATGCTGCGGCACTCCGGCAGGCTGGGCAGAGGCCCAGTGCCTCGATGGTGGACATTTCGACGACAAAGCCCTGTTCGTCGGCCGCCGCGTCCAGTGCGGTGCGGATCGCGCCGGCGGCGGCCTCGGCCACGGTCGAACAGCTGCGGCAGATCAGGAAGGCGGGCGAATGCGCCTTGCCGATATGGGTGCAGGCGGTAAAGGCGTTCAGCCGCTGGATGCGGTGGGCAAGCCCATGTGCGACAAGGAATTCCAGCGCGCGATAGGCGACGGGGGGCTGGTTGCCGAAGCCTTCCCCAGCCAGCCGGTTCAGCACGTCATAGGCGCCCAGCGCACGGTGGTCTTCGAGCAGGATCTCAAGCGCCCGGCGGCGCACGGGCGTCAGCCGCGCTCCGGCCGCCGTGGTGATCGCCTCGGCCCGGGCCAGCGCATCGCGCGAACAATGGCCGTGGTCATGGGCCGCAAAGGCGTGAAGGGGGTCGGCGGGTTTCCGGGCAAGGGCCATGATCGGGGTTGACCTGTTATAATATAACATACATAGAGGCGGCCAGACGAAGTGAAAGGCCCGACATGCGTTATATCATGACATTCGCCTTGGCCAGCGCCCCGGCCCTTGCCGAAGTGCCGTCGGTGGTGACCGACATACCACCCGTTCATGCTCTGGTGGCCCAGGTCATGGGCGAGCTCGGGCAGCCTGAGCTTCTTCTGGCGCGTGGCGCGGATGAACACGATTTCCAGTTGCGCCCCAGTCAGGCGGCGTCGGTGGCGGGCGCCGATCTGGTGGTGTGGATCGGGCCGGAGCTGACACCGTGGCTGGACAGTGCCCTGATGACCCGGCCCGAGGGCGCGGCGGTTCTGGGCCTGCTTGACGCGCCGGGCACCTTTGCCCGCGCATACGGCGATCCGGCTGGGGGACATGATCATGGGCATGACCACGATCACGATGATCACGGCCATGCCCATGACGGCATCGACCCGCATGCCTGGCTGGATCCCGCCAACGGGCGGCACTGGCTGGGCCTTATCGCGGAGGACCTGTCGCGGCTGGACCCCGGCAACGCCGCGACCTATGCCGCGAATGCGTCGGCCGCGGCAGAGCAGATCGTCGCGCTGGATGCCGAGGTTGCCGCGATCCTCGCGCCGGTGAAGGACCGCCCCATCGTGACCTTTCACGCGGCATACGACTATTTTGCCGATCATTACGGGCTTGCCCTGGCTGGCAGCATTGCGCTGGGTGACGCGGCCTCGCCAGGGGCGCAGCGGCTGAAGCAGTTGCGCGCCACACTGGAGGCGGGCGGCGCGCTGTGCATCTTCCCCGAGGCGCAGCATGACCCCGCGCTGGTGACGCAGATGGCCGAGGGGACGGGCGTGCGTGTGGGGGGGGCGCTCGATCCCGTGGGTTCGACCCTGGAGCCGGGGCCGGATGCCTATGCCGCCCTGTTGCGCGGCATGGCCGAAACCATCGCCGACTGCCTGTCCGAAGGATCCTGATCCGGCCGCAGCCCGTGACAGGACCCTGCGCCGCGCGTTGTGTCGGGGTTGTCACGGCCAGGGCGGACCGCGTGCCGATCAACCGCGGCATCGTGGGCGGGGACTTGCGCCGGGGTATGCTGATGGCGGCGCGGGAACCGGGCCAGAACCGCATCCTGCCTGCCAGTCACCTGCGGACCCATGAAGTTCTGGCCCGGGCGGAACGTCCCTTCGTGGCCCGGATGGCAGTGGAAATTCCGGCGTCTGGTGCGACTTCCGGACAGCTGGATCGCCATTCAGCGCATCCTGATGAACGACGGCACCCCCGCCGCCATCGGTGCCGCCACGCGACGCTTGCCCCTTGGTGCGGTGATCATGGGCGCCCCGGACGCCCCCCTTATCCAAGCGTCGCTTGCCGACCTCGCCTGCGGCGGGCGCCCGGTCGTGACCATCCTTCCCGATGTGCCGGGTGTGGCCCGCCTGGCCTGCGACGGCAGCGACCACCTGGCCCGAGGTCGTGCGGGCAAGCGCGGCGTGATGGGAGGACGAAGGCAGACCTGATACCAGCCCCGGCGATGGTGCCCTACGGGCCCGAGAACCTGCCCGGCATCCCGCCAGAACAGGGTTCAGCCTTCCGCCCAGGGGCCGTGCGGGCGGTCCAGGCCGTCGCGCCGCTGGAAGCCATGCAGACCGAAGTAATCTCGTTGGGCCTGGATCATGTCGGCGGTGCCGCGCGCCGTGCGCATCATGTCGAACCAGGCCAGACCTGCCGAAAGGGCAGGCAGGCCCTGGCCATGCAGCGCGCCGGCTGCAACGACACGGCGCAGGGCCGGCAGGCCGCGGCGCAGGGTGTTGGCGAAGAAGGGTGCCAGGATCAGGTTGCGACCGGGGTCTTCGGCCAGGGCTTCGGCCATGTCGTTCAGCATGGCCGAGCGGATGATGCAGCCAGCGCGCCAGACCCGGGCGATCGCCGGCATGTCCAGCGCCCAGCCGAAGCTTTCCGCCGCCGCCCGCATCATGGCAAAGCCCTGCGCATAACACAGGATCTTGCCGGCGATCAGTGCCTGTTCCAGATCCTCCAGCGGCACGACCGCCGGTTCGGGTGCGGGGCCGTAAAGCGCCTCGCCCACCGCCCGCTCGGCCCGGCGGGCCGAGACGTTGCGCGCCATGACGGCGGCCTCGATCACCGGGATCGGGGCGCCCAGATGCTGGGCCTCGATCGCGGTCCACCGCCCGGTGCCCTTCTGCCCCGCCGCGTCCACGATCATGTCCAGCATCGGCCCGCCCGTGACCGGATCGCGCGCCGCCGCGACCGCGGCCGAGATCTCGACCAGATAGGACCGCAGCACCCCTTCGTTCCAGCGGGCAAAGACCGGCGCGATTTCGGGCGCAGCCATTGCCAGGCCGTCGCGCATGATGCCGTAGACCTCGGCGATCATCTGCATGTCGGCATATTCTATGCCGTTGTGTACCATCTTGACGAAATGGCCCGCGCCCCCTTCGCCCATGTGATCGGCGCAGGGTGTGCCGTCCTCGGCCCTTGCAGCAATCGCCCGCAGCACCGGTGCCATTCGCGCCCAGTCCTCGGGCTTGCCCCCGGCCATGATCGCCGGCCCGTGGCGCGCGCCTGCCTCGCCGCCCGATACGCCGATGCCCATGAAGCGGAAGGGCCATCCCGCCGCGGCGCGGCGGTCGGTATCGTGGAAATTCGCATTGCCTGCGTCGATGACCAGATCCTGCGGACCCAGAAGCGGGGCCAGGGCGGAAAGCTGGGCATCGACGGTTTCTCCGGCGGGAACCATCAGGATGATTGCCCTTGGCGCGGCCATTGCGGCGACCAGATCGGCCAGGGTCTCGGCCGGCACGATCCGTTCTGCCAGCGCCCCCGCCGCAGAATGGAAGCGGCGCGTCACGCTGGCAGTGCGGTTCCAGACTGCGATCGGAAAGCCCTTTTCGGCGATGTTCAGCGCCAGGGCCGCACCCATGGTGCCAAGGCCGATCAGGCCGAGCTGCGGTTTCACGGCCATTGAACCCCCCTGCGGTTCAGCACGACCGAGTAGAGCCCGGTCGTCGCGGTGATGAACAGCCGATGCTTCGCCCGGCCCCCGAAGCAGAGGTTCGACACGGTCTCGGGCACGAGGATCCTGCCCATCAGATGCCCGTCCGGGTGGATGCAATGCACCCCGTCCCGGGCCGAGGACCAGAGGTTGCCATCCGAATCAACCCGGATGCCGTCGGCGCAGCCCGGCTCGATCTTGTGGAACACCCGCCCGCCCCGCGGTCGCCCCGACGACATGTCGAACACCAGGATGTGCTGCGGATCGCCGCTGAACGCACGACCGGTATCGGCGACGTAAAGCAGGCCTTCGTCCGGGCTGAACGCCAGCCCGTTCGGGCAGGCCATGTCGGTGATCACCGCCTCGATGCTGCCGTCGGGATCGACGCGATAGACCGAACAGGGCAGTTCCTGTTCGCCCCGGAAGCCTTCGTAATCGGTGATGATCCCGTAATGCGGGTCTGTGAACCAGATCGCCCCGTCGCGGGCCACGACCACATCGTTCGGGCTGTTCAGCGGCTTGCCCCGGTAGCTGTCGGCGATGACGGTGATGGAACCATCCCATTCGGTCCGCGTCACGCGCCGCAGCCCGTGCTCGCAGGAAATCAGACGCCCTTCGCGGTCGCGCGTATGGCCATTGGCGTAATTCGACGGCGCGCGGAAGGTGGTCAGGCCGCCCTCGCTCCAGCGCAGGATGCGGTTGTTCGGGATGTCAGAGAACAACAGACACTGGTGATCGCCGAACCAGACCGGACCTTCCGCCCAGTCGAAGCCCTCGGCCAGCTTCTTCAGGGGGGCGTTGAACAGCACATAGGACGAAAAGACCGGATCAACGGCCTGATACCAGCTTGGGCTTGCGGTCATGGGGCACCTCCGTTAGCGCTAGCTTCATCCTGACAGCGCCCCGGTCAAGCCGAAACCTGGCGCTGACCATGCCCGGAGGCACCATGTCCCATCCGCTGTTCGATCTGACTGGCTGCCGCGCCCTGGTAACCGGGGCATCGCAAGGGATCGGCTTTGCCCTGGCACAGGGTCTTGCCGAGGCCGGGGCGCAGGTTGTGATCAACGGACGCGATCCAGACCGCGCACGGGCTGCGGCCGCGCGCCTTCCGGGGGCCGAGGCTCTGGTCTTCGATGTGACCGACCATGCCGCCGTGCGCGCGGCGGTGGACGGATTCGAGGCCGCAGGAAAGCCCATTGACATTCTGGTAAACAACGCTGGCATCCAGCACCGCGCGCCGCTGGAGGATTTCCCGCCCGAGGCCTTTGAGCGGCTGATGCAGACGAACATCGCCTCTGTCTTTTATGTCGGACAAGCCGTCGCCAGGCACATGATCGCGCGCGGGCGGGGACGGATCATCAACATCGCATCCGTGCAGACCGCGCTGGCACGGCCAGGAATTGCACCCTACACCGCAACCAAGGGGGCCGTGGGCAACCTGACCAAGGGCATGGCGACCGACTGGGCGCGGCACGGCCTGACCTGCAATGCCATCGCCCCAGGCTATTTCGACACGCCGCTCAATGCCGCGCTGGTGGCCGACCCGGCGTTTTCCGACTGGCTGGTGAAGCGCACCCCTGCCGGACGCTGGGGCAGGGTGGAAGAGCTGAAGGGTGCCTGCATCTTCCTGGCGTCGGATGCGGCAAGCTTCGTCAACGGCCACATCCTTTATGTCGATGGCGGGATATCGGTGTCGCTGTGAGGCGAATCGTCATCATGGGTGTTTCGGGCTGCGGCAAGACCTCGGTCGGAAGGGCGTTGGCGGCCCGGTTGGGCATGCCCTACCGCGACGGGGATGACCTGCATCCCCAGCAAAACGTGGACAGGATGCGCGCCGGCATTCCGCTGACCGATGCCGACCGCTGGCCCTGGCTGGATCGGGTGACCGCGGTGCTGCGACATCAGGCACCGGTGATCGTGGGTTGCTCTGCCCTGAAACGGGCCTATCGCGACCGGATCCGCGCAGGGGCGGGCGGGCCGGTAACCTTTGTCCATCTGACGGGCGATCCCGACCTGATAGCCGCGCGAATGGCAGCCCGGACTGGCCATTACATGCCGCCCGCGCTGCTCGACAGCCAGTTCGCCGCGTTGGAGCCGCCCGGACCCGACGAGGCGATCACGCTGGACATCGCCGGCCCCGTCGAAGATCTGGTGGCGCAGGCGGCCGCACGCATCGCGCCTTGACCTTTCCGCAGCACGCGCCGAAGCATCGCCGGGTCATGGAGTGACCGAAAGTGCAGGACATCCGGAAGCGATCCGCGCGGATCATGATTCAGGGGGCAGGCTCGAACGTGGGCAAGTCGCTTCTTGTCGCCGGGCTGTGTCGCCATTTCACCCGCCAGGGCCTGACCGTGCGGCCCTTCAAGCCGCAGAACATGTCGAACAACGCCGCCGTTGCGGTTGGGGGCGAGATCGGCCGCGCCCAGGCCCTGCAGGCCCGCGCCTGCGGGGTCCGCCCCCATGTGGACATGAACCCGGTCCTCCTGAAGCCCGAATCGGAGACCGGCGCCCAGGTCATCGTGCAGGGTCGCCGCCTGACCACGGTCAAGGCGCGCGACTATGCCGCGCTGAAGCCGCAGCTGATGGCCCCGGTGCTGGACAGCTTCAACCGCCTGCAGGCCGAGGCTGACCTCGTGATCGTCGAAGGCGCTGGCAGCCCGGCCGAAGTCAACCTGCGCGCGGGCGACATCGCCAACATGGGCTTTGCCCGCGCCGCCGACGTGCCGGTGGTGCTGGCCGGCGACATCGACCGCGGTGGCGTCATCGCCCAGCTTGTGGGCACCCAGGCCGTGCTCGACCCCGCCGATGCCGCGATGATCCGGGGCTTTCTGATCAACAAGTTCCGTGGCGACCCGCGGCTCTTCGACGACGGCTACCGCCTGATCGAGACCCGCACCGGCTGGCCCGGCCTGGGTGTCGTGCCCTGGTTCCCGGATGCCCACCGCCTGCCCGCCGAGGACGCCGCGGATCTGGGCGGAACACGGGGAAGCGGCGACTTTCTCATCGCCGTCCCGCATCTCAACCGCATTGCCAATTTCGACGACCTCGACCCGCTGGCGCAGGAGCCCGGCGTCACCCTGCGGATCGTCAGTCCCGGCCAGCCCCTTCCGGTCGAGGCCGACCTGATCATCCTGCCCGGATCGAAGGCCACCATCGCCGACCTGACCCATTTCCGTTCTCAAGGCTGGGACATCGACCTTGCCGCCGCCCTGCGCCGGGGGGCACGGGTGCTGGGTCTTTGCGGCGGCTATCAGATGCTGGGGCGCGAAATCGCCGACCCCGAGGGCATCGAGGGCAAACCGGCGTGCGTTGCGGGCCTGGGACTTCTGGATGTGACGACCACCATGACCCCAGACAAGCGCGTCACGGAAACCGCTGCGGTCCACCCCGCTTCGGGCACCGAGGTGCGGGGCTATGAAATCCACCTGGGCTGTACCGAGGGGCCCGACCGTGCCCGGCCCATGTTCACTGTGCAGGGCCAACCTGAAGGTGCCATGCGCGCCGACGGCAGGGTAATGGGCAGTTACCTGCACGGGATGTTCAGCGCCGACGCCTTCCGTCGCGCATTTCTTGCCAGCCTCGGCGCGGTGCCAGGGGGGGGCAGCTATGACCAGAACCTCGCAGAGACGCTTGATGCGCTCGCAGACCACCTTGCGGCGCATCTGGATTGTGCGGCCCTGCTGCGGCTGGCCGGCTCGCGCTAGCCCGGCGCATTGCCTGCGATCGACAGCGCAGGGGGGCCGTCTGCCCCCTCGGCGCTGCGCGCCTCACCCCCCGAGGATATTTGTGCAGAGAGGAAGACCTTGGCATTGATGGTCCGTTTATCCGAATCGGCAATTGCCTTTCCTGCGGTACAGGCGGGGACGCCGATGACCGTCAGAGGGGAAGACACCCCACCGGCAGGATAGCCTGGCAGTGGGGTTTCCGACCTGCCTTCTGCTTCCTGTCTGCACAACTATCGCCGGGGGTTCGGGGGCAGGTGGCCCCCGGTCCGCAACGCGGATGCCCGCGATCGGCATCCGTTCCCACAATGACGACCGCGGCTAGAACTCCACTCCCGGCTGGCCCTTGATGCCCGCCCGGAACGGATGCTTGACCAAGGTCATTTCCGTTACCAGGTCGGCGGCCTCGATCAGTTCGTCCGTCGCGTTGCGTCCGGTCAGGACCACATGGGTCAGCGGCGGCTTCTCCGTCCTCAGGAACTCCAGCACCTCGCCGATGTCCAGGTAATCATAGCGCAGCGCGATGTTTATCTCGTCCAGCAGGACCATGCGGATCTTCGGGTCGCGGATCAGCTCCTTCGCCTTGTCCCACCCTGCCCGGGCCGCCGCGATGTCCCGCGCCTTGTCCTGGGTTTCCCAGGTGAAGCCCTCACCCATCGCGTGGAACTGGCAGAGGTCGGAGAAATGCGTCGTCAGGAGCCGCCGTTCGCCCGTGTCCCAGGCGCCCTTGATGAACTGCACGACCGCGCAGGGCATCCCGTGCGCGATGCAGCGCAGGATCATCCCGAAGCCGCTGGATGACTTGCCCTTCCCCGCCCCGGTATGGACGATGATCAGCCCCTTTTCGCCTGCCTTTCCTGCCATCATCCGGTCGCGCGCGGCCTTCTTCTTGGCCATCTTCTGCGCGTGGCGGGCAAGCTCGTCAGCCGCGGGTGTCGCATCAGCTTCGGTCATGGTCGGTCGTGTCCTTGACATTGGGGGCCCATCTGCCACAGGTGGACGGGCGCTGGTTCCTGTCTATGACAGGCGAAGAGGGAATGCGACAGGTCGGAAGCGACCCAGGCAGCCGCCCCCGCGACCGTGACCGGAGAGGTTCCATGGCCACTGGCGATCAGCCGGGAAGGCGGGGACCGCTGGGGAAACCCTGTATCCGCAAGCCGGGAGACCTGCCAGCGCGGGAAGGTAACCGGCGGACGGGGTGTTCCGCGACCGGTGATTGGCGGTCCCAGGTTCGGGGTCGCCCCTCGCTGGCCCACCCCATTCGCCTGAAGGACGGGCAATGACGGGCGCGACCCTTTACGTCTGCACCACCTGCAAGGCCGGGGAACCGGTGCCCGAGGGCGCCCCCCGCCCCGGATCGCGGCTTCATGCCGCGCTTCTGGCTGCCGGTGCGCCCGAGGGCGTGCGCATCGTCGCGGTCGAATGTCTTTCGGCCTGCGACAACGGCTGTACCGTTTCGCTCAGCAAGCCCGGCGCCTGGTCCTACGTCTATGGCCGCCTGGCCCTTGACGATGTGCCTGCAATCCTGGAAGGCGCCCGCAGATATGCCGCCACCGCCGATGGAATCGTGCCCTGGCGCGACCGCCCAACCGTGTTTCGCAAGCAGAGCATCGCCCGCATCCCGCCTCTGGAGCCCAATCCATGACCGACCTTACCAAGATTCCCGTCACCGTGATCACCGGCTTCCTTGGCGCGGGGAAGACCACGCTGATCCGCCACCTGATGCAGAACCCGCAAGGCAGGCGGCTGGCGATCCTGGTGAACGAATTCGGCACCGTGGGCGTGGACGGGGACATCCTGAAATCCTGCGCGGATGAGATGTGCCCGGCGGAAAACATTGTCGAGCTTGCCAACGGCTGCATCTGCTGCACCGTCGCCGACGACTTCATCCCGACGATCGAGCAGCTGATGGCCCTGCCGCAGCGGCCCGACCACATCCTGATCGAGACCTCGGGCCTTGCCCTGCCCAAGCCCCTGCTGAAGGCCTTCGACTGGCCCGCGATCCGCAGCCGCATCACGGTGGACGGGGTCATCGCCCTTGCCGATGCCGAGGCGGTGGCCGCCGGGCGCTTTGCTCCTGATGTCGCGGCGGTCGAGGCCCAGCGCGCCGCCGATCCCAGCCTCGACCACGAAACGCCCTTGTCCGAAGTCTTCGAGGACCAGATCCTTTGTGCTGACCTGATCCTTTTGTCCAAGGCCGACCTGGCCGGAGAAGCGGGGCTTGCCGCGGCGAAAGAGGTGATCGCGGCGGAACTGAACCGCCCGGTACCGATGCTGCCGATGACCGAAGGCGTTATCGACCCGCGTGTTGTGCTGGGCCTGAACGCTGCGGCCGAAGACGACCTGGCCGCCCGCCCGTCGCATCATGATGGCGCCGACGATCACGAACACGAGGATTTCGACAGCGTGGTGATCGACCTGCCGGAGATCGCCGACCCCGAGGCCATGGCCGCCGCGATCCGCCGCCTGGCCGAGGAGCTGAACATCCTGCGCGTCAAGGGCCATGTCGCGGTGGCCGGCAAACCCTTGCGCCTTCTGGTGCAGGCCGTCGGCGCCCGCGTTCGCCTGCAATACGACCGCCCCTGGGGCGATGCGCCCCGCCGGTCGCAGCTGGTGGTGATCGCCGAGCATGACGACATTGACGAAGCCGCGATCCGCAGGGTTCTGGGGGCCTGACACTATGGATCGCCCTATCCCATGCCTCGGGCACCTGGCAGCTCCCTCCCCCTGCCGTGTGGGAGGCGCAGGGTGGGGGGGCTCGCCCCTATCGGAGGCCTGAGCGATGCATGTCGTCTTCCGCGAAAGCCACGGGCTGGAGGAAACCGAGACGCCCTTCGACCTTGGCCAGGAACCGGCCGATCTGGTGGTGCTGTCCTTCTCCGACAGCGACCTCGGCGCCTTCGCGGCGGGCTATGAACGCATGTCGCGCGCGGGCGACGCGCCTTCGGTGCGGCTGGCCAACCTTGTCGCGCTGAAACATCCCGTCTCGGTCGATACCTACGCCGAACGCACGCTGTCCGGCGCGAAGGCGGTGCTGGTGCGCCTGATCGGGGGCGAGGCCTACTGGTCCTATGGACTGGCTACGTTGCAGGATCTGGCCCGCCGCAACGGCATGGCGCTGGCGGTTCTGCCCGCCGACGGCCGCCTCGACCCGCGCCTGGACGAACTGTCCACCCTGCCCGTATCGACCCTGCGCCGGCTGCAGGCGCTCTGCGACGAGGGGGGCGCCGTCGCCGCCCATGCCGCGCTGGCTCAACTGGCGCTGGCCGCCGGCATCTACGCCGCCCCGGTGATGGGCGACAAGACCGTGCCGCAGATGGGGTTCTACGATCCCGAGCGCGGGGTCATTCCCGCGCCGGAGGCCCCCCACCCCCATCCCCTCCCCACAGAGGGGGAGGGGAGGCACCAGGCCGCCGACGCTCCTCCCCAGACGCCGCCACAGGACCATCGCGACACCGCCATCCGCGGCTTTCTCCCCCCCGCGTTCGGGCGGGATGGGGAGGGGGGGGGGGCCTGCCAAAGGCTCCGTCCTCGTCACCTTCTACCGCAGCTATCTGACCGCGGGTGACACCGGCCCGGTGGATGCGCTGATCCGGGCCTTCCGCGAGGCAGGCTTTGCCGCCCTCGGCGCCTTCGTCCCCAGCCTGAAGGCGCCCGGCGTGGCCGACTGGCTGTCGGCGCATCTGTCGCAATGCGCGCCTGTGGCGATCGTGAACGCCACGGCCTTTTCGGCCCGCGACGATGCGGGCCGCACGCCCTTCGACGCGGCATCCTGCCCGGTGTTCCAGGTTGCCCTGTCCACCGCCCGCCGCCGCGACTGGGCCGCATCCGAGCGGGGCCTGTCGCCCGCCGATCTGGCGATGCATGTGGTGCTGCCCGAAGTCGATGGCCGGCTGTTCGCCGGGATCGTCAGCCACAAGAGCCCGGGCAAGCGCCACCCGGCGCTTCAGTTCTCGCGCTTTGCCCACCGTGCCGATGCCGGCCGCATCAGTGCGGTGGTGGACCGGGTGACGCATTGGCACCGCCTGGCCGCCACCCCCGCTGCCGACCGGCAGCTGGCGATCATCCTGTCCACCTACCCCGGCCGGGCGCATCAGATGGCCCATGCGGTGGGCCTCGACGCGCTGGCCTCGACCGAGCGGGTGCTGGAAACACTGGCCGCGCATGGCTATGCCACCGCCCCCGGCGCCCCGCTGCCGCAGGCGCTGGGCGAGACGCTGTCCTGGCCGCTGGTCGATTACCTGGCGTCGCTGCAAAGCCTGCCCGAATCGCTGCGCGACGACCTGCATCGCGCCTGGGGCGACCCCGCCGCCGACCCCTTGGTCCGTGATGGCGCCTTCCACTTCGCTGCGACCCGCCGCGGTCACGTGCTTGTGGGCCTGCAACCCGAACGCGGCGAGGTCGCGACGCGGGACAGCGACTATCACGACCTCTCGCGCACGCCGCGCCACGGTTATGTCGCCTTCTATCTCTGGCTGCGGTCGGAGCGCCTGCATGCCCTGATCCATATGGGCGCGCATGGCACGCTGGAATGGCTGCCGGGCAAGTCCGTCGCGCTGTCCGACACGTGCTGGCCCGAGGCGCTGCTTGGACCCACCCCGGTCATCTACCCGTTCATCGTCAACGACCCCGGCGAGGCCGCGCAGGCGAAACGCCGGATCGGCGCCGTCACGCTGGGCCACCTGCCGCCGTCGCTGGCACAGTCCTGCCTGCCACCGGAACTGCATCGGCTGGAGCGGCTGCTGGATGAGTATTCCACCGCCGACGGGCTGGATCCCGCCCGGCGCAACCGTTTGATCTCGGCAATCCGCGATGAGGCTGCGGCCTCCGGTGTTGCGGCCGACCTCGGCCTGCCGGTCCACGCTACCCCGGCCGAGGCGATCACCCGAATCGACCGCTTCGTCTGCGACCTGAAGGAAAGCCAGTACGGTGCAGGCCTGCATGTCTTCGGCAAGGGAGAGGGCGAAATCGAAGGATTGCTCGCATCTCTCGACGGGCGTCGCGTGGCTCCTGGTCCGGCGGGCTCTCCCTGGCGTGGGCGACAGGATGTGCTGCCCACCGGGCGCAACCTGTTCAGTGTCGATCCCCGCGCCGTGCCCAGCCGCAACGCCCATGCCCAGGGCGTCAAGCTGGCCGAAGAACTGATCCGACGCCACCTGCAGGACCACGGCGACTATCCGCGCGGGCTGGTCGTCGACCTCTGGGGCAGCGCCACCATGCGCACGGCGGGCGAGGAATTCGCGATGGCCCTGCACCTCGCGGGCCTCGCGCCCAGATGGGACGACGGCTCGGCCAGGGTCTCGGGCTTCGAGGTGATTCCCCTGGCGCTGCTCGGCCGGCCGAGGATCGACGTGACCCTCCGCGTCTCCGGCCTCTTCCGCGACGTCTTCCCCGGCCTCGCGCAACTCTTCGAAGCCGGCGCCGAGGCCCTTTCCGGCCGCGACGAACCGCCGGAGGACAACCCCTACATCACCCGCACCGCGCGGGTCTTCGGCCCGAAGCCCGGCCTCTACGGCCTGGGCATGGGCACCGCCGCCGACACCTTCACCGACGAGGCCCGCGCCGCTGCGGGCGAAGCCTGGCTCACCGCGTCCTCCTGGGCCATCGGTCCCGACGGCCAGTCCCATGAGGCCCGCGCCGCGCTCGAAGCCCGCGTCCTCGCCGCCGACAGCTTCGTCCATGCCCAGGATCTGCCCGAAACCGATGTCCTGATCGCCGCCGACTACGCCGCGCACGAGGCCGGCTTCGCGGCCGCCGTGGCCAGGCTGGGCGGCGCGAAACCCACCCTCTACCACATCGACGCGACCCGTCCTGACACGCCGCAAGCCCGCACCCTCACCGAGGAAATCGCGCGGGTCGTGCGCGCCCGCGCCGCCAATCCGCACTGGGCGGAAGGCATGATGCACCACGGCTTCCGGGGCGGCGCTGAGATCGCCGCCACCCTCGACCACATGGCGGCCTTCGCGCATCTGGCCCAAGTCGTCCCCCCGCACCTCTTCGACCTCTACCACGACGCCACCCTGGGCCGCGACGAGGTCCGCGACTTCCTCCAGCGCGAGAACCCCGCGGCACTTGCCGCCATGGAGGACCTCTTCCGCCGCCTGCGCGATGCGGGTCTATGGCAGACGCGCCGCAACTCCATCGCTGCCCGGCTGGATGGTGCCGCATGACCCCGGCATTTCTTCCGTTCGCAAATATCCCCGCCGGAGGCCACCCGAGCCGGTTGCGCGCCCTTCGCGCGCAGAGGCGAGACAAAAGGCGCGCGCGGAACGCGCTCCTTTCAACAACTGCCCGAACCCGAGGGGCCGCCGCATGACCGCCTGGGAGATCAAGGGCTGGTGCCCCGGGGCCCTCCGCCCGATGCAATCCGGCGACGGCCTCGTCGTGCGCATCCGTCCGCCTATGGGCCGCCTGACCCCGGAGCAAGCCGCAGCCATAGCGACAGCGTCCGAAACCCACGGCAACGGCATCACCGACCTCTCTGCCCGCGCCAACCTGCAACTGCGCGGCGTGACCGAGGCCTCGCACCCGCACCTCATCGACGACCTCCGCGCCCAGGGCCTGATCGACCCCGACGTCGAGACCGAAACCCTCCGCAACCTCATCGTCACGCCCTTCCGGACCAGCCCCCCCTCCCCATACCTCCCTCCCCACGCGGGGGAGGGGAGCCATCCGGCCAGACAGGTCTGCGCAACGCCCGCCCCGGGGGCCTCCCTCCCCCCAGGGTGGAGGAGGGATGGGGAGGGGGGGCACCCGTCCGGATCAGAAGCCGACACCGACAGCCTTGCGACAACCCTGACGGCCGCCCTTGCCCGTATGCCGAAACTGCCCGGCAAGTTCGGTTTCGCGCTGGACACCGGCCCGCGCCCCGTCCTGACGGGTGCCTCCGCCGACATCCGCGTCGAGCGCAGCGCAGACGGCAGCCTGATCCTCCGCCCCGAAGGCCATCCCTTGGGCCAACCGGTCACCGACCTCGCCCGGGACGCGATCGAGATGGCCGAATGGTTCGTGCGGAAAGGCGGGATCACGGGCGGACGTGGCCGGATGTCCGCCCTCATCGCCAAGGGCTGCATCCCGCCCGACTGCACCATCGCCCCCGCCGAACCCGTGCCGACGCCCGGCCCGGGCCTCCACCCCGAAGGAACCCTTGTCGCTTTTGCCTTCGGCCAGATGCAGGCCGAAACCCTTCGCGCCCTCGCCGCCCTTGGCCACGAGATCCGCCCGACGCCCTGGCGCATGCTCCTGATCGCCGGCGCGACCGAACTTCCGGCCGTCCCCGGCCTCATCACCGACACCTCGGAACCGCTCTTGCGGATCACTGCCTGCACCGGCGCCCCGGCCTGCCCGCAGGCGCTGGGCGATACCCGCACCCTCGCCCGCCAGCTCGCCCCACATCTTGCGCCCGGCCAGACCCTGCACATCTCCGGCTGCGCCAAGGGTTGCGCCCATCCCGGCCCCGCGCCCCTGACCCTCACCGCCACCGGCCAGGGCTACGACCTGATCCGGAACGGCACCGCCCATGACACGCCCAGCCTGCGCAACCTTCCTGCGCAGGCGATCCCAGACCACCTGAAGGCCACCCATGCCCCACGTCTATGAAACCGATGGCGCCGCAATCTATCTTCAAAGCTTCGCCATGATCCGGGCCGAGGCCGACCTCGCCCGCTTCACACCCGAGGAAGAGGTGGTCGCCGTCCGCATGATCCACGCCGCCGGGATGGTTGAACTTGCCCCGCACATCCGCTTCACCCCCGGCATGGCCATCGCCGCCCGGGCCGCGCTTGAAGACGGCGCGCCGATCCTTTGCGACGCGCGCATGGTCAGCGAGGGCATCACCCGCGCCCGCCTTCCAAAGGACAACCCGGTGATCTGCACCCTGCACGACCCCAAGGTTCCCACGCTGGCGAAAGAGATGCAGAACACCCGCTCCGCCGCCGCCCTGGAACTGTGGCGACCGCATCTGGCCGGGGCGGTGGTCGCCATCGGCAATGCGCCCACCGCGCTGTTCCACCTTCTGAACATGCTGGAAGACCCCGCCTGCCCCCGCCCCGCCGCGATCATCGGCTGCCCCGTGGGCTTCGTCGGCGCCGCCGAGTCGAAGGATGCGCTGATGGCGGCCCCTCCGGCCCCCAGCCTCATCGTCAAGGGCCGCCTCGGTGGCAGCGCGATCACCGTGGCGGCCGTCAATGCCTTGGCATCGAGAAAGGAATGACCATGGCCGTCATGCCTGATCCATGCCGTGCCCCCCACCCCTCTCCCCTCCCCACGGGGGGGAGGGGAAATGCCCCGGGCAACCCGCGCGCACAAACCCGATCGTCCATGGCCCGGACTTCGCCGACTCCGCGCCTCCCCTCCCCCCTGTGGGGAGGGGATGGGGGTGGGGGGCTCAACCGCGCTCGGAAAGGGGGCCGCACATGGGCCGCGTGATCTGTGCGGGCCTCGGCCCCGGCGACCCGGAGCTGATGAGCCTCAAGGCCGCCCGCACCATCGGCGCGGCGAAACATGTCGCCTATTTCCGCAAGGAAGGCCGCGCCGGTCAGGCGCGCCGGATCGTCGAGGGGATGCTCCCCCCCGATGCCATCGAATACCCGATGGAATACCCCGTCACCACGGAACTTCCCTTCGACAGCCCCGGCTACATCGAGGCGCTGGCGCATTTCTACGACGACTGGGCGAACCGCCTCGCCGCGCTGGCAGAGACCGAGGATGTCGTCGTGCTCTGCGAGGGTGATCCGTTCTTCTACGGCAGCTTCATGCACCTCCATTCGCGCCTGCAGGGCCGGGTGCCGGTCGAGGTGATCCCCGGCATCACCGGCATGACCGGCTGCTGGACCGCCACCGACACGCCGATCACCTGGGGTGACGATGTGCTGACGGTCCTGATGGGCACGCTGCCCGAAGACGACCTCGTCCGCCACATGGAACAGGCCGATGCGCTGGTCATCATGAAGACCGGCCGCAACCTGCCCCGCGTCCGCCGCGCGCTGGAACGGGCGGGCCGGCTGCACGCCGCCTGGCTGGTGGAACGCGGCACCATGCCGAACCAGCGCGTCGCGCGGCTTGCCGAGGTCGATCCCGCCGACTGTCCCTATTTCGCTATCGTGATCGTCCACGGCCACGGCCGCCGCCCGGAGCTGCCGGAATGAGCGGCTGGCTGGCCATCGCGGGCCTCGGCCCCGGGGATGACAGGCTGGTGACGCCCGAAGTCTCGGCCGCCCTGGCCGAAGCGACGGATGTGGTCGGCTACATTCCCTACGTCGCCCGTGTCGCCCCGCGTGCGGGGCTGACGCTGCATCCCTCCGACAATCGCGTCGAACTTGACCGCGCCCGCGCCGCGCTGGCGATGGCCGCCGAAGGCCGCCGCGTCGTCGTCGTTTCCTCCGGCGATCCCGGCGTCTTCGCCATGGCCTCGGCCGTGTTCGAGGCGCTGGAGGGCCGGGCGGACTGGCAGGCGCTCGACATCCGCGTCCTGCCCGGGATCACCGCGATGCTGGCCGCCGCCGCCGCTGCCGGGGCCCCCCTGGGCCACGATTTCTGCTGCATCAACCTGTCCGACAACCTGAAACCCTGGGAGGTGATCGAGACCCGCCTCCGCCACGCCGCCCGCGCCGATTTCGCCATGGCCTTCTACAACCCCCGTTCGGCCAGCCGCCCGGAGGGGTTCGTGAAGGCTCTCGCCACCCTGCGCGAGGAATGCGGGCCGAACCGCCTCATCACCTTCGCCCGCGCCGTCTCCACCCCCGACCAGCGCCTGACCACCGTCACCCTGGGCGAAGCGACGCCCGAGATGGCCGACATGCGCACCGTGGTGATCCTCGGCAATTCCGCCACCCGCCGCGTCGGGCCGTGGGTCTATTCGCCGCGGAGCGCGAAATGACCCGCGAAATCCTCGTCGTGCCCTTCGGTTCCTACTCGGAGCCCACTCGCGAGGAGTGCCCGAAGGGCTCGACGAGCCTACCCCTGGAGACCCAGCCAGCCCATGACCTCGGCCACGGTCCGTGCCACCCGGCGATCCGGCACCGCTGGCCGGTCGATCAGGATGACCGGCAGGCCCAGGTCACGCGCCGCGATCAGCTTGGCCTCTGCCCCCGCGCCGCCCGCGTTCTTGGCGACGATCATCTCGATCCGGTGGTCCGCAAGCAACGCGCGGTCGCTCGCCACCGTGAAGGGCCCCCGCGCGATCACCGCCTGGGCCCGGGGCAGGGGCAGCGGTTCGGTCGGCGGGTCCACCAGCCGCAAGAGGTAATGGTGCTGCGGAGCCGCCGCGAAGGCGTCGAGGGTCTGGCGGCCGATGGCGAGGAACACCCGTCGCGGGGCCTGTCCGAGGGCCGCAACCGCCCCGGCGACATCGGGGACATGGGTCCAGCGGTCGCCCTCGCCAGCCTGCCAGGGCTCACGCTCCAGCGCGATCAGCGGGGTTTGCGTGGCCGCGCAGGCTTCCGCCGCGTTCCGGCTCATCCGCGCGGCGAAGGGATGGGTGGCGTCGATGAGATGCGTGATCCGCTCGGCCCGAAGATAGGCCGCCAGCCCCTCGGCCCCGCCGAAGCCGCCGATGCGGACGGGCAGGGGCTGCGCCACGGGGGCCTCGGTCCGTCCGGCGTAGGAATAGACCGCCTCCACCCCGGCCTCGGCGAGCGCGCGCGCCATGGCGGCGGCCTCGGTGGTGCCGCCGAGGAGAAGGACGCGCGGCGGAAGGAGGGGGGGCATGGCTGATCCCTGGCTGACGATCATCGGTCTGGGCGAGGATGGACCGGACAGCCTGTTGCCCGCAAGCCGTGCCGCCCTGGCGGCGGCCGAGGTCGTGTTCGGCGGCCCGCGGCATCTGGCGCTGGTCGGGGCGGGGGACAGGGGCCGCCCCTGGCCCGTGCCCTTCGACGTCGCCCCCGTGCTGGAGCATTGCGGGCGTCGGGTGGTCGTCCTCGCCTCGGGCGATCCGTTCTGGTTCGGCGCCGGTGGCAGCCTGATGGCGCATCTGTCGCCCGGCGAGTGGGTTTCGCATCCCGCGCCTTCCAGCTTCCAGCTGGCGGCGAACCGGCTGGGCTGGCGGCTGGAGGAGGTGCAGTGCCTTGGCCTGCATGCGGCGCCCTTCGACCGGCTGCGCCCGGTGCTGGGGCGGGGGGTGCGGGTGATCTGCACCCTGCGCGACGGGGCGGCGGTGGCGGAGCTGGCGGCCTGGCTGGCGGCGAACGGCCATCCGAACGCCCGGCTGACCGTGCTGGAACGGCTGGGCGGCCCGCTGGAACGGATCACGCAGGGGCTGCCGAAGGGCCCGGTCGGGGCCCCGGTCTCGGCGGCCATCGAGGCCACCGATCCCGGGCTGCCGCGGGCCGGCGGCCTGCCCGATGCGTTTTTTGCCCATGACGGCCAGATTACCAAGCGCCCGGTCCGCGCGCTGACGCTGTCCGCCCTGGCGCCGCGGGCCGGCGAGCTGCTCTGGGACATCGGGGCGGGGTCGGGGTCGGTCGGCATCGAATGGCTGCTGGCCGGGGGCGCGCGGGTCGAGGCGCTGGAGGCCGATCCGGCGCGGGCCGAACGCGCCCGGGGCAATGCCGCGGCCTTCGGCCTGTCGCACCGCCACCGGCTGACCGAGGCCCGTGCGCCCGAGGGGCTGGAACGCCTGCCGCCGCCCGATGCGGTCTTTGTCGGCGGCGGGGCGTCGGAGGCCTTGCTGGCGCGGCTGTGGGAGATGATGCCCGAAGGTGCCCGGCTGGTCCTGAACGCAGTGACGCTGGAGACCGAGGCGCTGGTGCTGGACTGGTCGGCGCGGGTGGGCGGCAGCCTGTTGCGGATCGAACTGTCCGAGCCCGCCGCCATCGGTCGCAAGCGCGGCTGGCGCGCGGCGCTGCCGATCCTGCAATGGAGCGTCGTGCGATGATCGTGGCGGGCTTCGGGTTCCGGTCGGGGGTGACGCTGGCCGCCCTGCGCGACGCGCTTTCCGGCGCTGGGGGGCCTGCGGGCGTGACGCATCTTGCGACAGTGGAGGGCAAGGCCGGGGGGCTGGCGGATCTGGGCCGGGAGCTGGGGCTGCCCGTGGTCGCCGTGCCGGAGGAGGCGCTGCTTGGCCTGGCGACGGTCACGCGGTCGCAGCGGGTGGCGGCACGGTTCGGGACGGGCTCGCTGGCCGAGGCGGCGGCGCTGGCGGCGGCAGGGCCGGGCGCGCGGCTGCGCGGGCCGCGGGCGGTGTCCGCAGACGGGATGGCGACGGCGGCGATCGCCGAGGGTGGGGCATGAGGCAGGGGGGCAGAATGGAGCACCTTGCGGCGCAAGCCCATGTCTCGCCTCTGCGCGGCCCGGGGGCCGCGCAACCGGCTCGGACCTGCCTCCGGCGGGAGTATTTGGGAAAAGGGCAAATGCCGGGACACGCGAGGGGTTTGAAATGACCGTCCATTTCATCGGGGCGGGGCCGGGGGCGGCGGATCTGCTGACGATCCGGGGGCGCGACCTGATCGCGGCCTCGCCCGTCTGTCTTTATGCCGGGTCGCTGGTGCCGGAAGGCGTGCTGGCGCATTGTCCGCCCGGCTGCCGGATCGTGAACACCGCGCCGATGAGCCTGGACGAGATCATGGCCGAGATCGCCGCGGCGCATGCGGCGGGTCTGGACGTGGCGCGGCTGCATTCGGGCGATCTGTCGGTCTGGTCGGCGATGGGCGAGCAGCTGCGGCGCTTGCGCGCGCTGGGCATCCCTTATGACGTGACGCCGGGGGTGCCGTCCTTTGCCGCCGCTGCCGCCGCGCTGGGGGCAGAGCTGACCCTGCCGGGGCTGGCGCAATCGGTGGTGCTGACCCGCACCTCGGGCCGGGCCTCGCCCATGCCCGAGGGCGAGAGTCTGGAGGCCTTCGCCCGCACGGGGGCGACGCTGGCGATCCATCTGTCGGTGCATGTGCTGGGCGACGTGGTGGCGCGGCTGATGCCCTTCTACGGGCCGGACTGTCCGGTGGCGGTGGTGTTCCGCGCCTCATGGCCCGAGGAGAGGGTGCTGCGGGCGACGCTGGCCACGCTAGATGCCTCGATCGGCAAGGGCGAGCGGACGGCGCTGATCCTGGTCGGGCGGGCGCTGGCGCAGGAGGGGTTCGCGGAAAGCCGGCTTTACGCGGGCGACTACGACCGGCGCTATCGCCCGGTGGGCACCGATCCGCGATTCCCGGAGACGGGGCGATGATTCCCGGCCTGATGGTCTCGGCCCCGGCCAGCGGCACGGGCAAGACCACGGTGATGCTGGGCCTTCTGGCCGCGCTGCGGGAGCGCGGGCTGGTGGTCCAGCCGTTCAAGAACGGGCCGGATTACATCGATCCGGCCTTTCACCGCGCGGCCTCGGGGCGGGAATCGGTGAACCTTGACAGCTGGGCCATGCCGGGGGCGATGCTGGACGGGCTGGTGGGGCTGGCCGAGGGCGCCGACCTGGTGCTGGCCGAGGGGTCGATGGGCCTTTACGACGGGGTGGCGGCGCCGGGGGCCTGCGGCAATGGCGCGGCGGCGGACCTGGCCCTGCGCATGGGTTGGCCGGTGGTGCTGGTGATCGACGCGAGCGGTCAGGCGCAGACGGCGGCGGCGGTGGCGCAGGGGCTGGCACGCTTCCGGCCGGGGCTGCGGCTGGCGGGGGTGATCCTGAACCGCGTCGCCTCGCCCCGACACGAGGCGCTGTTGCGCTCCGGGATGGAGGAGGCAGGCCTGCCGGTCCTGGGTGCCCTGCCCAAGCGCGGGGTGATCGCGATGCCGGAGCGGCATCTGGGCCTGGTGCAGGCCGAGGAGCTGCCCGCGCTGACCGACCTGCTGCGCGCGGTGGGCGATCTGGTGCGCGAGGCTGTGGACCTCGACGCCCTGATCGCCGCGGCCGACAGTGCCGTGCGTCCGGCCCCGCCCCTGCCGATCCCCCCGCCTGGCCAGCGCATCGCCCTGGCGCGGGATGCGGCCTTCAGCTTTGTCTATCCGCATCTTCTCGACGCCTGGCGCCGGGCGGGGGCCGAGGTGCTGCCCTTTTCACCGCTGGCCGATCAGGCCCCGGACCCTTCGGCCGATGTGTGCTGGCTGCCGGGCGGCTACCCGGAGCTGCACGGGGCCACGCTGGCCGGGGCCACGCGCTTTCGCGAGGAGCTGCGCGGCTTTGCCGACCGCAAGCCCGTGCATGGCGAATGCGGCGGCTACATGGCCATGGGCGAGGCGATCATCGACAAGGACGGCGCCCGCTGGCCGATGGCGGGGCTTCTGGGTCTGGTCACCAGTTTCGAGAAACGCCGGATGCATCTGGGCTATCGCCTCGCACGGCTGGCGCAGGGCATCCCCGGCCATGCACCGGGCAGCACCCTGCGCGGGCACGAGTTCCACTATTCCACCATCCTCGCCCAGCCCGATGCGCCGCTGGGCGAGGTGACCGACGCCACCGGCGCCCCGGTCGAGGAGACCGGGAGCACTCGACTCCAGCCCGGCGGCGGGCTATCGACCGGCACCTTCTTTCACCTGATCGCACCTGCCCAATGACCGGATTTGTCCATTTCGTCTCTGCCGGACCCGGCGACCCAGACCTGTTGACCGTCAAGGCGGTCAGGGCGCTCGAGGCAGCGGATGCGGTGCTGTTCGACGACCTGTCCTCGGGTCCGATCCTTGCGTTGGCCAAGCCGGGGGCGGATATGGTCGGTGTGGGCAAGCGGGCCGGGCGGGCCTCGCCCAAGCAGGACCACGTCAGCCGGCTTCTGGTGGACTATGCCCGGACCGGCGCCCGGGTGGTGCGGCTGAAATCGGGCGATTCGGGCATCTTCGGCCGGCTGGAGGAAGAGCTGGCCGCCGTCCGCGCCGCCGGCATCCCCTGCGAGATCATTCCGGGCGTCACCTCCGCTTCGGCGGCGGCGGCGGCGGCGGGGATCCCGCTGACCCGGCGCCAGCACGCCCAGCGCATCCAGTTCATCACCGCCGCCGATGTCACCGGGAACCTGCCGCCGGGGCTGAACCTGCCCGCGCTGGCCGATCCCGGCGCCACCACCGTGGTCTATATGGGCAAGCGCACCTTCCCCGCGCTCGCTGCGGCGCTGATCGCCCACGGCCTGCCGCCCGACACGCCCGCGCTTCTGGCCGAAGCCGTCAGCACCCCGGACCAGCGCCTGCACCGGACCACCGTCGCAGCCCTGGCCGAGGCCCTGGCCAGCGACCGCTCGCCCCTGCCCGGCCTGATCCTCTATGGCCGGCTGGCCGAAGGCGTCGCGGATTGATCGCGGCCGGTCGCCTTCTTCCTTGACCGAAACGCAGCAGAGGCGCAGACAGGAAGCTGCAAGGTGTCCCACAAGGCGCAAAGCGCCGGGACTGAAACGGGAATGAGGAGCGGGCCTACCCAACAGGGGGTCCGTGACATCAGCCGCCCCCGCGACTGTCAGCGGTGAGCGGGTTCCGAGTACGCCACTGCCCCCGAGGGGACGGGAAGGCAAGGAACCCGCCGCGATCCGCCAGCCAGGAGACCGGCCCTGCACGGAAGCAACAACCGCCGTCGGGTGTGACGGCAGGAGGGACAGACATGCATATCGAACCGGGCCTCGTCGATGGGGCCAAGATCGCGCTGGGCTACGCCACCGCCGCCGCTGCGGGCGGCACGGCGCTCTACCATGTGGCAAAGGCTACCCGCGAAAGCGGCATCGCCTCGGTCGCGCTGCGGTCGCTGGTGGCGACCGTTGGCGTCTTTACCTTCTTCGAGATCCTGCCGCATTTCCCGGTGGGCGTGTCGGAGGTCCACTTCATCCTCGGCTCGACCCTCTTCCTGATCCTCGGCGCGGGGCCGGCGGCGATCGGGCTGGCCATGGGCCTTCTGATCCAGGGCCTGTTCTTCGCGCCCTTCGACCTGCCGCAATACGGCATGAACCTGACCACGCTCCTCGTGCCGCTCTTCGCCCTGCACGAGATGGCCAGGCGCGTCATCGCCCCCGGCACCGCCTACGTCGATCTGGAATACCGGCAGGTCCTGGCGCTTTCGACCGTCTATCAGGGCGGCGTCGTGGCCTGGGTGGCCTTCTGGGCGATCTACGGCCAGGGCTTCGGGGCCGAGAACCTGGGCTCGATCCTGTCCTTCGGCGCGGCCTACATGCTGGTCGTGCTGATCGAGCCCATCGCCGACCTGGCCGTGCTGGCCACGGCCAAGGCGCTGCGGGGGCAGGGCTCGGCCCTGGTGACGCCGCGGCTCTATTCCGCCGCCTGACGCGATGCGGCGCGGCCTTGCAGAGGGCCGCGCCCACCCGTAAAGCCCGGGCCATGACCACGCTTTCCCTGATCGGCATCGGCACCGGCAATCCCGACCATGTGACCGGACAGGCCATCCGCGCGCTGAACGCGGCGGACCTGATCCTGATCCCGCGCAAGGGGCAGGCCAAGTCCGACCTGGCCGACCTGCGCCGCCAGATCCTGACGCAGGTTCTGACCCGCCCCGTTCCCGTCGCCGAATACGACGTGCCCCAGCGCGCCGATCAGGACGACTACCTCGGCGCCGTGAACGACTGGCACGACGCCATCGCCCGGGTCTGGGCCGAGTGCATCGCCGCCCATCCCGGCGCCCGCGATGTCGCGCTGATGGTCTGGGGCGACCCCTCGCTTTACGACAGCACGCTGCGCATCGCGGCCCGGCTTCCGGGCGTGACCGTCAGGGTCGTGCCCGGCATCACCTCGCTTCAGGCGCTGACGGCGGCGCATGCGATCCCGCTGAACACGCTGGCCGCCCCCGTCACCATCACCACCGGCCGCCAGCTGCGCGATCACGGCTGGCCCGAGGGCGCGACGACCCTGGCCGTGATGCTGGACAAGGGCGGCGCCTTCACCGCGATCGACCCCGAGGGTGTGACGATTTGGTGGGGCGCCTATGTCGGGATGCCCGAGGAATGCCTGATCCACGGCCCCCTTGCCGAGGTGGCCGAGAAGATCCTTGCCACCCGCGCCCGGCTGCGGGCCGAGCATGGCTGGATCATGGACATCTACCTTCTGCGCCGGGGCGGCGATGTCTGACCTGATCGCCCGCGCGCTGCCGCTTTACGGGCTGCCGCCCGACACGCCGCTGACCCTGCTGAACCGGTCCGAGAACGAGACCTGGGCCGCCGGCGATCTGGTCCTGCGGCTGCACCGCGCGGGCTATCACACGAAGGCCGAGATCGCCTCGGAACTCGCCTGGCTGGGCGCGCTGCAGGATCTGCCGGGGCTGAACGCCGTCCGCCCCGTTCCGGGCCGGCAGGGTCTCGTCAGCGAGATCGACGGCCGACTCCTCGTCGCCTTCGCCCGCCTGCCGGGGCAGGAGTTGCAGCCCGGCGACGACCTTTCGCGCTGGTTCGCGCCTCTGGGAGAGATCACCGCCCGCCTGCACCTCCACGCCCGCGCCTGGACCCCGCCGCCCGGCTTCACCCGCAAGCGGTGGGATGTGGAGACCATCCTCGGGCCCCGGCCGCATTGGGGCCACTGGCGGCAGGCGCAGGGGCTGGACGGCCCGGGCGAGGCGCTGCTCGCGCGCGCCACCGACGCCCTGGCCACGCGGCTGGCCGCCTATGGCACGGGGCCGGAGCGTTTCGGCCTGATCCATGCCGATCTGCGGCTGGCGAACCTGATGGTGTCGGGCGAGAGCCTGACCGCCATCGACTTCGACGACTGCGGCTTCGGCTGGTGGGCCTATGACCTGGCCGCCGCCCTTTCGTTCATCGAGACCGACCCGCGCTTGCCCGACCTGATCGCCCGCTGGCTGGAGGGCTATGCCCGCGTGAGCCCCCTGGGGCGCGAGGACCGGGCGATGATCCCCTCGCTGATCTTCCTGCGTCGGGTGCTCTTGACCGCCTGGCTGGCCACCCGTGCCGACAGCGACACCGCGCAAGGTTTCGGCGGGCCGGGTTACACGGCCGGAACATTGGAGCTGGCCGAAGGCTATCTGACCAACGGTCTGAGATGTTTCGTCGAAAAAGCCTAGATTTGCGCTATTCCTTCAGCAACAGCCCCAGGGCCAGTATGGTCAGCCCCACGCCCACCAGCACCAGACCGGGTGGCACGGCGCCGTGCAGCGCGACTTCCCACAGGATCACCCAACTGGGCACCAGGTAGGTATAGGCCATGACCTTGGCAGCCGGCAGCCGCAGGGTGGCGTATTGCAGTAGGACGAAGGTCAGCGCGCTGGCCGCAACCGCCACATAGGCCAGCGTCACCCAGACAATCCCCGGCAGGGCCGCCCAGTCGGTCGCCATAAGCGCGGGCCAGGCCCAAAGCGTCAGAACCGCCGTTCCCGCCACCATCATCCCGAAGGTGAAGACCACCGCAGGCTCGCCCCGGTTCAGCCTGCGCACCATCGGGGTGTATAGTGCATGGGCCACACAGCCCCAGAAATAGGTCACTTCGCCCGGGCCGATCCGCAACGCCATGAGAGCGGCCAGGTCGGCCCGGAAGATCACCCACAGGGCGCCTGCCGCACCGATTGTCAGCGCCAGCGCCATCCGCCCGGTCAGACGCTGGCGCAGCAGCAGCCAGCCGAACCCCGCTGCCATCACGGGTGTCAGCGTGAAGACCGCCGCAGCCGGAACCGGGTCGGCCGTCTTCAGGCCCTCGAACATCAGCACGAAATAGGCTGCAAGCAGCGCCCCCAGCACCAGATAGCGCCAAGGCGCGACCCAGGCACTGCGCGGCAGGCCCGTGGTTGTCAGCGCCGCGATACCGACCAGAAGACCCGCCAGCAGGAAGCGCAGTGCCGAAAGCGCGCCCGGATCGACGAAAGGTGCCGCCAGCGCGCCCAGCGAGAACGACCCCGCCACCAGCGCCGAGAAGGCCAGCATCGCCAGATGCCCGCGATGCGACTGGCTCAGGCGCACGATCCACCCGACCGGATCGAATCCGCCCCTGGCGCCTCCTCTCCCCCTCGGGGGGTGGGGATGGGGGTTGGGTGCTTCCGCAGAGGACCGGCTGCTTCCGGCATCAGCCGCAGAACTTCCACGACTTCGCTGCCTCTTTCAGGTGGGTGAGAAAGGCCTGCACCTTCAGCGTCCGGTGCAGATCGACATGGGTTACGATGCGCAGGGGGGTCTCCCATTCCGCCCGCGGGGGCAGGATTTCGATCAGATCCGCGTCGTTCGCCGCGCGATGCACCGCCATGAACCCGATGCCGGCCCCCTGCTTCACGGCATCTTCCAGCGCGGCGGGCTCGGTCGCGGCATAGACCACCTGCTCGGGCTGGACCATCGACCGCAGCCAGCGATGGAAGGGGGCCTTTGTCGTTTCGGCATCGGTGCAGACGAAGCGGTGGCCCTGAAAGCCGGCTTCGCTGCCAGGGTGGCCATGGCGGTCCACATAGGCCCGGGTGGCGTAAAGCGCCCAGCGGATCCGGGTCAGGGGCTGCACCACGTTGTCCGGCTCCTCTGGCCCCGTGCCGGCGCGGATCGCCACATGCGCCTCGCCATAGTCCAGCCGGAACACCCGCATGTCGGTCAGAAACCGCACTCGCACCTCGGGCCAGGCATCCTGAAAGCTGACCATGACCGGGGTCAGCAGGTCCGAAACCCCCGCGATCGAGGTCACCACCAGCTCTCCCGAGACCGTCTCGCCCTGACCCTTGATGCGGCTGGCAAGGTGGGCGAACTGTTCTTCGGTTGTCTGGGCCACCGCCAGCAGGTCGCGCCCCGCCTCGGTTGCCGTATAACCCCGCGCGTGGCGCTGGAACAGCTTGGCCCCCAGCCGCTTTTCCAGCGCGTCGATATGGCGGATCACCGTCGCATGATGCACGCCCAGCACCTCGGCCGCGCCCGAGACGGTGCCGAGGCGGGCCACCTGATAGGCCGTGCGGATCTCGTCCCAGTTTTCCATGCTGCGCCCTTTTCTCGCTGTGCAGGGATGCACAGAAAACGCCGGCCGCGCCGCCAATGCAAGGGGCTTGGCCGTATCGCTTGACGCAGTGGGCGACAGGTCCAACACTGGCCCGGTAGCCTTGCCGGACCAATTCCGATGCGCATCGCCGAGATCACGCCTGACCGCCTGACGCTCGACTCCCGCCCCTGGGCGCTGGGACTGATCCTGATCCTCGCCATCCTTTTCTTCCTTGGCGTGGCCCTGTTCACCCTGCGGGATGAGCCCTGGCTTGCATTCGGCATGACCCTTGGCGCGGCATTGATGGGGGTCATGTTCGTCATCTTCGTCCGCCGGGTGCTGGTGATCTTCGACCGCCCCACCGGTGTTGTGGTGATCCGTACCGCCACCCTGCTGGGCCGGGCCCACCGCAGCCTTCGTCTGGCCGACATCATGGCGGCCGGTGTCGAGACGACGCTCAGCCACTCCAGCACTGACGCGAGTTCGGGATCGACTGCCACTTACACCCACCGTCCCATCCTGAAGACCACGACTGGCGATGTGCCGCTGACCCAGATCCATTCCAGCGGCGACGGCGCTGCCCGCACGGCCGAGGCGATCAACCGCTGGCTGGCCGGAGCGGGCGGCACGGCTTGACTCGGGCGGGCGATGGGCGTATCCGCCCCCAATCCCCGGAGGCCAAGGCTTCCGGTCCCTAGGGCATGGCCCGGGATCGCCATCCGTCAGCGCGTTGCGCCCACGGGTGCCGTTCCGCTTTGCATCAGGGTTCCGCCGCCCCATATCGGGGCAGACGCAACGAAAGGGTGACGCGATGTTCGAAAGCCTGTCAGAACGCCTTGGCGGCGTGTTCGATCGTCTCACCAAGCAGGGGGCGCTGACCGAGGCCGACGTGACCACCGCGCTGCGCGAGGTTCGTGTCGCGCTGCTGGAGGCCGACGTCTCGCTGCCCGTCGTGCGCGATTTCATCAGGCGCGTGACTGAAAAGGCCACCGGCGCGGCCGTCACCAAGTCGGTCACCCCCGGCCAGATGGTGGTGAAGATCGTCCATGACGAGCTGATCCGCGTGCTGTCCGGCGACGGCCCGGCCGAGGCGCTGAAGATCGACAACCCGCCTGCGACCATCCTGATGGTCGGCCTTCAGGGTTCGGGCAAGACCACGACCACCGCAAAGCTTGCCAAGCGGCTGAAGGAGAAGAACGGCAAGAAGGTTCTGCTGGCTTCTCTCGACACCAACCGCCCTGCGGCGATGGAGCAGCTGGCGATCCTGGGCGCGCAGATCGGTGTCGATACGCTGCCCATCGTCAAGGGCGAGACGGCGGTGCAGATCGCGAAGCGTGCCAAGACCCAGGCATCCCTGGGCGGCTATGACGTGCTGTTCCTCGACACCGCCGGGCGGCTGCACATCGACGAAGTCCTGATGGACGAGGTCAAGGCCGTGCGCGACATCGCCCAACCGCGCGAGACGCTCCTTGTGGTCGACGGCCTGACCGGCCAGGACGCGGTGAACGTCGCCACCGAATTCGACGGCAAGGTGGGGATCACCGGCGTGGTCCTGACCCGGATGGACGGTGACGGCCGCGGCGGTGCTGCGCTGTCGATGCGGGCGATCACCGGCAAGCCGATCCGCTTTGTCGGCCTCGGCGAGAAAATGGACGCGATCGAGCCCTTCGAGGCCGAACGTGTCGCCGGCCGCATCCTGGGCATGGGCGACATCGTGGCGCTGGTCGAGAAGGCGCAGGAGACCTTCGAGGCCGAACAGGCCGAACGCATGGCCAAGCGTTTTGCCAAGGGTCTGTTCAACATGAACGACCTGAAGATGCAGCTGGAACAGATGCTGAAGATGGGCGGGATGCAGGGCCTCATGGGCATGATGCCCGGGATGTCCAAGATGCAGGCCCAGGCCGAGGCGGCAGGGCTGAACGACCAGATGCTGCGCCGCCAGATCGCGCTGATCAACTCGATGACCAAGAAGGAACGCGCGAACCCCGACCTTCTGCAGGCCAGCCGCAAGAAGCGCATCGCGGCCGGGGCCGGGCTGGATGTGGCCGACCTGAACCGGCTTCTGAAACAGCATCGGCAGATGGCCGACATGATGAAGAAGATGGGCAAGGGCGGCATGATGAAGCAGATGATCCGCCAGTTCCTCGGCAAGGGCGGCATGCCCGATCCGTCGAAGATGTCGCCCGAAGAACTGGCTGAGCTGGCCAGGGGCATGCAGCAGGGCGCGGGTGGGGCAGGCGGCGCGCTGCCGCCCGGCATCGGCGGTCTGCCGCGCGGCATCACCCTGCCTGCGGGCCTTTCGGGGCTGATGCGGAAGAAATGATGATCCGCCACGCCCGCCAGATCGCCCTGCACCATACCCGGTTCGCTGCGCTGGACCGCTGCCCCCGCCACCCTGCATCGGAGCTGGTCGCATGACCGACGCCACCACCCGCGCAGCCAGTCTGCTGAAAGAGCATCGACAATCGATCGACCGGCTGGATGCGATTCTGGTCTACACCCTGGCCGAACGCTTCAAGCACACCCAGGCCGTGGGGCGGCTGAAGGCAGAACATGGCCTGCCGCCTTCTGACCCCGACCGCGAGGCACGGCAGATGGCGCGGCTGGACCAGCTGGCGAAAGAGGCCGACCTCGACCCCGACCTCGCGAAGAAATTCCTGGCCTTCATCATCGGTGAAGTCATCAGGCACCACGAGAAGCTTCAGAAATGACCGGGGCTTGCCCCGTTACCAGCCATCGAGAAGGAGATACACCATGGCTATGAAAATCCGTCTGGCGCGCGGCGGTTCCAAGAAGCGCCCGTTCTATTCGATCGTTGCCGCCGATTCGCGCATGCCGCGCGACGGCCGCTTCATCGAGAAGCTCGGCACCTACAACCCGCTTCTGGCCAAGGACGACGAAAAGCGCGTCGTGATGAACATGGACCGCGTGCAGCACTGGCTGAGCCAGGGCGCCCAGCCCACCGACCGCATCGCGCGCTTCCTCGAGGCCGCTGGTGCCCTGCCGAAGAAGGCGCGCAACAACCCCAAGGCCGGCGTTCCCGGCAAGGCGATGGCCGAGCGTGCCGCCAAGAAGGCCGCCCGCGCCGCCGAACCCGCCGCCGAGTGATCCGGTGCTGCCGGGCCGGTTCAGCCCCGATTTCCGGGAAGATCTGGCCCGGCTCATGCGGTGGCGGCGCGATGTGCGCCGCTTCCGTACAGACCCGGTGGACGAGGCGATCCTCGCCCGCTGTCTGAAAGCCTTTTCCCTGGCCCCTTCCGTCGGCCTGTCCGAGCCCTGGCGCCTGATCCGGGTGAAGGGGGCTGTGGCCCGTGCCGCCTGTCTTGACAACTTCCGCTGTGCCAATGCCGCCGCACTGGCCGGCCAACAGGGCGATCGGGCGCGCGATTATGGCCGGCTGAAATTGTCGGGGATGGCCGAGGCGCCGGTCCAGCTGGCCGTCTTCTGCGACGACGCGACGCCCAAGGGCCATGGCCTGGGCGCCGCAACCATGCCGGAAACCCGCGCCTATTCCGTCGTCGGCGCGATCACGCTGTTCTGGCTGGCACTGCGCGCCGAGGGCCTTGGCCTCGGCTGGGTCTCGATCCTTGATCCGGGCCGGCTCATGCGTGATCTTGACGCGCCGGCCCACTGGCGTTTCATCGGCTATCTCTGCATCGGCTGGCCTGAGGACGAGGACGACATGCCCGAACTGGAACGTGAAGGCTGGGAAACCCGCTCCCCCGATCTTCACCTGGAGACGCGCTGATGGCGGATCTCATCTGCATCGGCGCGATTGCAGGCGCCTTCGGCGTGAACGGCGAGGTGCGGCTGAAAAGCTTCTGCTCGGTGCCGACCGACATCGCCTCCTACGGCCCGCTTCTGACCGAGGACGGCAGCCGCAGCTTTCGTGTCACCCTTACCCGTCCGATAGCCGGCGGACTTGGTGCCCGCCTGTCGGGTGTTGCCTCCCGCGAGCAGGCCGAGGCACTGCGCGGCACGGGGCTTTTCGTCCCGCGCGACCGGCTGCCTGCCCTGCCGGACGATGAATTCTACCATGCCGACCTGATCGGGCTGTCTGCCTACGACACCGGGGGCCAACTTCTGGGAAAGGTCACCGCCATACACAATCACGGGGCGGGCGACATCATCGAAATATCTCCTGCCAGTCACAAATCGGCCCTGCTTTTGCCCTTTACCAAGGCAATCGTGCCCAATGTTGACCTGACTGCTGGTCGTTTGATTGTCGATTTGCCCGAGGATGTCGAATAGGGGCTGCCGCTGCTGTCATGGCGGGCCCCGGGGAAGGCACATGAGATGACAACCCGACTTCGCCTGCTGAAAGTTGCAGCAGTGCTGTTGTACAGCGGGCCACTGTTCGCCGGACTCAGCGGGTTCGGGTGGGGGACCGTGGCCCCCTTCGTGGCCATGTTCGTCGTCTGGCTGATAATGCTCAGACCTGAACAGTGGCCTTCGACAGCGCAGGAATGGGCAACGCCGGCGGCCTGGCTTTCGGCCCTGATCCAGGTTCTGTCGCAGGTTCTGCTTGTCGTCATCCTCATGGCGACCGGCCGCGGAATCGGCGCCCTTGCGGGCTTTCTGCCGGTTTTGAACCCGATCTTCCCGCTTGCGGTCTCGTTCATGGCGCTCCCGCTCTGCCGGATGCTCTGGAATGCGTACGAGGCGGCTGATCGGGGCATCTTCCTGGATGACGAGGCAGAGGCCGCCCAGGCACCCCGTGCCGCAGCCCAGGCGGCAGCCGCCATCGTGCCGCTGCTCAACCTGCCGGACACTGCGCCCGATGCAGAGGTGGCTGCCCTTGTGAACCGGGTCATGCAGGTGCCCGGCGCCGCGCTGCGGCTGAAGGCGCTGACCGCCGCACTTGCGAGACCCGACCGCAGCCATGCTGCCCTGCGCCGCGCCCTTGTCGTGTGGGCCTCCGAGCCCGAGGTCGTTGCGCCGGGCCTGGTGCCCGATTCCATGCGCCGGGCCTTTTCCATTGCCGATGGCAACGCGGATCTGCTGCGGCTTTACCTGCCGCGTGCGGTGGCACTGATCGCAGCTTTTCCCGACAGAGCCCCCGATTTTCCGACGCCAGAGCGCCTGCGCGAGGCGGCTGAACAGGATCTTGGCGCTGACCCCGCGTCTGATCTGCCTGCCCACCTGCGCGCCGATCTGCGCGACGGTCTGCGCGCCCTGGCGCAAGCGGTCGAGACGGCGCTGAGACCGGGTGCCGCCCCGGCCGAGGCGCATGCCGGGGCGATGGCGGCACCCTCTGCCCGCATTGCCTGAGTGTCGGGGCTTCCGCCCCACGGCGTTTGCCTGTAATTCCGCCGCATGTCCGAACCCAAGACCCCGAAAAGCCACGGTCGCCTGGCGATCCGCGCCAGCCTGACACCGCGCGACCTGATGGAGGAGCCGCGGGTGGTTTCGGGGGCGTGGACGGCAAGGGTCATCACCCTCTTCCCCGAGGCATTCCCGGGCACGCTTGGCCTGTCTCTGACCGGCAAGGCGCTGGATTTCGGGCTGTGGCAGCTTGAGACCATCGACCTGCGGGCCTTCGGCCAGGGTAGGCACCGCAATGTGGACGACACGCCCGCAGGCGGCGGTGCGGGCATGGTCCTGCGCCCGGATGTCGTGGATGCGGCCATCCGCCAGGCCCGCATCGGCACGCCTGTCGACCGTGCGCGGTGGCCGGTGATCTATTTGTCGCCGCGTGGCCGCCCCTTCACGCAGGCTGCGGCCCGGCGCCTGGCGGGCTGTGCGGGTGTGACCCTGCTTTGCGGCCGTTTCGAAGGGGTGGACCAGCGCGTGCTGGATCACCACCAGGTGGAAGAGATCAGCCTTGGCGATTTCATCCTGACCGGGGGCGAGATCGCCGCGCAGGCCGTGCTGGACGCCACAGTACGGCTTTTGCCCGGCGTTCTGGGCAATGCCGCCTCGACCGAGGAAGAAAGCTTTTCCGACGGCCTGCTGGAGCATCCGCATTACACCCGGCCGGCTGTCTGGGAAGGTCACGAGATCCCGGCGGTCCTGCAATCCGGAAACCATGCCGAGATCGCCCGCTGGCGCCGGGCAGAGGCCGAGCGCCTGACCCGAGAGCGTCGGCCGGATCTGTGGGCAAGGCGCGGCAGCCGGGCGGACGGACCCGCCGCGGATGGCGCTGACGATCCGGCAGGCACCGATTCGTGACGGCGGGCCGACCGCAGGCTGCCCTTGCGTGGGCAGAGCCGGAAGAAAGACGCATGACAGGCGGGCCGGTATCCTGCGGATCGAAGGATCAAGTCAGCGAATGCAATGACTTGCGGCAACATCGCCCCGTTGTGCCGGCCCTCGCCATTTCCGGTTCCCCCATCCTGACTGCATCGCTTTGCCTTCGCCGATCAGCCGCCCCCTTGACCGGACCGCGCCTTCCCCCTATACGCGCTCGGTCCGGGGCGATGCGCCCGTCGGACGCTTTTTCCTTTGCCTGCCTGCCTTCTTCCGCAGGGCCATCGCAAGGGAAAAGGCCCACAAGAAGCAGGCGCCACCTGCGGCGGGCTCTCTGGCCATCAGGGGGGACCCGGGCGAAGACCGGAAGCTCTGGCGCGGCATCACCTCTGCGGATCCACCGCAGGCAAATGGAGACGAAGCGCATGAACCTCATCGCGCAACTTGAGGCCGAGCAGATCGCTGCGCTCGGCAAGAAGATCCCGGATTTCAAGGCCGGCGACACGATCCGTGTCGGCTACAAGGTGACCGAAGGCTCGCGTTCGCGCGTGCAGGCCTATGAAGGCGTCTGCATCGGGCGCAAGGGTGGGCTGACGCTGGGTGCCTCGTTCACCGTGCGCAAGATCTCGTTCGGCGAAGGCGTCGAGCGGGTGTTCCCCCTTTATTCGACCAATATCGACTCGATCGAGGTCGTCCGCCGTGGCCGTGTCCGCCGCGCCAAGCTGTATTATCTGCGCGCGCGCCGCGGCAAGTCGGCCCGGATCGCGGAAGTCGCGAACTACAAAGAGAAATCGGAATAAGGACCGGGACGATGAAAGCCGATATCCACCCCGATTACCACACGATCACCATCAAGATGACGGACGGGACGACCTACACCACCCGTTCGACCTGGGGCAAGGAAGGCGACACCATGTCGCTGGACATCGACCCGCTGGCGCACCCGGCCTGGACCGGGCAGCAGGCCAAGCTGATGGACACCGGCGGTCGCGTGTCGAAGTTCAAGAACAAATACGCCGGCCTCGGGTTCTGATACCCGCCACCTTGCAGGCCTTGTGGGGCGCGCAGCGATGCGCGCCCTTTTGCTTGCGGGCGCGGCCGCATTGCCAGTGCCTTGGCAGACCGGCAGGCTGGCATGTTGCCACCCGCTCAAGGGCCTGTTGGGCCTTGAACGGGTCGGGGTCATGACCTGCGCGGCATCTCCCGTGCGGATCGGCCTGTCCGATCACGGGCGCATCTACTTCCGGCATGACGCAGGTGATCGGGACGACCGCAGCCGCCCTGATCTTGGCGGCGACCCGGCCGGCTGATGGCCTGCCTGATTTCCCGGCCCGACCTTCCCTTCCGTCTTCCCCCTCGCGGCGACTGCGCATATGAGATGCCCGGCAAGCGGAAGGGGCGGCCATGGCGCACATCATCGTTGTTGGAAACGAAAAGGGCGGTTCGGGCAAATCGACCACCTGCATGCATGTGGCGACGGCACTGGCGCGCCTGGGTCACCGGGTCGGCGCGCTGGACCTTGACCTGCGCCAGCGGTCCTTCGGCCGCTATATCGAGAACCGCCGCGCCTACATGGCGCAGGCCGGCCTGGCCCTGCCCACCCCCGACTATCGCGACCTGCCCGCTGTTCCCGTGACGAACGGCGAGAATGCCCAGGACGAACGCCTGGCCAGTGCGATCGAGGCGATGCATGGCGAGAAGGATTTCATCGTCATCGACTGCCCCGGTAGCCACACCCGGTTAAGCCAGGTGGCCCATACCCTGGCCGATACACTGATCACGCCGATGAACGACAGCTTCGTGGACTTCGATCTGCTGGCCCGCGTAGATCCGATGACCGGCAAGGTCAGGGGGCCGTCAATCTATGCCGAAATGGTCTGGGCGGCGCGGCAGATGCGGGCACAGGCCGGGCTGAAGCCGATCGACTGGATCGTGGTGCGCAACCGCCTGGGCGCCCAGCAGATGCACAACAAGAAAAAGGTCGGCGCGGCGCTAGAGGATCTTTCGCGCCGCATCGGCTTTCGTGTGCTGCCAGGCTTTTCCGAAAGGGTGATCTTCCGCGAGCTGTTCCCGCGTGGCCTGACACTGCTTGACCTGAAGGATACCGGCGTCGACCAGCTGAACCTGTCCAACATCGCCGCGCGCCAGGAATTGCGCGACCTGATGACCGGGCTCAGGCTTCCGGCTCTGACGGTCGGCTTCTGAACACCGGGCCACCCAGACCCTGCTGGTTCACCAGTCTTGCCCGGTTGACCTTCTTCAGGCGCCGTTCGAACTGGGTAAGTGCCTCTGCATCGGTCTTGCGCCGAAGCAGGCCAAACTTTTGCAGGAGCGCGAGTGTTTTCTTCATTTTCCGCCAGTCCCTTTCCGCTTTAGCCACGATCCCCGGCAAGCAGGGCAGGACTGTGGCGCACTGCGGGTGGCCTTGCGGCGGCGCGACAGGGCGACCTGGACAGACTGTTTCAGATTGCGGAACGCTTGCCGCAATCCTGCCCTGACCGTCTGGCGCGATCAGCCCGCCTCGTCCTGAAGTTCGCGTTCCAGAAATCGCTCGAAGGCGTCCAGGTCCACCGGCTCGAACTGGCCGAAGCCCTGCATCCAGACCGATGCGGCGCGCAGGGCGTCGGGTTCCAGCTTGCACCAGATCACCCGGCCGCGCCTTTCTCGGCTGATCAGTCCGGCATCGGCCAGCACGCTCAGGTGCTTCGAGATGGCGGCCAGGCTCATCGCGAAGGGTTCGGCAACGTCGGTCACGGCCATGTCGTCTTCCAGAAGCATCGTCAGGATCGCCCGGCGGGTCGGGTCGGCAAGGGCGGCAAAGACGGCATCCAGACGATCATGCATGGGCCGCTTATCCCGCGCATGGCGGCAATCGTCAACCGCGGGGTTGAATATGCCTGCGGGTGCTCAGCACCCGCCACCTGCCAGAAGCGCGCAGAAAAAACCATATTAGTCAATAGCTTGCAAGAAATGCCTACGGCTTGACTCTCTCGCGCCCGATCCGTAGGTTCCGCCCGACTGTATAGGGGTCTTGTCATGGCGTCCGATCCCGATCCCGACCGGCTACGTGCGCTGGAGGCGCGGCTTGAACAGGTGAAGGGGGCGCCGAAGGCAGAGGACTCTGCCACGGCAAAGGGTTTCTCGCAGGGCGAGGTGGCCTGGAGGATGGTGATCGAGCTGGCGACCGGCATCGTGCTGGGGTCTGCCATCGGTTACGGGATCGACGTGCTGGCCGGCACGCTGCCCATCTTCCTGATCGTCTTCTCGCTCTTCGGCTTCGCCGCCGGCATCCGCACGATGCTGGGCACGGCGAAGGAATTGGGACGGAAAAGCGCGGCCGCTGCCGCGAGGGACGAAGGAAGCTGAGGATGGCGACGGAAGGGCACGGCGGCGGGTTGCAGATCCACCCGATGGATCAGTTCATCGTCAAGCCGCTGTTCGGCGATGGCCCGATCGAATGGTACACACCGACCAATGTCACGCTCTGGATGGCGATCGCGATCCTGGCGATGACGGCGCTTCTGGTCCTGTCCACCCGTCGCAGGGCCATCGTGCCGTCGCGCGGGCAGTCGGTGGCCGAACTGTTCTACGGCTTCATTCACAAGATGGTCGAGGACGTGGCTGGCCACGAGGGGCTGAAATTCTTCCCCTACATCATGACGTTGTTCATGTTCGTCTTCCTGTCTAACATCCTGGGTCTGATCCCGATGTCTTTCACCACCACCTCGCACATTGCGGTGACGGCGGTGCTGGCGCTGCTGGTCTTCCTGACGGTCACGCTGGTGGGCTTTTACCGGAAGGGGATCGGTTTCCTTGCGATGTTCTGGGTCTCGTCGGCGCCGCTGGTGCTGCGGCCGATCCTGGCCGTGATCGAACTGATCTCCTACTTCGTGCGTCCGCTCAGCCATTCGATCCGTCTTGGCGGCAACCTGATGGCTGGCCATGCCGTGATCAAGGTGTTTGCCGGCTTCGCCGGCGCCATGGGGATCGCCTCGGTCGTGCCGATTGCCGCCATCGTGGCGATCTACGGGCTGGAACTGCTGGTTGCCAGCGTTCAGGCCTATGTCTTCACCATTCTGACCTGCGTGTATCTGCGCGACGCCGTTGGCGACGCCCACCACTAGGGTCTGGACAACCAATCAACAGCATTCCATCCATAGGAGAGACATCATGGAAGGCGAACTCGCTCTGCTCGGCAAATACATCGGTGCCGGTCTGGCCACCATCGGCCTCGGCGGCGCCGGTATCGGCGTGGGCCACATCGCCGGCAACTTCCTGGCCGGCGCGCTGCGCAACCCGTCGGCCGCCCCCGGCCAGATGGCCAACCTCTTCGTCGGCATCGCCTTTGCGGAAGCTCTCGGGATCTTCTCGTTCCTGATCGCTCTTCTGCTGATGTTCGCCGTCTGATCTTTCGAACCTGATGTCCGGGCCAGGCTGGCGCCTGGCCCTGGTTCCAAGGATTTGGGAGAGACGACATGGCAACCGAAGCACATGGCGGGGCGGGACAGGCGGCTGGGATGCCCCAGCTCGACTTCTCTACCTGGCCGAACCAGATCTTCTGGCTTCTGGTCACGCTGGTCGTGATCTATCTCATTCTTTCGCGCGTAGCCCTGCCCCGCATCGGCGCAGTGCTGGCCGACCGGAAGAGCACGATCACCAACGACCTTGCCGCAGCCGAAGAGCTGAAGCAGAAGGCAGTGGCAGCCGAAAAGGCCTATAACGAGGCGCTGGCCAATGCCCGTGCCGAGGCGGCCAAGATCATCGCCCAGGCGAAGGCCGAGATCCAGAAGGATCTGGACGCCGCAACCGCCAGGGCCGATGCCGAGATTGCCGCGAAGACGGCCGAGTCGGAAAAGACGATCGCTGCGATCCGTGACGGTGCCGCCGCTGCGGTTGCCGAAGTGGCCCGCGATACGGCGGCCGAACTCGTGGCCGCGCTTGGCGGGACCGCAGATGCCAGGACCGTAAGCGAGGCCGTGGCCGCGCGGCTGAAAGGATAAGACGATGACACGCCTTTCCCTCCTTCTGTCGCTACTGGCCAGCCCCGCGCTGGCGGCCTCGGGCCCGTTCTTTTCGCTGCAGAACACCGATTTCGTGGTGCTGCTTGGCTTTCTGGCCTTCGTGGGTCTGCTGGTCTATCTGAAGGTTCCGGCCAAGCTGACCGGCATGCTTGATGCGCGTGCCGCAGCCATCAAGGCCGAACTCGACGAGGCGCGTGCCTTGCGCGAAGAGGCCAAGTCGATCCTTGCGACCTACGAGCGCCGCCAGAAGGAAGTGCAGGAACAGGCCGAACGGATCGTGACCTCGGCCCGCGACGAAGCCTTGGCCGCGGCCGAACAGGCAAAGGCCGAACTTCAGCGATCGATTGCGCGGCGCATGGCCGCCGCGACGGAACAGATCGCCTCGGCGGAAGCGGCAGCGATCCGTCAGGTCCGCGAGCAGGCGATTTCCGTGGCGGTCGCTGCGGCTGGCGACGTGCTTGCCAGCCAGATGACGGCGGATGCTGCGGCAAAGTCGATCGACGAGGCCATCGATCAGGTCGCGGCGCGGCTGCACTGATCGGAAAGTCCACCGAAATCAGGAACCGGCGGCCCGGAACGGCCGCCGGTTCTGCCTTTCTTCGGATGCCCCCGCAAGCCCCGAACGGCCAGAAAAAGCCCGTTACCGGCTTGCTTCGTGTTCCAGCCGCTGACGCGCGATGGTTTCGTGCTTTTCCGCGCGCATCTGATCGACATAGGCCTGTTCGACAAAGCTGAGATGCGCCTCGACCGCAGCCCGCGCAGCCACCGGATCGCGGGCCTGGATCGCCGTGTTCATCGCTCGGTGCTGGTCCAGAAGCTGGCCGCGCGTCATCCGATTCCGGAACATCACCTGACGGTTATAGAACACCCCCTGCCGCAGCAGATCGAACATCGACCGCAACATGTGCAGCATGATCACGTTGTGGCTGGCCTCAATGATCGACATGTGAAATTCGGCGTCCAGCTGCGCCTCGTCCGAAGGGTCGCGCTTCTGATGCGCGGCCTCCATCTTGCGAAAGATCGTGTCGATCAGCCGCAGGTCGGTTTCGGATCCCAGACGCGCGGCACGTTCGGCGGCAAGACCCTCCATGTCGCGACGGAAGGCGATATAGTCGAAGACCGCCTCGTCATGCGTGGCAAACAGCTGGATCAGCGCCGGGGAAAAGGCCGAACCCAATACCTCGGCCACGAAGACGCCAGAGCCCGCGCGGCTGACCAACAGGCCCCGTTCTGCCAGTTCGCTGATGGCATCGCGCAACGAGGGGCGGGATACATCCAGCTTTTCGGCCAGATCGCGTTCCGAAGGAAGGCGTTCCCCCGGTCGAAGGATACCGCGAAGGATCAGCTGCTCGATCTGCCGGACGACAGATTGCGACAGCTTTTCGGGTGTTACCTTCTGAAACGGCATATTCCGATCCGTCAATTGGTCGGAAATTATGACCAATGCCTGTGCCGCGCAACGAAAAAAGGGCCGGAGACGATCCGGCCCCTGTTCCTTGCGGCTGACGCTCTCAGCGCGTCGGGCGGATGATGATTTCGACCCGGCGGTTCTTGGCGCGGCCTTCCGGTGTCAGGTTCGAGGCGATGGGCTGGTCCTCGCCACGGCCGATGGCAACGATCCGCGATGCGGGAACGCCGTTCTCGCGCAGGATATTCGCCACGGCGACGGCACGGCGCTGCGAAAGATCCTGGTTGTAGGCGGCGGCGCCGGTGTTGTCGGTATGGCCGATCACCTCGATCCGGCTGTTGGGGTATTTCAGCAGGCTGGACGACACGGCCTGCAGGTCGCGGCGCAGGTCGGGGCGCACGGCGGCGCTGTCCACAGCGAACAGCAGATCCTGCGGCATGTTGACGATCAGGTATTCGCCCGTGTTGGTCACCGAAATGTTCGAGTTCAGCGAACTGCGCAGCTCGGCGGCCTGACGGTCAAGGTCGGCCCCAATGATCGCGCCGGTGCCTGCGCCCAGCACGCCACCGACGATCGCGCCCTTCAGACGGTCGCTGTCCGAGGAAACCGCCGCGCCTGCAATCGCGCCGGTAACACCGCCGATGATCGCACCCTGCCGCTGGCGGGCGTTCGGGTCATCAGGATAGGCGTTCGGGTCCACGCAGGCCGTCAGGGCCAAGGTGCTGGCGACGGCCAGGATCAGTGGGGTTTTCGTCATCATGTGCTCTGCCTCGTTACTGGGCCCGTTCAGGGCTCAGGCGATCTTATATCAGCCTGCGGCGAAGACTTACAGTCCTGCGTCCGCTCGGCAGGGTTTTGCCCATCAAAGTCCCGTGCGTGCCGATTCCCAGGCCAGCATGGCGCGCTTGCGCGGCAGACCCCAGTGATATCCGCCAAGGCCGCCATCGCGCCGCAGCGCACGATGGCAGGGGATCAGGAACGAGATCGGGTTGCGCCCGACCGCCGTGCCGACGGCCCGGTAGGACGAAGGGTGGCCGATCGCGCCTGCGATGTCGGCATAAGTGGTCACATGGCCTGTCGGGATTGCCAGAAGCGCCTCCCAGACCTTGATCTGGAAGGGCGCGCCGATCAGGTGCAGCGCGGTTGCACGCCCCCCGAACGCACCCTCGACCAGGGAGCCCAGCGCGGCCGGATCCTCGATGAATGTGGCACGAGGCCAGCGAACGGCCAGATCCTTCAGCGCTGCCTCTTCGCCCCCTTCATCAGCAAAGGCCATCCCGCAGATGCCCCTGCCGGTCGCCATCACAACGGCCGGGCCGAAGGGGCTGCCGAACCGGCCCCAGCGAATTTCCAGCCCTTCGCCGCCCTTCGCATAATCGCCGGGCGACATCGCCTCCCAGGTCAGGAACAGGTCGTGCAGCCGCCCGGTGCCCGAAAGGCCGGTCTCTAGCGCCGTGCCAAGCAGCGTGCGCCGCTCTGCCAGCAGCCGCCGGGCATGGCCCAGCGTCAGGTATTGCTGGTATCGTTTCGGGCTGACCCCGACCCACTGGCTGAAGACCCGCTGGAAATGCGACGGGCTCATCTGCATCCGTGCGGCCAGGATCTCCAGCGACAGGCAGGGGCCTTCGGCGTCAATGATCTGCAGCGCGCGGGCAATCACCTGGTAATGATAGGCGGGGGACTGGTCGGTCATGTGGCTTCCTCGGGTCGGATCCTCCGGCGACGGCGCCTTCTCCTGGCCGGGTCGGCAAGAAGTGACGAAGTCATCGACGCGCCATTCCGATGTAATCGCCCCTGTCCGCCGCCGCGACCCGATTCCTGCGGCTTGTCGCGGGGCGGCTTTCGTGCTGCAACAGGCGCATGGTCCAGCAGCTTCCCTACGCCACCCTGAAGCGGATCTTCGCGCGCTTCGCCGAGATCGAGCCCCATCCGAGGGGCGAGCTTGAACACGTAAATGCCTTCACCCTGCTGGTCGCCGTGGCCCTGTCGGCACAGGCGACGGATGCGGGTGTGAACAAGGCCACGCGCCGGCTGTTCCAGATCGCCGACACACCGGAAAAGATGCTGGCCCTGGGCGAAGAGGGACTGATCGAACACATCAAGACGATCGGCCTTTACCGGAACAAGGCGAAGAACATCATGCGCCTGTCCCGCCTGCTGATCGAGAACTTCGGCGGCGAGGTGCCGTCCTCGCGCGCGGCGCTGACCACATTGCCGGGTGTAGGCCGCAAGACGGCGAACGTGGTGCTGAACATGTGGTTCCACCACCCCGCTCAGGCCGTGGATACGCATATCTTCCGAGTCGGAAACCGCACAGGCATCTGCCCCGGAAAGGATGAATTGGCCGTCGAACGCGCGATCGAGGACAACGTGCCGGTCGAATACCAGGCCCATGCCCACCACTGGCTGATCCTGCACGGGCGGTATATCTGCACAGCGCGCAAGCCGAAATGCGGCATCTGTCCGATCCGCGACTGGTGCCAATACGAGGAAAAGACTGAATGAAAACCTATCAGGTCGTGGGCATCGGCAACGCCATCGTCGATGTGTTCTGTTCTGCAGATGACAGTTTTCTGGACCTGATGGGCATTCAGAAGGGCATCATGCAGCTGGTCGAACGCGAGAGGGGCGAACTTCTTTACGGCGCGATGACCAACCGCCAGCAGGCGCCCGGCGGGTCGGTGGCCAACACGCTGGCCGGTCTTGGCAACCTTGGCCTGACCACCGCCTTTATCGGCCGCGTCCACGACGATGCCCTGGGCCGTTTCTACGCCCGCACCATGGCCGAGGAGGGCACGGATTTCGTCAACCCGCCCGTGCCGGGCGGGGAACTGCCCACTTCGCGCAGCATGATCTTCGTCAGCCCCGACGGCGAGCGGTCGATGAACACCTATCTCGGCATCTCCTCCGAACTCGGCCCCGAGGATGTGTCGGACGAGGTGGCCGGCCGGGCCGAGATCCTGTTCCTGGAAGGCTATCTTTATGACAAGCCCAAGGGAAAGCAGGCCTTCGAACGCGCGGTGCAGCTTTGCCGCGCTGGCGGCGGCAAGGCCGGCATCGCACTCAGCGACCCGTTCTGCGTCGATCGCCACCGCGACGATTTTCGCCGCCTGGTCAGGACGCTGGATTATGTGATCGGCAACGAACACGAATGGTGTTCGCTGTATCAGGCCGATCTGTCCACCGCCCTGGAACAGGCCGCAGCAGATGCCGGGCTGGTCGTCTGCACCAGGTCCGGCCACGATGTCATCGTTGTGCGCGGGGATGAGGAAGCCGTGGTGCCGGTCAACCGCGTGGTGCCGGTCGATGCAACCGGCGCGGGCGACCAGTTCGCCGCCGGCTTCCTTTATGGCCTGGCCACCGGGCAGTCGCTGGCCACGGCCGGCCGGATGGGCTGTGTCGCCGCCGCCGAGGTCATCAGCCATTTCGGCGCCCGACCAGAGACTGACCTGAAGGCGCTGTTCAGGAAAGAGGGCCTCATCTGACCGTTTCGGGTCAGATGCCCGCCTCAAGCCGTCCGATCAGGGTGCCCAGCATCGCCCGACAGCGATCAAGCTGTTCCATTGTCACGAATTCGTCGGGCTTGTGACCCTGCGCCATCGAGCCGGGCCCGCAGATCACCGTGGGGATACCAAGGCGCTGGTCGAAAAGCCCGCCTTCGGTGCCGAAGGCCACCTTGATCGTGCCGTTCGCCCCGGTCAGCCCCTTGACGAAATTGACCACCGCCGCATCCGAGGGCGTGCCGAGGCCGGGGTAATCCCAAAGCCGCTCGATCCGGATCGCGGCCTCGGGGAAGTCGGCCCGCAGGGGCGCGACGATCGCTTCGGCCTCGGCCTCCAGCCGGGCAATCAGCGCGCCCACGTCCTCTCCCGCCAGAGACCGGATCTCGAAATCCAGTGTGGCTTGGTTCGGCACGATGTTCACCTGCACGCCACCCGCCATCTTGCCGACATGCAGGGTCGTGTAGGGCACGTCATAGTCGCCATCGCGCAGGCCCGTCGCCGCCACCTCGGCCTGCACCCGCCGCACCGCGCCCAGGAAATCCGCCGCCAGATGCAGCGCGTTCAAGGCCAGCGGCGCCAGCGCCGAATGCCCCTCGCGCCCCGTGCAAGTAGCCCGCAGGGCGACCTTGCCCTTGTGGCCGGTGGCGACCTGCATCCCCGTCGGCTCGCCCACGATGCAGAACCGGGGCTTCACCGGCGCCGCCGCCAGCATGTCGATCAGGCTGCGCACGCCCATGCAGCCGATTTCCTCGTCATATGACAGGGCCAGATGCAGCGGCACCTTCAGCGGGCGCTTCGCGGCCAGAAGCATCGCCTCTACCGCGCAGGCAACGAATCCCTTCATGTCCGCAGTGCCGCGCCCGTAAAGCCGGCCGTTGGCCTCGGTCAGGGCGAAGGGCGGATGCGTCCACGCCTGACCCTCGACCGGGACCACGTCGGTATGACCCGACAGCATCACGCCACCCATTCCCTCTGGCCCCACGGTGGCATGAAGATTCGCCTTCCCGCCCAAGGCATCGGGGATCAGAACGGCCGGCACACCCGCCCCGGCCAGCAGATCCTTCACATAGCCCATCAGCGCCATGTTGGGCTTCGCGCTTACCGTGTCGAAGCCGATCAGTCGGTCGAGGATATCTTTGCTTTGCATGGGCGCCTCCTGTGCCCTGCTAGCGCGAAGTCCCCTGCGACGGAAGGGGCAGGAGGCTTGCCCGGCCGCTACCCGGGACAAACCGATCCCGGCAACATGCCGTCAGTGTCATTGCCAAGCAGTCTGTTTCGATGCCCGATTTCCCGCAGCTGGCCATTGCACTTCCGGCAGCCATGCCGATCATGCTGCCTGCCCCGGCACATGCCGAAGACCCTGCCATGCCCGGCCCCGTGGCGACGGTTGACCTTGCGACACGGCTTCATGCCCATGCGTTTGCTGCCGATGACGCGCTTGCGGTCGTGGTGGTCTTCCACCTTGCGCAGGCCGTCGCTTTGCGGGAGGCCCCCGATTGGCACCGCACCACCGAGGATGCCGACGGCACCCAGACAGTCTTTGCCCGACTGCCACCCGCAAAGCAGCACGAGATCGCGCAAGACGCGAGCCGCCCCTGGAAAGCCGAATTTTCGCTGATTGATCTCTGGAGTCTGGACGGGCAGCATCGAGACTTTCGCCTGCGATCTTGCCGGCGATGGCCCCCTCTTGCCGGTTCTGATCAGCGGCGCCTTGGCAGAAGCCACGCGGGGCAGGATCGGCGGGTCGAACCGGCACGTCGTGAGGATCGGTCCGCCAAGGCATGATATCTGGCGGATTCCCTTCGCCGGGCAGGCGCGCGCCGAGGTCGGAGCGTTCGGCGACGGCATGGGCGCGCTGGTCTGGAAGGTGACCGATGCCGAGGGCTTCCCGATCTGCATGGACATCTTGTCGGAAGGTCCGCTCCACTGCGGTTTTGACCTGCCAGAGGATGCCCTCCATTTCGGCACGGTGATTGCAGGGTGAACATGGAAAGCGGCTATCTTCTTGTCACGAACCGACATCCTGGTGCCTGAAAATTCCAGGCAGGCGGCGTTCCCGCCTTGCCGCCGTGCGCCCGCTTTGCGACAGTCGCGACCATGCCGCGCCGCCTCTTTCCTGTCCTTCTGCTTCTGGCCCAACCTGCGCTTGCCGAGGGGCCGAACCTCTCGTCCGCTGCGCAGGGCGAACCGGGCAGTGCTGCGCAACTGGTGCTGGCGCAGCGCCTGCATGACCATGCCATGCAGCATGGCGATGTTCTGGCCCTGATCGCCGCGATCCGGCTTGCGCGGGGGGTAAGCCTGCGCCCCGCGACCGGCTGGGAAATGGCCCCCGCCCCCGAGATTGCGCCCGATGCCCCACAGGGTGCTCTGGCGGCGCCGGATCCGGGTGGAGAGGCCGCCTTGAGCATCGCGCGCAACCTGGCGATCGACGATCCGGATTTGCAGGATCTGGTCTATGACCTCGATGCCCAGTTGCCGCGGGCCGCGCCACATACGGCCGTCGAGGCGCGCGCCAACCTTGGCCCCGGTCAGACGCAGGACTGGCGCCTGCCCCTGTTCGGAGAAGTTGCAGCCGAAATCGCGCTGATCGGTGACGGCGATGGCGTGCTGTCGCTGACCATCGCAGACGAAGACGGCGCCACGGTCTGCGTTTATCCCCCGAGCCATGAGCCGCTGCTCTGCCGCCTGACCCCAGCGCGCAACGGGTTCTTCACCGCCACCATTCGCAACGCCGGCGACACGGTGAACAGCTACCGGCTTGTCGGGAACTGAAGCGCGTGACGCAAAGATGACACTGAAATTCCTTTACGCTGCCCTTGCCGCCACCGCGCTTGTCGCGCTGGCCGTGCCAACGATCGCCCAGGACAAGACCGGCACGAACGCCGGTCCGGCCGCCGAAGGCGCCGTCCCCGGCGCTGCTGCCACAATGGCCCTTGCGCAGGAGCTCTATGTCGTTGGCGTCGCACAGGGCGACGCAGTGACCGTGCTTGCCGCGGCAAAGCTCGCTGCCTCGGTGGAGGTGACAACTACAGAGGCCGGCACCCTTGACCCTGCCGCCATCACTTTCCGCGAGGGTGATCAGAGCACCTTCCGCAAGAAGGCCGCGCCCGCCGCCCCGGCCGCCCCGGCGCCGATGATGAACGACGAGATGCGCCGCGCGGCCAAGGCCAGCTTCTTCAGCGCCACCACCGATGATGACGGCGCCGCCGATGCCCCGGTGACCGCCGATGCCATGTTCGCCAAGGCCAGGGCACTCGCCGGCGACGACGAGGCGATGCAGCGCCTGATCGATGCCGCCATGGCCGAGGGCTCGCGCGGGCGGATCGGCGGGGCGGTGCAGTGGCTGTCGCGCCTGCCCGCTGGCATGACCGATGTCTGGGAGATTCCGTTCTATGGCAATTCCTACGCCGAGGTGGCGGTCGTGGGCGATGGCGATGCGAACCTCGATGTGGCGATCACCGACGAGAACGGCAACGTGATCTGCTATGATGTCAGCTGGTCTGACAAGCTTTACTGCGACTGGACGCCGGCCTGGGACGGGTATTTCTACATCACCGTCCAGAACGGCGGCCGGGTGCGCAACAGCTATTACCTGATGACGAACTGATCAGCCCCGCCGTGCTTGGCGCGCTGCCCTCAGGCGGGCGGGTCGGGGGTTCGCTGCGATCACCTCGTTCAGCCGGGACACGAACTTCGATACGTCCGTATAGGCCGACAACAGCGCCGTCTCGTCACAGCCGCGGCCGGTTGCGGCGGTCAGGCCCCAGCTGACGATCCCGGCCTGGATGTAGTACCCATCCTCCAGCGGGAACGAACAGCGGGCCTCCGGAATCGCCGCTGCAGCTGGTCCTGCCGCCTTCGAACGTGCCCAAGCAGATCAGGTTCTCGCTCATCGGTTAAGGGGCTTGCGCCAGCAGTTCGTCCCAGACCGCATAGGCATCGTCCTCGCCCACACCAAGGGTCTGTGCGGCGAAGGCAAAGCCGCCCGTCGCTTCCTCGGCCCTCGCCTCCAGCAGGGCCGCATTGCAGAGGTTGCGGTGCAGGATCTGGATCTGCGCCTGCCGCAGCTCGGGCGAGGGGCGGGCACCCTCCTGCAGGCCCCAGCCGGTGACGATGGTCGTCACGCCCTGCCGGTTCAGCAGGCTGCCATATTCGGCATCTGGCACCTCGATGGTCTTGTCGGGCACGCCGGGCGCCCGGGCCAGCTTGATCAGCGCGATGTCGAAGTCGAATATGTCCGGCGCATACGAGGGATGGCGGAACTCCGCCTCGACCGGAATCGGATCGCCCTTGCCGGGCGCCAGTGCGCTGGTGCCGGCAAGCACAGAAAACTCGTCCGGCCGCAGGTCGGAAAAACCTCCGTCTCGTTCCTGAATGTGGATGCAATGGGCAGCGGTCAGCACCCACTGGTCCAGCACCAGGCTGCCGCCGCAGAACTGGCTTTCCGCCCCGACCGCGTCGGCGACGATCAGCGCCACCTGCCAGGGCCAGGCGCCTTCGGCTGCCACTTCGCCGCCGATCACCTTGGCGCCGGAAGCGTCCTGCATCGTTGCGCGCGTCGCCTTGCCGCCTTACTTTGCAAAGGCATAGGGCGAGACAGTCACGTCTTCATCCGGCGACGGGAAGGGCGCGTCCCCGGCCCGGAGTGCGGTTGCGGTTGTCGGGTTCCAGCCGATCCTCCAGCCACAGTGTCAGGGCGTCGGCACCGGCAAGGTCGCGCGTCGCGCCGGGCGCGGCCAGATGCGTCAGGTCAACGCGCGGGGCATCGGGATCGACCGGGACAGCCAGAACCCAGATCTCCTCGAGCCCCGGGGTGCTGCCGGGTTCGATCATCAGGCTGACGCGGCAGCTTTCGCCGGGGGCCAGACGGTTGACCGGATTGCGCACCGGCCAGATCGGTCGCACCAAGAAGTCGGCAGAGAAATAGAGTACCGTCACGTCCTGTGCCTTGCCGCCGGTGTTGGTCAGCGTCAGCCACAGCTGGTCGCAGGGTGCCACGCCCTGTGCCGGGTCGTGCGGGGTGGGGGCGGCAACCGTGCCGCAGTCGCCTGCATCCGCGCGGCGTTCGATGGCAGTGGTCACCGGCACCGTTCCGGTCAGGCTGCGGCCGGCAGCCCCGCCCAGCAGCTTTCGCAGGCGCAACCCGTGCGCAGCCCGATCCTGCATCCGCGCCATGGCTTGTGCCGGGGTTTCGCCATCCAGCGCTACCATCCGGGGGGACGATCCCGCCCTGGCCGGGTCCAGCACGCCATCGGCCCCGGCCAGGGCAACGGCGCCCCCGGTCAGGATCGGCACCAGGTCGGGCGCAGGCCCCGGGGAGATGGTGCGGCGACAAGATCGGTCCATAGGGCGCCCTCCGGCGCCTCACCCGTCAGCCGGGCTGCGCGGGCCGAGACCCCGGTCACCAACATCACCGCCAGCGGCTTTCCCCCCGCCGGGCCAGCGTAAAGCGCGACCTCGGCACCCTCGGCCAACCCGTCCAGCAGGTCTGCGGCCAGTGCATCGCCCGCGCCCCTCCATCGCGCAGCGCCCAGCCCCTGGCCGAAGACCTGCGCTTCCAGCAGCGGGCCCTCGCCTTCGGGCATCTGCCGGGCCGGTCTCCGCACCATCCCCTCGCGCGTGGCGGCCAGCACCTGGGCCCAGCTGGCCTCGGGCACCTCGCGCAGGGTTCGGGCCAGTTGCAGGGTGAACTCGCCATGCCAGGTGACGCCATCTGCCAGCGGGTATTCGTAAGACCGCTGGTCGGATTGCGATGAGTCAAGGACGCCGAACTCTCCGCTCAGCGGTGGCAGGGGTCGGCCGGGTGCGGGCACTGCATCGTCCGGGATGCCAAGCTGCGCCTCGTCAACAAACCGCGTCACACCCGCACCGCCGACGGCCCGAAAGCCGGTGCCCGAATGGCGCGCGTCGATCAGGCCGATGACCCGCACCCCCTGGCTCAGCGCGGCCTGTGCCCAGGTCTGCAACTCGTCGTCCAGAATCGCGTTTTCGACCATGCCGAGCGCCCCCTTCCAGCCCGCGGCGTCAGCGGACAGCAGGATCTTTCAGGGCCGCCGCCTTCGTCACCCGACATGTCTGGCGCCTGGGCGCCGTGGCCCGAGAAATGGAAGACCAGCGTATCACCCGGGCCGGATTCGGCAGCAGCGGCATCGAGTGCGGCCATGATCTCAGACCTGGTTGCCGCGCCGACCACTTCGCCCCGGGGCAGGCCGGTCGGATCGGTGGGCAGCATACGTGTCGCCCCCGGGGCGACGCCGCGCGCGATCAGTGTCTCGGCCATCAGGCGCACATCATTGGGTGGGCCCCGCAGATCGGCATCGAGCAGGGCATGGTCGCCAACCCCGGACAGCACCGCGCGTATCTCGGCAAGGGCCGGAGAGGCCAGAAACAAGGGCAGGATCAGGCCGGTTGCGCGCGCCAACATGGCTGGGCAGGGTAGCCCTGCGGCCCCACCCCGCATACCCTGCGATGCGGATGGCTGAATTTGTCGGGCCTGCGCCCTGAACGCGGAATTCTGGAAGAATTCCGCCCGGAGCCTGCACAGGCTCCAGCCCGATTTCTTCGAAGAAATCGGCGCCCGGCCCTAGCCTTTCAGTTCGGACGTGATCCTGACCGGCCCGACCGCGCCCTTCAGCTTGGCGCGGTAGATGACCACGCCTTCGGCCACCCGCATCACATAGGTCCGCGTCTCGGCGAAGGGGATCGACTCCACCCAGTCGACCACATCGACATCCGGCCTGCGGGGATCGCCGAATTCCTGGATCCAGCGGCGCGGGCGGCCAGGACCGGCATTGTAGCCCGCAGCGATCAGGGCAATCGACGGCCCGAACTCGGCCACCATCTCGGCCAGATATGCCGCGCCCACAGTCACGTTGTAGGCCGGATCGCTGGTAAGCTTGCCGTCCTTGTGTTCCAGCCCCAGCTTTCCGGCCATCAGCCTGGCGGTGCCGGGCAGCACCTGCATCAACCCCCGCGCATCGGCGGCGGACCGCGCCAGAGGGTCGAACTCGCTTTCCCGCCGCGCGATTGCCAGTGCCAGTGCCCGGCTGACCTTCAGCCCGTCGGGCACGAAGGCCGGAATGGGGTAATAGGCGCGTGGCAGGATCAGCCCGCGTTCCGCGGCCGCCTTGCCGACCAGCACCGCAAGATGCGGCTCGCCCCAGTCGGTTACCATGTCGGCCATCTGCGCCAGCCCCGTGGCGTCCTGGCTTTCGGCAAGATGCAGCAGGAACCGCTTGGCAAGGCCCAGCTCGCCCGCCTTGCGCAAGAGCTCGGCCGCCTCCATGACCGAGGACTTGCGGAACCCGGCTTCATTCCAGTCGGGTGCGCGGCCATTTGACAACAGGCCCGCATCAAGGCTGAGCCCCAGCCGTTCCGCCGCCAGAAGCCCGTAATAGGCCGTCTGATGCGCCGCAGCCGCACGGTAGCTCGCGCTGCCGTCCTGTCCTGCGGCCTCTTTGGCGCGACCGATCCAGTAATGCGCGCGGGCCAGGCTGATCGGGGTCTTCACGCCCGCCAGAAGATGTTCGAAATGCCGCAGCGCGGTTTCGGGGTCGTTCAGCCTGCGCAGCGCGATGAAGCCCGACAGGAATTCCAGGTCGGCATAGGCCGAACTGCCCGCCCCCTGCGGCAGCCAGTGGCGCGAGGCCACCTTGTAGGCCTCGGCCGGGCGGCCCTGCCGCATCAGCCAGCGCGTCAGGATCGCGCGGCGTTCGGCCCAGGCTTCGGGGCGACCCAGGGCCTCGGCACTTGCCGAGCGTTCCAGGATCAGCGGCAGCGCGTCATCGTAAAGGTCTCGCTTCATCCGCCAGATGAAGCGGTCGAAGGCCAGTCCCGCGTCGCCCTTTCGCGCGGCGGGCACGGCCTCGATCACCTGCGTCACACCTGGCGTTTCTGCCTGAAGCGCGATCCGTGCCCTTGCCAGTGCCTGCAGATCCTTGCCAACGCGGGGCAGCATCCGTTCCGCCTCGCCCCGCCTGCCCGCCCACAGCAGGTTGTCCAGCCGCAACTCATGCGTGAAGCCCACCGCTTCGGGTGCAAGGGCCAGCAGTGCGGCCTCGTCCTCGGCCGAAAAGGGCAGCTCTGCCCAGGCGCGCATCGCCTCGGTCTCGGCATCGGCCATCCGGCCCTGCGACTGGAGCGCGCGCACATAGGCCAGCGCGCCCTTGCCGGTGCGGGGCGGGTTCCCCTTGAACCAGCCGATCACACGGCCAGCGTCCTGGGACCGCGCCACGGCCTCTTCGCCCTTCTCGCGCAGCAGCGCGAGGCCGGGCCAGTCCGGCCGGCGGGCCAGGAAATCCTCATACTCGCCCAGTCGCCCTTCGCCTGCGCGCAGCCTCTGCCACAGGATCACGTCGCGCCCGACGCCCAAGGGCGCCACGGCCAGCGCGCCGTCCCAGTCCTTGCTTGCGGCGACCTGCAAGGCGGTGCGCATGGCCTGCACGCTGTCGGCTTGCGCCGGCATGGCCAGAAGCGCCAGCGCCAGAAGCGCCGCGCCAAGGTGTTTCTTGCCTGTCATGGTCTGGAATCTGCCTGATCGGGCCGCAGCCGACAACCCACGACTGCGTCAGCGGGCGGAGTCTTGGCTTTGACCCGGCCAGCGGCTATGAGTCGCGCGCAGTCGGGCAATTCCGCCCCATCACAGGAGAAGCGTCATGATCAGAGGGTCCCTTCCAGCCCTGGTGACGCCGTTCAAGAACGGCGAACTCGATCTGGTGACGCTGAAGAAACTGGTGGACTGGCACATTGCCGAAGGGTCGCACGGGATCGTTCCGGTGGGAACCACGGGGGAAAGCCCGACGCTCAGCCATGCCGAGCACCAGAAGGTGATCGAGGAAGTCGTGGCTGCCGTTGCCGGCCGGGTGCCAGTGATCGCGGGGGCGGGGTCGAACAACACGGTGGAAGGGATCAGCCTGATCCGCCATGCCGAGAAGGTGGGCGCCGATGCGGCCCTGGTTGTCACGCCCTATTACAACAAGCCCACCCAGGCCGGCCTGATTGCGCATTACACCGCGCTGCATGATTGCTGCACCCTGCCCATCATCATCTACAACATCCCCGGCCGGTCGGTCATCGACATGACACCCGAGACGATGGGCCAGCTGGCGAAGCTGCCGCGGATCATCGGCGTCAAGGATGCGACCGGCAAGATCGAGCGCGTCAGCCAGCAGCGCGCCGCCTGTGGCAAGGACTTCATCCAGCTGTCGGGCGAGGACGCGACCGCGCTGGGATTCAACGCCCATGGCGGGGTGGGCTGCATCAGCGTCACCGCGAACGTGGCTCCGAAACTCTGCGCCGAGTTCCAGGAGGCGACGCTGCGTGGGGACTATGCCAAGGCGCTGGAATACCAGGACCGGCTGATGCCGCTGCACGAGGCGATCTTCATCGAACCCGGTCTTGTCGGCGCGAAATATGCGCTGTCGGTGCTGGGGCTGTGCAGCGAAGAGGTGCGCCTGCCGCTTGTGGGCCTGACCGACGGGACCAAGGCGAAGATCAAGGCCGCGATGAAGCACGCCGGGCTGATCTGACCTGTCGCCGGCAGTGCCCGGTCAGCCTTCGCCTGTCGCGCGTCTGTCGGGCATCTGCGGGCGCAGTCAGGGTCAGTGCAGCCTGTTGCGCAGGGGAACAAGGCCAAGCGCGGCGATCAGGGCGAAGGCCGCGCCCGCAAGGAAGGTAGCCTCTGATCCCAGGCCCTGCCACAAGGCCCCCGCGATCACGCTGGCCATAAGCAGCGCGCCACCGGTGATCAGATTGAACAGGCCGTAGGCCGTGCCGCGCAGTTCGGCCGGAACGGCCTCGGCCACCAGCGCCGACAGCAGCCCCTGCGTCAGCCCCATGTGCAGCCCCCAAAGCGCAATGCCCAGACTAAGGGCCACAAAGCCGGAAGCCAGCGCCAGAACCAGATCGGCCGCGATCAGCAGGGCAAGCCCTGCCATCAGCAGGGTCGGACGGCTCATCCGGTCCGACAGAACCCCGGCCGGCCAGGCCGACAGTGCATAGACCGCGTTCATCCCGACCAGAACCAGCGGAATCAGCATCAGCGACAGACCCAGTTCTTCCGCCCGCAGAATCAGGAATGCCTCGGAAAATCGCGCCAGGGTGAAGACCGTCGCCACCGCGACGACCGCCCAGTACATCCCGCCCAGAAGCCGCAATTCGGCCCGCGAAAGGGGGTTGCGCACCTTGCGCAGCCCTTCGGGCCGCGCAGGCTCCTGCACGGCAAACAGGATCAGGCCAAGCGCCAGGAAGGCCGGAACCACCGCCACCCAGAAGACGGACTGGAAGTCGTTGGCAAAGACCCACATCAGGGCGATGGCCAGAAGCGGGCCCAGAAAGGCGCCAAGCGTATCCAGAGATTGGCGCAGGCCGAAGGCGGCCCCGCGGCGTCCTTCCGGCGCCAGGTCGGCCACCAGCGCATCGCGCGGCGCCCCTCGGATGCCCTTGCCCACGCGGTCGATGAACCGGGCCGCCACCACCCAGCCGATCGAGGGCGCAAGGGGAAAGACCGGCTTGGTCACGGCGGCCAGACCGTATCCGATCGCTGCCAGTTCCTTGCGGCGGCCGATGCGATCGGACAGGGCGCCGGAAAATACCTTGGTGATTGCCGCCGTCGCCTCGGCGATGCCTTCGATCACCCCCACCGTCAACGCCGTCGCGCCAAGGCCCACGGTCAGATAGACCGGAAGAAGCGCGTGGATCATCTCGGACGAGACATCCATGAGCAGCGACACGAAGCCCAGGGCCCAGATGCCCGCCGGCAACCCCCGCCAGGGAGAGGGGGACTTGTCTGCCATCGTCTCTGCCATTGCGGCCTCCTGCGTCTGGATGTCCCGCCGGGGAAGATCAGTTATGCCGCCGGGCTTCTGCCTCGGCGCGGCTTACGCCGATATCTGCGAGCATCCGGTCTTCCAGCCGGGCCAACGCCGCCCGCTGGCGCTGGCGGTCGGCCCAGGCCAGCAGGCCGGATGGCACAGGCTTGAACAGCTCTGGCGGAAAATGCGGAAAGAAGGCACCGGGGGATCTGGTCGTCTGCATGCCCATCTTCCTTCGTCAGCCGTTTTCGCCCTTCGCGTCGAAGACACGCCGGGCATAGTCGTCCAGCGCCGCTTCGCAGCCTTTCAGCCGTGCGGCTGCCTCTTCGGCGCGCGCGGCCCCGTAGAAATCAAGCTTCGCGATCTTCTCGAGCCAGCCCTGAAGCTTTTTCAGATCGACGTCATTTTCTTCCAGTTCGGCATAGCTGTAGTGGCCGGCAGCTATTTCCTTGGCCACCTCGCGCTCGAAGTCGTCGCACTTGTCGATGAATTCGGCATAGGCTTCGTCGCGTTCGGCCCTGAAGCGCGCCACGACCTTTGCCTCTTGCGCGTGGTCCAGGGCCGCAGTCTGCAGGATCACGCTTTCGCCCCCGGCTTCGGCGATGTCGTTCTCGACAATCTTCAGCCGACGGACATGATCATCTGTGCGCGGCAGGACGCAGACACCGTTCTGAAGATATACCGCGCCCATTCCCTTCAGCTTCCGCCAGATCGCGATCCGCCTTGCCGAGGGTTCGGCGGGAACCTTGTAGGTCATCAGGAGCCAGGTGATCGCATTCATGCGCACGTTCATAATGTAGCGATGGTTACAAAGCAAGAGTGCGCCTTGACTGCCACGATCCAGACCCGCTTCCCTTGCCGGTCAGGCAGAGGAACCGGCGGCCCGGGCCACGGCAGCGCCGCTTGCGATATATGATGGCGCATCGCAGGCAACGTGCCGGTGCTTGCGAATTCCGCCCCGCCCGCGCACCTTGTGCGCCACCAAGGGGGGCACCATGCGCAGCAGCAAGACGATTCACGTGATTTCGGCCCATGCCGAGGGCGAGGTCGGCGATGTCATCGTGGGCGGTGTCGCCCCGCCGGCTGGCGCGACGCTATGGGAAATGCGCGAAGCGCTGTGGCGCGACCAGAGCCTGCGCAACTTCGTTCTGAACGAACCGCGCGGCGGGGTGTTCCGGCATGTGAACCTTCTGGTGCCACCAAAGGATCCGCGCGCGCAGATGGGCTTCATCATCATGGAACCCGAGGACAACCCGCCCATGTCAGGGTCCAACTCCATCTGCGTCTCCACGGTGCTTCTTGACAGCGGCATCCTGCCGATGACCGAGCCTGTGGCGCACATCACGCTGGAGGCGCCGGGCGGCCTTGTCACCGTCCGCGCCGATTGCCGGAACGGCAAGGCCGAACGAATCCATGTCCGCAACCTGCCGTCCTTTGCCGACCGGCTGGGCGTGCCGCTGGAGGTGCCGGGCCTGGGCCGGCTGACGGTGGACACCGCCTATGGTGGCGACAGTTTCGTGGTCGTGGACGCGGCCGCGCTTGGCTTTTCCCATGCGCCCGAGGAAGCCCATGCCATGGCGAAACTGGGGGTAGAGATCACCCGGGCCGCCGACGCGCAGCTTGGCTTCTGCCACCCCGAGAACCCGGACTGGCGGCATTTCTCCTTCTGCCTGTTCGCCGGACCTCTGACCCGCGTTGCCGATGGGTGGGAGACGAGCCATGCCGTCTCGATCCGGCCGGGCAAGATCGACCGCTCGCCCACCGGGACGGCGGTTTCGGCGCGGCTGGCGATCCTGGCCGCGCGCGGGCAGATCGGGGCGGGAGAGGTCTTGCGCGCGCGCTCGCTGATCGGCGGGCAGTTCGAGGGGCGAATCGTCGGCGCGGCGAAGGTCGGCGATCTGGACGCCATCCTGCCCGAGATTTCGGGCCGCGCCTGGATCACGGGGACACACCAGCACATGCTGGATCCCGCAGACCCCTGGCCTGAAGGCTATCGGCTGTCCGACACCTGGGGCGCGCGGTGACCTCGTCGGCAAGGCGAGCCGAATCCGTCATCTACCAGTTGCATGCCGCCGACGGGGGCAGGCCGCGTCCAAGGGGGTGTCCTTGCCTCTGACCGACAATCAGCGCGGCGCACTGTTCATGACGGCCTCGATGGCGGGTTTCGCCGTCGAGGACGTCTTCGTGAAGGCTGCCGCGCAAAGCCTGCCGCTGGGCCAGGTTCTGCTGACCATGGGTCTTGCGGGCATGGTCGTCTTCGCGGCCATGGCCCGGCTCCAGGGCGAGACGTTTCTGCCGCGGGCCTTCCTGTCGCGCGCGATGCTGATCCGTTCGGCCTTCGAGGTGACGGGGCGGCTGTTCTACGGCCTTGCGATCACGCTGACGGCTCTTTCGACCACCTCTGCCATCCTGCAGGCCGCGCCGCTTGTGGTGGTTGCAGGGGCTGCACTGTTCTTTGGTGAAAGGGTGGGCTGGCAGCGCTGGGTTGCGGTGCTGACCGGCTTTGCCGGTGTGCTGATCATCCTGCGGCCGGGAACCGGCTTCTCGGCCCTCTCCCTTCTGGCGGTGGTCGGGCTTCTGGGGTTTGCCGGGCGCGACCTTGCCACGCGGGCAGCCCCCAGGGGATTGTCAAACCGCCAGCTTGGCGCGCTGGGCTTTGCCATGCTCGCGGTGGCAGGCGCAGTCCTGCTGGCGATTTCGGGCGGGGCAAGGTTGCCCGACCCGGCAACGGCCGGGCAACTGGCTGCGGGCTCTGCCTTCGGCGTCCTCGGCTACCATGCCCTGACCCACGCCATGCGCACCGGCGAGGTATCCGCCGTCACGCCCTTCCGCTACACGCGCCTTGTCTTCGCCATGCTGCTGTCCATGGCCCTGTTTGGTGAACGCCCCGACCTTGCCACATGGGTCGGCACGGGGCTGGTCGTGGGCTCGGGCCTGTTTGCGCTGGCCCGCAGGCAGGGGGCCTAGGTCGGACAGCCTGCGCCAGTTTCACGCCCGGTGATAGGGAAGCCCCGCCATAATTGTGGCCGCCCGATACAGCTGCTCTGCCAGCATCACGCGGACCAGCATGTGCGGCCAGACCATGCGACCAAAGCTGATCACAAGGTCCGCGCGTGTGCGAAGCGCAGGGTCCACGCCGTCCGCCCCGCCGATCACGAAGGCCACGTCCTGCCGCCCGCCATCGCGCCAGCTGGCAAGTGCCTGCGCGAACTCCGGACTGGAGAGCAGCTTCCCGCGCTCGTCCAGCACGCAGAGGGCGGCTCCATCGGGAATCGCCCGGGCCAGAAGCGTCGCCTCTGCCGCCATGCCGCCGCCGCGCCTGTCCTCCACCTCGTGCTCGGCGACCGGCCCAAGTCCCAGGGGGCGGCCCGTGCGCTCCAGCCGTTCCACGTAATCGTCGACCAGACTACGCTCTGGCCCCGTCCGCAGACGGCCCACGGCGCAAAGGTGCAGCTTCATCAGGCCTGCGCGCTGCGGGTGGCGCCGGCGGGCAGCCACATCTTTTCCAGCTGGTAGAACTCGCGCACTTCGGGGCGGAAGACATGGACGATCACGTCGCCCGCATCGATCAGCACCCAGTCGCCTGTCTCTTTCCCTTCCATGCGGACGGAAATCCGCATTTCCTGCTTCAGCCGGTCGGCCAGCTTTTCGGAGATCGAGGCCACCTGACGCGAGGACCGGCCCGAACAGATTACCATGTAGTCGGCCACATCGGACCGGCCGCGCAGATCGATCTGCACGATGTCTTCGGCCTTGTCGTCGTCAACGGATTTCAGGACCAGGGCCAGCACGTCTTCGGATGCTGGCCTTTCGGCGGCAGGCGGGGCGGCGGGCGCCGGGCGCGGGCCGACCGGCAGGCCGGTGGCAGGATCGGAATGCGACAGGACAGGGTCCTCCAGAATGCGCGCGGTCCATCAGGCCCCCGCGCCGGGCCATGGCAAAAGACTAGCACCGCAAGGGCGCAATCTCAACCGAAGGCGCGCGCCTACGCCCTATTCCGCCGCAGCGCAAGGCCCTTTGCCGCTTTCCGCCCCGATCGGGAGTCTGGGTCAGCGGATGGTGAAGGCCACCTCGTTCCGCCGCTTCCACGGCAGGGTCATGGGCGCGTCGTAGAAATAGTAGTGCGGCCCGGCCAGGATGGTGAGGCCCGCGCCCTCGATCCAGGCCCGCAGCGCCTTGGCCCGGGCGGCAAGGTCGTCGGTGCCGGGCACGCCCGAGAACCGTTCCACCACCTGCCTTGACGGCCCGGCCTGCACGAAGCGGATCCGGTCGTCGCGCGGCGCAGGCAGGGTGTCCGCCGTGAAGCGTGCGGGCATCATGAAGCTGACCACCCAGTGGTCGGTCTCGGGCTTCTGCGCCACCGGCACGGTCATGGCGATCTTCTCGCCCGACGCATTCCCGCCGAAGATGTAGCCAGCCAGGATGCGAAAGCCAGTCTGGATCGCCCCCTGCCGTCCACCCGCCACGCGGACCTCGGCCAAAAGATGCGGGCCATAGACGCGGATTTCCCGCGTGCCAGCCACCTGTTCGACCCGATAGGGCGGCATCTCATGGCCCTTGTGGGTCTGTTCGGCCCTCGCCGTTGTTCCCATCGCACTCCCCAGAACCAGGGCCAACACCGCCAGTCGCATCGCCGCACCTTCGCTTTCGCGGGAACCTAGCTTGCCTGAAACGGATTTCGAGGGTATAGGGCGCCCATGTCCGGGTTCATCTACTTCAACATCACCGATCATGCGCGGCTTCCGGCCCGCTTCTTCGGCATGACCCGCTCGATCCTCGCCCGGCTTTGACCCCGGCCCGTGGCGCGTGAACGACCGCGCCGATCTGCGACCTTCCGACCGCCATCCCAAGAACAGGTGAGAGCCATGGCTCCTCGTACGCTTTACGACAAGATCTGGGACGACCATGTCGTCCATCAGGCCGAGGATGGCACCTGCCTCCTCTACATCGACCGCCACCTCGTCCATGAAGTGACCAGCCCCCAGGCCTTCGAGGGTCTGCGCATGGCCGGGCGCAAGGTCCGCGCGCCGGAAAAGACCATCGCGGTGCCCGACCACAACGTGCCCACGACGCTCGGTCGGGAAAACCCCGACCAGATGCCCGAGGAAAGCCGCATCCAGGTGGCGGCACTCGACAAGAACGCCAAGGACTTCGGGATCAACTACTATCCCGTGACCGACATCCGCCAGGGCATCGTCCACATCGTCGGCCCCGAACAGGGCTGGACCTTGCCGGGCATGACCGTGGTCTGCGGTGACAGCCATACCGCGACGCACGGGGCCTTCGGGGCGCTCGCCCACGGGATCGGCACCTCCGAGGTGGAACATGTGCTGGCCACCCAGACGCTGATCCAGAAGAAATCCAAGAACATGAAGGTCGAGATCACCGGGTCGCTGCGCCCCGGCGTCACGGCCAAGGACATCACCCTGTCGATCATCGGCCATACCGGCACGGCGGGCGGCACCGGCTATGTCATCGAATACTGTGGCCAGGCGATCCGCGAGCTGTCGATGGAAGGCCGGATGACCGTCTGCAACATGGCGATCGAGGGTGGCGCCCGCGCGGGCCTGATCGCGCCGGACGAAAAGACCTTCGAATACATTAAGGGCCGGCCCCATGCGCCCAAGGGGGCGAAGTGGGAAGCCGCGCTCGCCTACTGGAAGACGCTCTACACCGACGAAGGCGCGCATTTCGACAAGGTGGTGACCATCCGCGGCGAGGACATCGCCCCGGTCGTCACCTGGGGTACCTCGCCCGAGGACGTGCTGCCGATCACCGGCGTCGTGCCGGACCCCGAAAGCTTCACCGGCGGCAAGGTCGAGGCCGCTCGGCGGTCGCTGGACTACATGGGCCTCAAGCCCGGCATGAAGCTGACCGACATCGAGATCGACACGGTGTTCATCGGGTCCTGCACCAACGGCCGGATCGAGGACCTGCGCGCGGCGGCCGAAATCCTGAAGGGCCGCAAGATCAAGGTGAAACGGGCGATGGTCGTCCCCGGCTCGGGTCTGGTGCGGGCCCAGGCCGAGGAAGAGGGCCTGGCGCAGATCTTCATCGACGCGGGCTTCGAATGGCGGCTTGCGGGTTGTTCCATGTGCCTGGCGATGAACCCCGACCAGCTTGCCCCCGGCGAACGCTGCGCGGCGACCTCGAACCGCAACTTCGAGGGCCGGCAGGGCCGCGGCGGGCGCACGCACCTCATGAGCCCCGCGATGGCTGCGGCGGCGGCCGTCACGGGCCGTCTGACCGACGTGCGCGAACTGATGGGCGAGATGGTCTGACCGGTGGCTCCTCTGCCCTGTGCGGTCCTTCCCGCCGTGCCGGGCAAGGACCGCACGGGAGGGGCAAGCGGTCTCTGACCCTAAGGATTGGAAAAATGGACAAATTCACCACCCTGACCGGCATCGCGGCGCCCATGCCGCTGGTCAACATCGACACCGACATGATCATTCCCAAGCAGTTCCTGAAGACCATCCAGCGGTCGGGACTTGGCAAGAACTTGTTCGACGAGATGCGCTATACCCCAGACGGCAAGGAAATCCCTGATTTCGTGCTGAACCAGCCGGCCTATCGCAAGGCGCAGATCCTTGTGGCGGGTGACAACTTCGGGTGCGGATCCAGCCGTGAACATGCCCCCTGGGCGCTGCTGGATTTCGGCATCCGCTGCGTCATCTCGACCAGTTTTGCCGACATCTTCTACAATAACTGCTTCAAGAACGGGATCCTGCCGGTGGTGCTGCCCCCCGAGGCGGTCGCGCATCTGATGGAGGACGCAAGGAAGGGCGAGAACGCCCGGATCACCGTTGATCTGGAAGCGCAGACCGTGACGGCCTCGGATGGGACCACCTTTCATTTCGATGTCGACCCGTTCAAGAAGCACTGCCTGCTGAACGGCCTGGACGACATCGGCCTGACCCTTGAAAAGGCCGCCGCCATCGACGCCTACGAGGCAAAGGCCGCAACATTGCGTCCCTGGGTCTGACGCCTGACACTGATCGTGCAGGGAAGGGCCCTGCACGATTCGCAGATGATTCTACAGGCGGGCTGATACACCAGACCGCACCATGGCGCAGGGCAAGCCTTGGCCGACCCTGTTCGCATGGCAGTGGGCGGTCGCGCTGCGGATCATTCTGCGGCCCGGATGCAACTGATCCTGATGTCAGAAAAAGTCGGCAAAGAGTTGCTGATTGACCCAGAAATGGCCACAAAGCATTGGTTTCCTCTAGCAAACACGTTCCGAATCGGCTGTGGCAGGGGGAAGCTTGATCAGGATCGAGACACTGCGGGAAAACATGCGCGGCGCAGCGGATGCCAGGCTCCGGCTGCGCTTCGTGTCATCGATCGAAGGCGCGGCGCGCACCTGGCTGAACCGGGCAACCGGGGCCGCGGTTCGTGCGTTCCTTGTCATGGTCGTCATCGTGATGCCGTCGGTCGTGCTGCCCGGCGTCGGCACCGACACGAAGCAGATCGTCGCGCTGATGGCTCTTTTTGCCGGAACGCTGGTCTTCATCGAATACAATGCGGTCTATCCCAGTCTGGTCGAATTCCGCGACGGCGCGCCGTTCAACCGCATCCGCTATCTGATGCTTTTCGCCATCATCCTGTTCCTGTCGATCATCGTTGCTGACCGCGAGGATCCGACGACGGTGTCCAGGCTCTTCCACGCATTGGGCATGGTGATTGGCGAGGCGCTCGATTTTCCCTATTCCCCGGTGCGTCTGGCAACCTACATGCTTGCAGACAACGCAACGGTCGAGCAGGTGACGCAGGTGCGCACCGCTGCCGGCACGGCCTATCTGGTTTCGTTGATCTCGCTGGCGATATTCGTGATCGTTCTGAAGATCGCGGGATGGCCCAGAACCAAGAGCGCTTTCAACGTCTGGGTCAACCTGCCCACCTTCGAGCCGACGGCCGGTGGCGATGTGGTTGACAGGCTGGAGCGGGACGCGCGGGTAAATCTTGCGATCGGCTTCCTTCTGCCGTTCCTGGTGCCCGCACTGATTGCTGTCCTGTCGTCGGGGCTTCCGGCAAGCACGATCACCTCGCCACAGACGCTGATCTGGACGATGGCCGCCTGGGCTTTCCTGCCCGCAAGCCTTCTGATGCGCGGGGTCGCCATGGCAAGGGTTGCCGACATGATCCGGGTGAAGCGCGACCTGAAGATGGCCGCTCAGGGAACCGACGGCGTGGATGCCGACGACGAAGGCGACCTCTGACGCCTGTGGTGCGTGCCTTCCTTTTCGCGATTCTTCTGTCCGTTCCTGCCGGAGCAGAGACCCTTAGGATCGCCACCTGGAATGTCGGGCTGGACCGCAAGGGTCCGGGACTTCTGGTTCAGGATATTGTGCGCGGCGAAGATCCGCAGATTGCGGCCGTGGTGCAGGTTCTCGCCGCGCTGAACGCCGATGTCATCCTGCTCACCTCGATCGATTACGATCGGGGCGGCGTGGCGCTGAACCTGCTGGCTGACCGTCTGGACGCCGCAGGCGCCCCCTATCCGCACCGATTTGCGCTTCGCCCCAATACCGGCATGCAGACCGGATTCGATGTCGATGGCAATGGCCGGCCTGGTGATCCCCGCGATGCGCAAGGCTTCGGCCAGTTCTCGGGCCAGGGCGGCATGGCCATCCTGTCGCGTCTTCCGGTCGATGCGGGGAATGCCCGCGACCATTCGGCCTTCCTTTGGCGCGATCTGCCCGACGCCCTGCTTCCCGACGCGGCCGACCCGGACCTGCTGGCGGTGCAGCGTCTGGCGACGACCGGGTTCTGGGATGTGCCGGTCCTGACCGATATGGGCCCGCTTCACCTGCTTGCCTTTCATGCAACGCCACCGGCCTTTGACGGACCCGAGGGCCGGAACCGCCGCCGCAACCATGACGAGGCCGCCTTCTGGCGCCACTATCTGACGGGTGGGTTGCCGATGGCCCCGCCCGAGGCGCCCTTCGTTCTGCTTGGCGACGCCAACCTCGACCCGGCCGATGGCGACGGCCTGCACGAGGGCATCCAGGCGCTGCTGGACCACCCGGCGGTTCAGGACCCGCAGCCCAGGGGCAATCATGGCAGGATCGAGCCCGAACACCATGGCGATCCGGCGTTGGATACCGCGATCTATGCCAGCCTGGGCGGGCTGAGGCTCGACTATGTGCTGCCGTCGGCCGGGCTGGCCATCGCCGGGTCCGGCGTTCTCTGGCCGGCTGATGACGAGCCGGTGGCCCACGTGCTGCGCGCGGCCTCGCACCACTACCCCGTCTGGGTGGATATCGTCGTGCCCGTGGAACCTTGACCCCGCCCTGCCCTTTGGCTAGGCCACGCGCGACCCAGTCCACGCAGTGAGCCGCATCATGTCCAACCCCTCTCTCCTCATTCTTGCCGGCGACGGCATCGGCCCCGAAGTCATGGCCGAGGTGAAGAAGATCATCGGCTGGATGGGTGACAGGCGCGGCATCCGCTTCGATGTCAGCGAGGATCTGGTCGGTGGCTGCGCCTATGATGCGCATGGCGTGCCCCTGACAGATGCCACGATGGCCAAGGCGCAAGCGGTGGATGCGGTGCTGCTGGGCGCGGTGGGTGGGCCGAAGTACGACAAGCTGGACTTTTCCATGAAGCCCGAGCGCGGCCTTCTGCGCCTGCGCAAGGAGATGGACCTGTATTCCAACCTGCGGCCCGCGCAATGCTTCGACGCGCTGGCCGATTTCTCGTCGCTGAAGCGCGAGGTGGTGGCGGGCCTCGACATCGTCATCGTGCGCGAGCTGACCTCGGGCGTCTATTTCGGCGAGCCGCGCGGGATCTTCAAGGAAGGCAACGAGCGGGTGGGCATCAATACCCAGCGTTACACCGAAAGCGAGATTGCCCGCGTGGCGCGGTCTGCCTTCGAGCTTGCGCGCAAACGGCGGAACAAGGTCTGCTCGATGGAGAAGGCCAACGTGATGGAATCCGGCATCCTGTGGCGCGAGGTGGTGCAGGAGGTGCACGACCGCGACTATCGGGATGTAGAGCTGTCGCACATGTATGCCGACAACGGTGCGATGCAGCTGGTGCGCTGGCCCAAGCAGTTCGACGTGATCGTGACCGACAACCTGTTCGGCGACATCCTGTCGGACTGCGCGGCGATGCTGACCGGATCCCTGGGCATGTTGCCCTCGGCCTCGCTGGGCGCTCCGATGGCAAACGGCCGGCCTAAGGCGCTGTATGAACCCGTGCATGGCTCGGCCCCCGACATCGCCGGCCAGGGCAAGGCCAACCCGATCGCCTGCATCCTGAGCTTCGCCATGGCGCTGCGCTACAGCTTTGACCTGGGCGACGAAGCGACCCGCGTCGAGAAGGCGGTGGAAAAGGTGCTGGCCGACGGCGTCCGCACGGCTGATCTGATGGGCCCCGAGGGCGGCACCCCGGTATCCACGTCCCAGATGGGCGACGCCATCGTCGCGGCACTGGACGCAAGCCTCTGAGGCAGACATAGGGCAGGCGGGGGCGCCTCCCCGCTGCCCTGTGTGCAGTTTCCGGGCAAGGGCCTGCGAGCGGATCACGAAGTTCCCGATCAGTCTCAGGTGGTCGGGCCCTCTGCGATTTCCCGGTAATGTGCGATGCGCTCGGCGTGATCAGCGACCCGATCCAGCCAGCGCAGGGCGTCGGTTTCGCGAAAGACGCCGGGAAGGTCGATGATCCCTGCATGTTCGCGAAGCATGGCCCCGCGCCGGTGCTGGCGGGCAAAGCCCTGCACGCGTTCCACCAGTCGCTGGGCCTGCCCGGGCCGCGGCCGCTTGCGCAGCGCCGCCGCCACCGCCCGCGCCGGCCGCGCCAGACGCGGACTGTCGGCCAGGTGGGCGATCCGCTCGTATTCGCGCGCGCGGGCGGACAGACGGGCAAGATGGTCGATCAGATGCATGAGCGCGGCCATGCGCGCCATCGCCTCGGGGCGGTCGGCGGGTATGCGCAGTTGCGAGATCCACCGTTCCAGGGCCTGCCTCGCCGGGTCCAGCTGCCCGGGCAGGGCTGCCAGCGGCCGAAGGTCGCGCCTGTCCGGCGGGGCAAGGGCCGCGCCTAGTGCCGCGCCTACGGCCTCGGCCATGGCGCCTGCGGTCCGTGCCGCGGCGTCCAGCGCCGTGCCGGTATCGGTCAGCAGTGCCGGATCCAGCGCCGCGGCAAGCGTCACCGGACGGTCCGGCACCAGCCGCTGCATGAGCGCGGCGAAGTGTTTGGTCAGGGGCAGGAAGACCAGCGTTCCGGTCAGATTGAAGGCCGTATGAAACAGGACCAGCGCCGTCTGGTCGTCACGGCCGATCAGCGTGGCGTGAAGCAGGGGCGAGATCATGTCCAGCAGCGGAAAGGCAATCAGCGCGGTGCCGGTATTGAACAGAAGATTTGCCAGCGCCGTCCGCCGCATCTCGACCCCGCCGCCAAGGCTGGCCAGAACCCCGGTCAGGGTCGAGCCGATGTTCATCCCGATCACCATCGCCGCAGCTTGCGCAAAGCTGATCGCGCCCGAACCTAGCAGAACCAGGGTCAGCGCCACCCCGGCGGAGGAGCTTTGCATGATGGCCGTCAGGCCAAGGCCAAGCGCCACCAGCATCAGTCGCCCACCCCAGCCATCATCCGGCAGGCGGTCGGGGGTGATCATTCCTTCCATTCCCGCCATCGAGGCCTGCATCAGGTCCAGCCCGATGAACAGCAGCGACAGCCCTGCCAGCATCCGCCCCCAACGCGCCAGCCTTCCCTCGCCGAAGATGCCGGTCAGCGCGGCAAGGAACAGTACCGGCAGCGCCAGAGTACCCAGCTTCATCTTGAAGCCGACCATGGCGACGATCCAGCCCGTCGCGGTGGTGCCGATATTTGCGCCGTAAAGGATGCCCAGCGACTGGGAAAAGCTCAGAAGCCCCGCGCCGACAAAGCCGATCGCCATCACCGTCACTGCGCTGGAGGACTGCACCAGACCGGTGATCGCCGCCCCGGTCAACACGCCGCGCAATGGCGTGCGGGTGATCCGCAGAAGCCATCGGCGAAGACGTTCTCCGGCCAGATCGCGCAGGGCGGCGGTCATCGTTTCCATCCCGAAAAGGAACAGACCGATACCGCCAAGAAAACCCAGGATTCCCCCTGTCATGGCGCGAAGGTGACTGAAGCGCGTGCGCAAGGCAAGCCATCCGGGCTTGAGGCACCCGGCCTATTCTGCCACAACCGGCGATAGCGCGAACGGCCCATCCGGCAAGGGTGCGGCAGCAACGGAAGTTCCGGCATGTCCGACAATCTGAAGGGCGCGGCCCTTTCTCTGGCCGCCTTCGGGGCCTATGCCACGCATGACGTGGTGGTGAAGCTTCTGGGCGAGGATTACACCGCCTTTCAGATCATGTTCTTTTCCGGCCTGATGGGCTTTCCGCTGGTCACGATGATGCTGATGGGTGACCGGCGGGACGGGACGCTGATCCCCCGCCATCCCTGGTGGTCGATCTTGCGGTCGGTTTCGGCGGTAGTGACGGGGGTAATGGGGTTTTTCGCCTTCTCGCAGCTGCCGATGGCCACCTGCTATGCGATCTTCTTCGCCATGCCGCTGCTCATCACGTTGATGGCCATTCCGATGCTGGGCGAGATGGGGTGGATGCCGCTCTCCCCTGACGGCATCG
>NZ_SJZH01000014.1:0-75304 GCF_004959785.1 Tabrizicola sp. YIM 78059
GATGGCGTGGGACAGGTCATCGCCGATGCGGCCTAGGATTCCGGCACCTTGCGGGCGAAGATCGCGACCGAACTCGGGGCAGAAGCCGATATCCAGGCCAACCCGCCCCGCGCGATCAAGCCACCCCTCGACCGCGAACTTCATGCCGAACGCCACAAGGTCGAAAACTTCTTTCAGCGGATCAAACGCTTCCGTCGCATCGCCCTGCGCTGCGAGAAAACGATGACCAGCTTCATGGGCTTCGTCTTCCCCGTCTCAGCCCTCGACTGGCTAAGGTGAATGCAGACAGGGCCTAGGCCGTTGAACAGACATGCGGATTTTCAGGGGTTGGAGGTCGGCTACGACATTCCCGCCCTGCCGGGGATGGATAAGGCCGACATCCAGACGCCCTTCCTGATCCAGCATATGGACGCGGAGGAAGGGAACATCACCAAGATGGGCGCCTACGCTCGTGTGCACGGGATGCGGCACCGGGTGCATGGCAAGATGCACAAGTCGTTGGACGTGGCGATGCTGCAAGTGCGTCTGGGCGGCGCGGTGGGTGTCTGCTGCCAGAAGGTCAGCAAAGCCGATGTCTTTGCCCGCGGCGGCATCAACGAAATTCGGGTGTCGAACCAGGTGCGCGACCTGGCCAAGATCGACAGACAGGCGCGACTGCCAAAACTTGGCGCCAGAACGCTGGTCTGCGTGGATGACCTGTCCAATGCCACCGATCTTTCGATGGCTGCGGCGCGCCACGGAACCTGGCTGGATGTGCTGGCCGAGATCGACTGTGGGGCGGGTCGCTGCTGAGTGCGCACCTCGGAACCGGTCGTCGCGATCGCACAGGCCGTGGCAGGCGCGCCGAACCTGACCTTTGCCGGGCTTCAGGTCTATCAGGGTGCGATGCAGCACCTGGATTGCCACGAGGATCGAAAGGCAAAGCTTGATGCCGCCAGCGCCCAGGTCAGACAGTGCGTCACGGCCCTGGAAGCGGCGGGCCTGAAGCCCGAACTCGTTTCCGGCGGCGGCACGGGATCCTACCAGTTCGAAAGCGGGTCCGGGGTCTTCAACGAGCTGCAATCTGGCTCATGTGCCTTCATGGACGCCGACTATGGCCGGATCCTCGACCAGGAGGGGCGCCGTATCGACCAGAGCGAATGGGCCAATGCCCTGTTCATCCTGACCAGCGTGATGAGCCATGCAAAGCCCGACAGGGCGATCTGCGACGCGGGGCTCAATGCGCAGTCGTTGGACAGCGGGCTGCCGGTGATCTTCGGTCGGGATGATGTCGCATACGTCAGGTCCAGCGACGAACAAGGGGTGATCGACGACCCGGACGGGGTGCCGAAGGCCGCTGACAGGCTGAAACTGGTGCCCGGCCACTGCGACCCGACCTGCAAGGTGCATGACTGGTACGTGGGCCCGAGGCACGGCAAGGTCGAGGTGGTCTGGCCCGTCTCGGTGCGGGGCAAGGCCTATTGGCCGCCGCCGCGGCCGGTCATCACACGGTGCACGCTGTATTCCCCATCCTGGATCGGTTTCCTGTCCGGCTGCGCGTGGCACCTTGTCTGGCCTCGGCAGTGCGGCCTCAGGCCGCGGGGCCGGACCGACCCAAGGCCTGGCAAGAGACCCGACCGGCAACATCGTCTTCCGCGCAATTGTGATGGGAACAAGTTTTGATCAAACGCCTGTTGAAGCGACGGCAAAGCCGTGCTGAGACTGCGCGAAGCAGCGCGGGGAGAGCGGGTGATGCGGGTCTTCATCAACGGCTTCGGGCGGATCGGGCGGTCGGTGCTGCGGGCATTTCTGCAAGATCCCGGCCGCTGGCCGGGAATCGAGATCGCCGGCATCAACGACATCGCCGCGCCGGAGATGTGTGCCTATCTGTTCGAATACGACAGCGTCTTCGGCCCCTGGCGCGGCAAGGTTGCGCTGGAAGGCGGTGCGCTGGTGGTAGACGGGCGGTCGATCCCGCTGCACCGTACGGCCGACCTGTCGCGGCTTGATCTGGCGGGGATCGACCTGGTGATGGAATGCACCGGCCGCGCCGAAACCCGGGAAGTGGCCGAGCGGGGCCTTGTGGCAGGGGCAGGTCGGGTTCTGATCTCGGGCCCATCGGCGGCGGCGGATGTCACGGTGGTCCTGGGCGCGAACGAGACGGCGTTGACGGGGCAGCGCATCGTGTCGAATGCGTCCTGCACGACCAATGCTCTGGCACCGCTGGCACGGCTGATCCACGACCGCTGGGGGATCGTGACCGGCAGCATGACCACCGTGCATTGCTATACCGGCAGCCAGCCGACGGTCGATGCTCCGGCCGCGGACTACCCGCGCAGCCGGGCGGCAGCCCTGTCGATGGTGCCGACCACGACCAGTGCGGCAAGGCTTCTGGATCGCGTCCTGCCGCAGCTTGCCGGGCGCATCGTGGCCCAGGCGGTGCGGGTGCCGGTGGCCAGCGTGTCCTGTGTGGATTTTCATCTGCTGACCGAGGCCCGGCCCACGGTCGATGAGGTCAATGCGGCCTTCCGCGCCGTCGGCGGCGTCATCGGCTGGACCGACCGGCCGCTGGTGTCAACCGATCTGCGGTCGCGGCCCGAATCGGTCATCATGGCTTGCCCCGAAACCAAGGCGACCCCCGGTGGGATGCTGCGGGTCTTCGGCTGGTATGACAACGAATGGGGCTTTTCCAACCGGATGCTGGACATGGCCATGCGTCTGGGCTGAGGGTGGCACCGCCGGGCGGAGGAATGGCCCGGCGGAACCCGAGATCCGGTCTCAGACGGCGAGGAAGTTGGTGAACTGCCAGGGATCGTCGTCGTCCCGGTCCTCGGCAAAGCTGTTGATCCGGTTCCGAATCGGCGTCCAGTCGGTGTAGTGGCACTCGATCGAGCCGAGATAGGGGCGCTGGACTTCCAGGCAGCGGACGTGATCCATCTCGTCAGCCTCGACAAAGCCTTCGTTCGGATTTTCGGCCGCCCAGACCATCGCCGCCAGCACCGCTGATGTCACCTGCATGCCGGTTGCGTTCTGATAGGGGGCAAGTCGCCGCGCCTCTTCGCAGGTCAGGCGTGAACCATACCACATCGCGCCCTTGGCATGGCCGTAAAGCAGCACGCCCAGGTCGTCGCCACCCGAAACGATTTCCTCGGGTGTCAGGATGTGCTGCGCATCTGCGAGTTTGCCTGCACCGTTGATCTCGTGCAGCGACAGGATCGCGTCGTTGCACGGGTGATAGGCGTAGTGGCAAGTCGGGCGATAGGCGGCGCGGCCGTCCTCCCAGACCGTATAGTAGTCCGGGATCGACAGCGCCTCGTTGTGGGTGATGACGAAGCCGAACTGTGGGCCGACGCCGGGGCACCAGCTGCGCACGCGGGTATCGGCACCGGGGCGGTCGATCCAGATCGCATGGCCGGGGCCATGGTCGAAGCGGTGGCCGTTCGGCGGCAGCTTCTTCTCGTGCGTGCCCCAGCCCAGCTCGGCCGGCTGGTAGCCTTCGGACAGAAGGCCGTCCACCGACCAGGTGTTGACGAAGACGCCAAGCGGCTTGGGGCGGGCGGCAACCTGCGTGTCGCGCTCGGCGATGTGGACGCCCTTGACCCCGAGGTCGCGCATCAGCCGCGCCCAGTCCTCGCGGTTTTTCGGGTTGGCCTGTACGCCGGTATCTGCCGCAAGACGCAACAGTGCCTCTTTCAGCAGCCAGCTGACCATGCCCGGATTCGCCCCGCAGCACGAAACTGCCGTCGGCCCGCCCGGATAGGACTTGCCCAGTTCGCGCACCTTTTCACGCAGGGGATAGTTGGTGCGCTCGGCATTCGGCAGGGTCGAGCCGAAGTAGAACCCCGGCCAGGGTTCGATCACCGTGTCGATGTACTGCACCCCCATCTCCTGGGCGAGCTTCATCACCTCGATCGAATCCACGTCCACCGACAGGTTGACGATCATGCCGCGCCCTTCCGGGAACAGGCTGCGCAGGACATCGGCGAAGTTGTCGGGCGTCAGGGCCACCTGAAGGTGACGGATGCCGTGGTCGCGCAGGATGTGCGCGAAGTCGGCCGAGGGCTCGATCACGGTGAACCGGCTGCGATCGAATCCGATGTGGCGTTCGATCAGCGGCAGCGTGCCGCGTCCGATCGAGCCGAAGCCGATCATCACCAGTGCCCCGTCGATGGTGGCGTGCTTGGTCGTGATGGTCATGGTCCTTGGGTCCCCCCGATCAGAGAAGGGCGCGAAAGGCGCCGTAACGGAAAAGGCCGCGCCGGGTGGCGCGGCCTCGGGTCACGATCCGCGAAGGGATCAGTTCTTCGCGTAGTATTCGACGACCAGGTTCGGTTCCATCTGCACCGGATAGGGCACATCGCCCAGGCCAGGGGTCCGCACGAACTTGGCGGTCAGCTTGTTGTGGTCCACTTCCAGATAGTCGGGCACGTCACGCTCGGTCAGGGCGATGGCCTCGGCGATGGCGGCCATCTGCTTCGACTTCTGGCGCACCTCGATCACGTCGCCTTCCGAAACGCGGTAGGAAGCAATGTTGACCCGCTTGCCATTCACCAGCACATGGCCGTGGTTCACGAACTGGCGGGCGGCGAAGATGGTCGGGACGAACTTGGCGCGATAGACCACGGCGTCCAGGCGACGCTCCAGGAGGCCGATCAGCATCTCGCCGGTGTCGCCGCGCACGCGCTCGGCCTCGGCATAGATCTTGCGGAACTGCTTCTCGGTCAGGTCGCCGTAATAGCCCTTCAGCTTCTGCTTGGCACGCAGCTGCGTGCCGAAGTCCGACAGCTTGTTCTTGCGGCGCTGGCCGTGCTGGCCGGGGCCGTATTCGCGCTTGTTCACCGGCGATTTCGGACGGCCCCAGATGTTTTCGCCCATCCGGCGGTCGATCTTGTACTTGGCAGAGGTGCGTTTCGTCACCGCTGATCTCCTTCGTTCGTGAAGGGCGTTGTCCTTTCCCCGTCTCCGGGGCGACAGGCATCCCCTTGCGGGGGCCACCAACACCAATGATTGGCCCCGGGGCCAACCCCGGGACGGCTGGGCTTATAGAGGCTGGCGCGGCAGAGTCAACAGCCGCTCAGGCGTTCACGTCCACCACGACGCGGCCCTGCACGCCCCCTTTAAGGATCGCGGCACCAAGTGCAGGCACATCGGCCAGGGTCGCGGGCTTCACCATCGCCTCCAGCTTCTGCATCGGCAGGTCTGTGACGATGCGGCCCCATGCCTTGACGCGCCGTTCATACGGCACGGTCACGCTGTCGATGCCAAGCAGGTTCACCCCGCGCAAAAGGAACGGAATCACACTGGCAGGCAGGCTGGCCCCGCCGGCCAGGCCCACCGCCGCGACCGAGGCGCCATGCTTCATCTGCCCCAGAACCCGCGCCAGCATCGCGCCGCCCACGGCATCAATGCAGCCCGCCCAGGTCTCGCTTTCCAGCGGACGCTTCACCGTTTCGGCCAGATCGGCCCGCGGCACGATCCGCGCCGCGCCCAGATCGCGCAGATAGGCCTCGGTCTCAGGCCGGCCCGTCACCGCCGCGACCTGATAACCCAGCCGGCCCAGAATCGCGACGGCAACGGACCCCACGCCCCCGGCCGCCCCCGTGACCAGCACCTCGCCCTTGTCCGGTGTCAGCCCGTGCTCTTCCAGAGCCATCACCGCAAGCATCGCGGTAAAGCCGGCGGTCCCCACCGCCATCGCCTGCCGGGTGCTCAGGCCTTCGGGCAGGGGCACCAGCCAGTCCGCCTTGACCCGCGCTTTCTGCGCATAGCCGCCCCAGTGGATCTCACCCACCCGCCAGCCGGTCAGCACCACCTTGTCGCCGGGCTTGTAGCGGGCATCGTCCGAGGTCTCGACCGTACCGGCGAAGTCGATGCCAGCCACATGCGGATAGGTCCTGACGATCCCGCCGCCGTTCGGCGACAGCGCAAGCCCGTCCTTGTAGTTCAGCGTCGAGTATTCCACCGCCACCGTGACATCCCCCGGTGGCAGCGCGCTTTCGTCCAGCTCTCGCAGATGGGCGACGGCGACATCGCCTTCCTTTTCCAGAACCAGTGCGCGGAACATTTCGGACCCCCCTCTTGTCTGGGCGCCAGTGCGCCCTGCCCGGCCAGGATTGTCAACCCGCCGCCGCCGGCCCCCCTTTGCGCGGCAAGGAAGATCCGCATGACCCGGGAACAGATCGGGTTCATCGGAACCTGCCTCATGGGCCACGGTGCGGCAAAGGACACCGTGGAACAAGCCTATCCCCCGAGCGTCAGCGCAATCGCAACCGCCCCCCGGTGCACAGCCTGATCGGCCGCGACGCGCCCGAAGCCGCGGTCAAAGACCTTGCCGCCCGGTCCACGATCATCTTCCTGACGCTGCCGGGCGCGCACCAGGGTGGCCTTGGCCGTGGCGCGCATGGCTCTGCACCCTGAGCCGGGCAACGTTGGGGGTGGTCTGCCCTACCTCCGACCGACCGTCACCAAACGGCCCGCCGCCGAACTTGGGCAGCGCGGCGTCCACTTCGCCGATACCCCGGGCCGCAGCCGGAAAGATGCCTGGGCCGACACGCTCGACTGCATGGCCGATCGCCACCGGAAAGGGCTTCTGAACCGCTTCCTGATGCTCGACCATGCCGCAATCCATACCGGGGCGCTGGCGCTGGCCGACAAGGTCGGCATCTTGACCATCACATTCGACAGCGTGATCCGCGGCGACCGGATGGACTAAGGCTTCTACCAGACCTTCGTGGGTTGCGCGCTGGCAGGCAATCGCGCGGCGGACCACTTCGCCCTGACAAAGGCCTGCAAGGATCTGCACGACGCGAAAAGCATGGCCAATGCCGCCACGGTTGCCACCGGCATGGTCAGCACCGCCAAGAACATCTTCCCTTCGGCCATGGCCCATGGCGGATCGGGGCCAGAGTGCCATGTGCCCTGCCTGACCGATTTCATCGCCAGGACGAGCGGGGTCAAATGACCCGACTGAGGCATGGACTTGTTCCTTGCGCAAATACTGTCAGGGGGTTCGGGGGGCGAACCGCCCCCGATGCCCGGCCCGGTTGCGCGCCCCCGGCGCGCAGGGGAACGACACCGGCCCCGCGCGGAACGCGCTGGTAGCGGAACGCGCTGGTATCGGCTGGGACCGCTCCATTGCGCCCGCGGCTACAGAGGGCTAGGCTTCAAAAATGCAGGACGAAGACCTCGCCGCCCGCAAGCACACCGCCGCGCATGACCCGGCGTTCCCGGAACGCCGTGAAGCAGCCTTCGCCGCGATCCTGACAGCGCTTGGCGACAGGCTCTCGCCGCTGGGTTATGCGCTGAAGGGTACGACCTTCACCAGGATCTCGCCGCATGGCCGGTCGGCCGTCCATGTGCAGCGCAACCGCTATGGCTGGGAGGCGCAGATCGTGCTGCGGTTCCTTACCCCCGCCGGCAGCCCGCCCGACCATCCCGACTGGCCCGAGGACGAAGACCTGACGCTATGGCATTTCGCCGCGGATCATCCGCACGATCCCGGCACGCTGGCCTTTGTCGATGTGCTGGACGACCCTGCCCGGCTGGCCCTTGCACTTGATCTTCTGACGACACGCGCCCTGCCCTGGCTGCATACGCTGCACGACGGCTGATCCCGCTGGCCATCAGCCTCGGGCCCCTCAACTGCCTGTTGCCTCGCGCCAACCCTGCCCCTAGCGTGGCCGCCAGAACGAAAGGCCAGCCGTCATGACCGACCATGTCTCGACCCACCAGGCGGAAGAGGATGCCCGGAACGAAAGCATCCTGATCTGGGTGGATGGTGCGTTGAAGCCAAAGGCGCAGGCGGTGGTCAGCGTCTACGATTCCGGCTTCATGCTGGGCGACGGGGTGTGGGAGGGTATCCGGCTCTACAACAACCGCTGGGCCTTCATCGACGAACATGTGGACCGTCTGTTCGAGGCAGCCAGGGCCATCGACCTGGACATCGGCCGCACGAAGCAGCAAGTGATCGACGCAGTGCTGGAGACGCAAGCTGCAAACGGCATGGTGACCGACGCGCATTGCCGCCTGATGGTGACGCGCGGGGTAAAGACCCGCCCCTTCCAGCACCCTCGCCTTTCGCAGCAGGGGCCGACCATGGTGATCATCATGGAACATTCCCGGCCGAAACTGCCGCGCCCCATCACCCTTGCCACCGTGCCGCATCTGCGCGGCCTGCCGATGACCCAGGATCCGAAGCTGAACAGCCATTCCAAGCTGAACTGCATCCTTGCCTGCATCGCCGCCCAGAAGGCCGGCGCGGACGAGGCCCTCATGCTGGACGTGCATGGTTTCGTGAACACTACCAACGCCTGCAACTTCTTCATCGTGCGCAAGGGCGAGCTTTGGACCTCGACCGGCGACTACTGCATGAACGGCATCACGCGACAGAAGGTGCTGGACCTGGCCCGCGCCAACGGGATCGTGGCGCGGGAACGGAACTTCAGTCTGGTCGAAACCTACAGCGCGGACGAGGCCTTCCTGACCGGCACCTTCGGCGCGCAGACACCGGTGGGCATGATCGACGGCCGGGTCATCGGCACGGGGCAGATGGGCCCGGTGACCGAACGTATCCGCGGGCTTTACAAGGCGCTGGTCGGCGCATGAGGGGGGATGACATGCAAGTGACAGATCGGGCACGGCTTCTGGAACGGAAGGTCTATTTCCGGGCCGAGGATTGCGATGTGGCCGACCTTGCCGCCCTTTGCGCGGTCGGCACGGACAAGGCCGACTGGCCGCTGGCTGCGGCAGTGGAAAAGGATGTGCTGATCTACGACTGCCCCGCCCTTCTGCCCCGGATCGTGGACCCCGCCCTTGCCCGGCAACTGGCTGCCGAATGGGCCGAGGCCCTGGCGAACGGTCCCGGAGTGATCGTGCTTTCAGGGGCAGAGCCTGATCATGCGATGCTGGATGCGGCATCCGACCTGTTCCGCGGCCTCATCGACCGGCAGAACCGCGATGGCACAGGCGGCGGTGACCATTTTGCCAAGCCCGGCGCCAACGACCGGATCTGGAACAGCCTGGAAAAGCACTGTCTGGCCGACCCGGCGAATTTCGCGCGTTACTACGCCAACCCCTTCCTGGCCCTGGTCAGCCGGGCCTGGCTGGGCCCGTTCTACCAGATGACTGCCCAACTCAATGTGGTGAACCCCGGCGGCGCGGCGCAGTCGCCACACCGTGACTATCATCTGGGCTTCCAGACTGCCGAGGCGGTGGCGGCCTATCCCGCCCATGTCCACCGTTTCAGCCCCATGCTGACCCTGCAAGGCGCCATCGCCCATGTGGACGCGCCGATCGAGGCCGGGCCGACGCTGCTGCTGCCGCACAGCCAAAAATATGCGCCGGGCTACCTTGCGACCTCTCAGCCAGGGTTCCGCGCCTATTTCGACGCCCATGCCGTGCAGCTGCCGCTGAGGAAGGGCGACATGCTGTTCTTCTCTCCGGCTTTGTTCCACGCCGCAGGCAGCAACCGGACGGCGGATGTCAAGCGGATGGTGAACCTCTTCCAGGTTTCCTCTGCCTATGGCAGGGCGATGGAAGCGATCGACCGGACGGCAATGTGCAAGGCCCTCTATCCCGTGTTGCTGGCCGCACAGGCCGAAGGCAGCATGACTGCGGCGCAGATCGCCAATGCCATCGCCGCCTGCGCCGAAGGCTACAGCTTTCCCACCAACCTCGACCGCGACCCGCCCCTCGGCGGGCTGGCGCCCAAATCGCAGGCGGCGCTTCTGGCCGAGGCGCTGGCCGCGCGCTGGGCGCCGGATGCCCTGAACGCCGCGCTGGATGCGCAAGCCGCCAAACGTCTGCCATGAAGACCACCCGATGAAGATTGCCATGTGGTCAGGCCCGCGGAACCTTTCGACCGCGCTGATGTATAGCTTCGCTTCAAGGGCCGACTGCGCGGCGACGGATGAACCCTTCTACGCCGCCTATCTGGCGGCCACCGGCATCGACCATCCCATGCGCGATGCAGTGATCGCCAGCCAGCCGACCGACCCGGCCAGGGTGGCCGCGTTCCTGACCGGCCCCAACCCGGACGGCAAGCCGCACTGGTATCAGAAGCACATGACGCTGCACCTGATCCCGACCTTCGATCGCGGCTTCCTGAAGAAGCTGACCAATGCCTTCCTGATCCGCCATCCTGCCCAGGTCATCGCCAGCTATGCCCGCAAGCGCGAGGCGCCGACGCTGGCTGATCTGGGCGTTGTCCAGCAGGCCGAACTGTTCGACCTTGTGGCCGACCTGACCGGAACCGCCCCGCCCGTGATCAGCGCCGAGGCAATCCGCGCCGACCCGCGCGCGGCGCTGACACGGCTGTGCGCTGCACTGGACCTGCCCTTCGACCCGGCCATGCTGTCGTGGCCCGCCGGACCCAAGCCGCAGGACGGTGTCTGGGCCCCGCACTGGTATGGCGCGGTCCACCGCTCGACCGGGTTCGAGCCGCCCGAGGGCGCCCTGCCCGACCTGCCCGCCGCCTTCCGACGCCTCGCCGATCAGGCGATGCCGCATTACGACCGCCTTGCCGCACTTGCCCTCTGACAGGTTCCCATGCGCCGCCTCGCCCTTGCCGCAGCCCTTTTCGCCAACCCGGCTGCGGCCGAGGTCTCGCTGTTCGAAGCGACCGCGGGGCTGGAGCTTTTCCCCTGCGAGATGTCCACCCTGTCCTGCACGACGCTGACGCTGCCGCTGGACCACATGGCGAACGACGGTGCGCGCACCATCGACATCACCTTTGCCCTGTCCTTCGCCAGTATCGAAAGCCGCGGAATCCTGTTCTATTTCGTCGGCGGGCCGGGCGCGTCGGGGTTGGCCTCGGCAGAAAGCTACCTTGCGTCCTTCGACGCCGACCTGACGCAATACATGGACGTCGTCTTTGTCGACCAGCGCGGCACGGGCCCCGATCACGGACTTTCCTGTCCGGTCGCCCAGGCGATCTACGATGCAGCCCCCGTCTCGGTCAGAGATCCTGAGGGCGCCATGGCGGCTGCACGCACCTATGTTGCCGATTGCACCCGGGAAATCGGACGCGACGACCTGCTGCCCTTCGTCAGTTCCGACCAGGCCATCCGCGACAGCGAGGCCTTTCGCCAGAAGATCGGGGCACCGAAGGTCTGGCTTTACGGCGAAAGCTATGGAACGCAATTCGTCCAGGCCTATGCCGCGCAGTTTCCCGATGCCGTGCGCGGTGTCGTTCTGGACGGGGTCGTGGACCTGAACCTTGATGCCCGCGGCTTCTACCGCAACTACACGCTGGCGGCCGAGACGATCCTGGCGCGAACCCTGGCTGCTTGTGACCGCATCGCCGAATGCGCCGAGGACATGCGCGGCGAGATGGGCAACACTGCGGCAGAGGTCTATGACAGCATCGCCGCGCGGCTGGCCAAGGGCCCGATCCCCGTGCGGTTCGTCCGGGCCGACGGGCGGGTCGAGGATCGGCGGATCACCTCGGGCATCTTCGAAGCCAGCGCCTTCTATGCCCTCTATTCGCCCAGGGGCCGGGCCGACTTTCTGCGCGCCCTTGCGGCCATGGGGCGCGGCAATCCGGTGCCGCTGCTGCACCTGGGCTATGCCAGCATGTACGTCGATCCCGAAACCGAGACCGGGATCGCGGATGCGGGATGGTATTCGGCTGCGTTCTACGCCATCACCTGCACCGATTACGACAGCGGTCCCGGCAAGACCCCGGACGAACGTGCCGACGCCATCATGGCCGAGGCGGCAGATTTCGCGCCCAGCGCGCCGCGGCTGATCCGGTCATTCTTCATGGAGCGCCTTGCCTGTGCCTACTGGCCACATCAGGGCCCGTCGGTGCGTCCGCCACCCTTTGCCGGCGGCGACTATCCGACCCTGGTGCTGAACAGCGATTCCGACCCGATCACGCCGATTTCCATGGCGCGGGCCGTTCTGGACAATGCCCGCAATGCCTATGGGGTGTTCATGTCGGGCGGCCCGCATGTGATCTGGGGGCGGGGGATCGCCTGCCCCGATGCCATCGTCCAGGATCTGATCATCGACGGTATCCTTCCCGTGGCACACGAGCAGCAGTGCGAACAGGATCTGATCGGCGACTATTTGCCCCTGACACTGACCGACCCGGCCGCGATGGCCGACCCCGTAGCCGTCGCCCAGGCCGTGGAGACAGAGCTTTACCTAAACAGCGCCCTGAACAACTGGGACGGCATGCAGCCGCTGACCGTGGGATGCGACCTTGGCGGCACCCTCAGCGCGACCGCAACCTATTCCGGCACCAACTATGCGTTTCGCGAGTGCCGCTTCTGGCCCGAACTGACCGTCAGCGGGAAGGGTGTCGAAATCGCCACCGGCGAGGACCGGGACGGTCTGACCCTGACCCTTTCGGTCAGCGGGCATCACTCGGGCGAGATCGTCTATCTTTATCGAACGCGCGACGAGGCGTGGAGCATCAGCGGCACCTGGGACGGAAAGCCCGCAACCCTGCCGCGCACCCTGCCATAGCTTGTCACCCCTGGGGCCCCGGGCCGTTGGCCCGCAAGGCATGCCTCCGATGTCGTGGCTGCCGACCGGCAGCCGATGCTGCGGGTGCAGGCCGTGTCGCCCGTTTCACTCGTTACGGCTGCTTCGGCGGTCCGGCAGCTACGGCTGTGCCAAATCTTGGGGCAGTCCGGCAAGCGCCCGATTCCTGATGCCGTCTCTGGCAGCGCGGGCACGATCCTGGGCCGGAAGCAGGCGGTCGCAGGCAGCAGGCGTCAAAGTGCCGGCCGCCCTATTTCCTGGCGCGCCAGGTGTTCAGCCAGGCCCGGATCCGCCCGAAGAAACCGCGCGCTTCCTTCCGGGCGGCATCGACCCGCGCGCTTGCCGCATCCAGCGTCTCGCCGACCTCGGCCAGGGCGGGGTCCACCATCCGTTCGCGGAATTGCAGCCACATCCTGCGGAACAGCACGGCCAGGAACAGCAGGAACGCGAAGAAAAAGATGTTGAACCACGGGATGATGGTCACATCCGGCCCATCGACCGGGCGGATGCCCACTGCATTGGGAAAGATCGAGATCAGTTCGTTTCGCCAGCCGTAATGGGTGATCACCACCCATTTCGGGGCCTCGGCGGTCGATTTCAGGTCATCGGCCTCGGTCTGCAGGCTGGCGGTGTCGAACTTGAAATAGGGCGGCCAGTTCCAGCCAGTATCCTCGTTGCGGTAGACCATCGGCTTGCCGTTGGGCTGGATGGTCTGGATGAACTGCACATCGCGGTTCGTCAGCGTGCCCGACTGGTCGTCGGGCGACGCCCAGAAGATGCGCGTCCAGTCGTTCAGATCCTGGCGTTCCTGATAGGTTCCGACGACGCGCACCACATCATGCTGTGGCAGCGTGTAGTGCAGGAACAACCCCACGACCAGGGCAAGCGTGGACCAGAAGGCCCATTTCACGTAGCGCATCGCGGCCTCATGCGTAGTTCATCAGATATAGAAGAAGGGCGATCACGATGAAAGGCAGGACGAAGATGATGACCAGAAGGCGGTTGCGCAGGCTGCCTTCGTAATCGGCCATGCCCTTTTCGATGAACGCCTTGCGCGCCGCATCGTCGCCCTGCGGAGAGGCATCCCATTCCTTTTCCAGCGCCTCGCGCCGCAATGAACGCGCATAGGTCCGCAGGATGAAATAGGCCACCGCCCCGACCACGGCCCAGATCAGGATAGCACGCAGGAAACCGATCATCGCTGCCCTCCGGTTCTGCCCCAGGGCCCCACCACGGGCGGCCGCACCGGCCTCGGCCCCTCGGCCATCTGCGGGCGGTGCAATTCGTCCATGCTCGGCTCCGGCCCGAACAGCGCGGTGCGCGCGCCCTCGCGGTCCACCTGATACTCCCGCGCCAGGAAATCCGCCACATAGGTCTTCTTGGCCTCGGACCAGGTGGCATACTGAGCGTAGAACAGCTCCTTGTGGACAATGAACATCTGCCGCACGTCCATGGGCGAGAGTTCCGACAGAAGCATGTTCACCAGGTCTCGGTCCGGCCCCTTGCCGCGCAGTGTGTAGAAATAGGCCGGATGCTCCGAGGTGATCTTCGGCCAGGGCCCCCCGGCCTCGACCCAGCGCAACAGGGCCGCGAGCCCCAGGAACTCCTCCGGCAGCGCGGTGCCCAGCTTGTAGGCCACCTTGCGCAGTTCCGTCCGCCGGGCATCGCCCACCTCGATTCCCAGCCGGTCGGCGGCATCGACCAGGATGAAATCCATCTTCTGCCGCAGGATCGCCGCCGCATCCGCCCCCCGCGCCTGCACGATGGGTTCCACCAGCCCATTGCGCTCCAGCCAGTCGGCGATCTGGTTGCGGTGCGTCAGGTCCATCACCTGCGCGATCGGCACCTCGCCCAGGCTGCGCCAGTCCAGCGAGGATATCGCCGCCGGATAGCGCACCCCCTGAAAGACGTAGATCCCGCCGAAATGGCTGGTCCAGAAGTTCGACTGCTGGAACGTCATCGCCGGAAGCGAGATCGGCACCCGCGTCACGTCGCCCGTCTTCTTCGCCAGCCCGATCATCTCGGCCACCAGCACATCGTCGCGCCAGCCGTCGGGTTCCTGCCGGAAGCGTTCGATCAGCTTCGCGAGCTTCCCCGCATCCGCCACATGCCCGCCGATCGTATCCGCCTCGACCGTCACCTGCCGGATGTCGAACAGCTTCGCCGGCGTGTCGAAGGCGTAGACCGAGTTCTGCAACTCCCCCGCCACCGCGTCCCGCGCGGTCAGCGCAAAAAGCTGCGCCTCGTTCTTCTCGATGAACTGCGTCAGGATCCCCCGGCTGGTGGAGAACTTGATGTTGAGCAAAGGCGCATCCTTCTGCGCCGTGGTCAGCAGGATGAACTGCCGGTTCGCCCCGTTGGGGTTGAGGTAGAGGTGGTCCCCCAGCTCATCCCCGATCTCGGGCGAATAGCCGGAGAGGTCGATGTGGAAATCGTTCAGCTTCGTGGTCTTGCCGGTCAGATGCCTGAGCGCCCGGTTGTAGCGTTCGACAAGGGCCGGGGAGGAAACCTCGATCAGGTTCCCGAACATCAGGCCACGTTGGATGAGGCGTTTCATGTCCTTCCTCCGCTTGCGCTCTCGGCTGCCGGCGAGCCCCCCACCCCCCTCCCCTCCCCACAGGGGGGAGGGGAGGATCCCGCCTCAACCGCCCCGCTCAACGCATCTTCGGAAGCGCCTCCCTCCCCCCGCGTGGGGGGGGGCTGGGGTGGGGGGGCGTCAGCCAAATGCGACTCCGCCAGCCTATAACGCACACCGCCAACCCCAAGTGCCTCTCCTCCCCCTCGTGGGGAGGGGATGGGGGTGGGGGGCACGCCTTCAGCCAAATCCTCACCGCTCACCGCATCGAAGATCACTTGCATCACCCCCTCGATATTCCCCGACACCTCCGAATTCCAGAACCGCACCACCTGAAACCCCTGCGAAGCCAACCACTCATCCCGCCGCTGGTCGCGCTCCCCACCATGCCCGCCCCCATCAATCTCGATCACCACCCGCCGTCCCAGATCGGCGAAATCCGCAATGAACGGCCCGATCGGAGCCTGCCGCCGGAAATGCAGCCCCAGCATCCGGTTCAACTCCCGCAGCTTGGCCCAGACCTTCCGCTCCTGCGGCGTCATCTCCGCCCGCAGCTTCCGCGCCCTTTGGCGGGTGATCGGGTGAATGCCGGTCATGCTTTGCGCCCCATGCCCAAGGCCCCCCACCCCAACCCTCCCCACAAGGGGGAGGGAGCACCAAACCACCAACCGCCAGCGTCCACCCCAACAAAAGAAGCGCCTCCCCTCCCCCTCGTGGGGAAGGGCTGGGGGTGGGGGGCCGGGGAGGAGACCTCGATCGGGTTTCCGAACTTGAAGCCGCGCTGGATTAGGCGTTTCATTTTATCTTTGCTTTAGCGTGGTCGCCAAAACGTGCACCAAACTGGTCACAAGTATTCCTCCACCTTCGGATTCTTGCCAAATGCAAGGGAAAATCCTTCTTGTCGACCTTTATGTCGGAGCCGTGTGCGATGCAGTTTCGGACCTGATTGATTGCATCGAGAGTGTTCTTGAGTTGCAGCGTAGACTGCTTCTGCCACTTAAGACCTTCCAATACGTCATCGACACCAAGCCGCCGAAATAGGGTGGTAATGTTGTTTGGGTTGGGATTGCCCCATCTGCTCCAAGTCGCGCGATAATTCTTCAGTTCGTCATTAACAAGCGTTCTGCCAAATGCTTTGAAGGAGCATTCCAGAAAGACATCCTCAACGTACGACTGCAATGCAGCCGATAGCAGAACTATGCACGCCTTGTTTAGTGCTAGCCCCTCTCTGGTGCCATCGCCAAGCTTTGCTGGTGCCCCCCTGCCTCCTCCATGCAGCGAAACCCGAGCATTGATGACCTCGTCAAGCGCCGTCAAACTCAATGGCATACCTTCACCCCTTGCCCTCCAGATACCGCCGCTTCGCCTCTTCCGTCCGACCGAACTCGCGCACCATCGCCTCGATGGCCACCTCGTCCGACTTGTCGGCATAGCGGAACTCGCTGTCGGCGTAGCGGTTGATCTCCTGGATCACCATCTCCACCGTGATCGGCGTCATCAGGCCCCGGATCATCGCCAGCTTCTCGTCATAGGGCTTGAAGAGGAACAGGTCCGGCTCCTCCATCCACTCGTCCGGCAGCTCGAAGTCCATCGCCCGGACCTTCACCGCATCGGTGATGTTCTTGATCGCCCGGCCCGTGAACCGCTCATCCGCCTGCTGGATCGCCTTCAGATAGGCCCCGATCTTCGCCAGCGTATCCAGCTTCCCGATCTCGGCCGACACCTTCTCCCACACCCTCATCAAGCCCTCTTCCTGCGGCTTCGAATGCCCCTCGAAGCTGGCGGCGACGGCCTTCCTGATCTCCTGCGCAGCGAACAACTGATGGTCCCCAACGGGGATGGAATGGTTCTTCCCCAAGAGAAGCGAGAGGATGTCGATGTAATCCTCCTTCGTCTGCGGCCCGTCCACCAGGAACCGTGCCCCGGCCCTTTGCCGCAGGGCGTCGTCCACGTTCTCCGGGTAATTACTGAACATCCCGAAGGTGCAGTTCCCCCGCACCACCGTCCCTGCGCCCGCAAAGGCCTGCATGAAGACCGCCGTCACCTCCTGTTGCCCCGCGCTGGACTGCCGGTCGCCCCGTTTGCCGGCCACCTGGTCGATGTCGTCGATGGTGCCGAAGCCGATGACCGAAGGGTCGAGGATCGCATCGATGAAGGCCTTGGCGTTCTGCCCCGACTTGCCCTGATAGCTGTCGATCTGGTCGATGGAGAAGTTCTGGTAGCGGAACGGATAGCCCGCCACCTTGCAGTAATCGTTCAGAAGTCCCGCCATCATTTGAATGAGGGTCGTCTTCCCCGTCCCCGGCCTGCCATCCCCCATGAAGGTGAAGATGAACCCGCCCAGTTCCGCAAACGGGTTCAGCCGACGCTCGAAGTCATAGGCCATCAGCATCTTGGCCAGCCGCATGGACTGATACTTCGCGATGTGGTTCCCAACCACCTCATGCGGCTGCTTGAAGGCCATGGCGATCATGCCGCCCTTCGCCGCCTTCGCCGGCTTGAACCCCGCGATGGTCAGCCCGTCCGCCTCGACCTTCCACGAGGCCCCAGTAAACACCGACACCCGAGCCCCATTCTCCGCCCGGATCTGCACCTTCTTCATCAGCGCCTCGGCAAAGGCCGACACCACCGCCACCAGCTTCGCGTCATCCGTCGCCAGCGCCCCGATGTCCTGATCCAGCTCCCACAGCGCGCCTTGCAAGGCGAGGGGAGCGTTATCGGTCAACACCTCCTCCACCTCGCCCAGCTCCACCGTCCCCGGCCCGACATTCGGCGCGATCAGATAGGCCAGCGCATTGGCGAAGGTGAACAGCACCACCAGCGCCTCGCCCTGCAACAATTCCCCGAACTCCGCCCGCCGGGCATCCGGCACCCGCCCCTCCAGGTTCGCCTTCTTCAGTTCCGCCAGACCAGACTGCGCCGAGAACGTCTCCCCCATCGCCAGCGCAATCGCCAGCGCCCGCCGCAGCGCGTTCAGCACCGCCGCCTGCACGGGCGAGACCAGCCCATCCCCCAGCCCCTCGATCCGCTCCGCCAGGCGCACCCCCCCGGGCCTGGCCGTCGTCCGCGCCGCCATTCCCGGCACGGTCGAGCGGAACGTGGGCCGCGTGCCAACCCCCGGAGACCGCTCCACCTGAACCGCCTGAACCAAGGGCTTCGCCAGCCGCGGCGCATGATCGAAGCCGAAGACCATCCCCAAGGCCGCCTCATACTGCGCCCGGATCGTCGCTTCCTTCAGCTCCATCGTGTCGCGCGTGCTCATCAATTCCTCCACCGAGAACCCTCGCCCCACCGTTCGCCTCCGGCGGGAGTATTTGGAAAAAGAGCAAGACCGGCCGGATTTGCCCTCTTCAGAAATACTCCGGGGTCCGGGGCAGCGCCCCTGGAGCCGCCCCAGGTCACAACGTCGGAATGAGCCGCCCCCCGGCACCCACGACGAACTTTCTGTAGCCGCGCAGCCCCGCCGGGTTCTGCTCGACCAGCACCTGATAGGGCCGTTCCGGCAGGATGATCATCCGGTCCTGCCGCGTGGCCCCGATCTCCGCCCCGGCGATCGGGTCAAGCCTGTAGACCTGCCGCAGCGACGAGGAAAACCACCCGTCCTTCACCGCCTCCTCGCGGTCGCTGACCAGATCCTCCACCGTCCAGACCAGCGCCCAGTCCTCGCCCTCCGGCGCCTTCGCCCCTTGCAGGACCATCGAGATCGGGCCGGATTGCAGAGTGAAACTGGCCGAATACATCGGCCCCAGGATGATCCGCCGCAGCCGTTTCGGGTGCAGGTCGTCGAAATCCTTGTCGAAGCCCGTGGCAATCGTCAAAAGCTTCAGCCCGCCCACCGACTGCGCCATCAGCGCCGCCTGCGCCTGCGGCCAACGGTAGGCATCGGTCGGCAGGGGCTTGCGGCCGGAATCCTCGAGATCCATCAGATAGACCACCGGCAGGTTGGCCTGAGTATCCCAGACCGCCCAGTGCACCAGAAAGTGCCGCCGCTCGCCAAGATCCCGGATCCACTGCGCATCCGGGTCGTTCCGCGCCCAGAAGATGCCGCCCGCCAGCAGCGCCTCGTAGTAATACCGCTGCGACAGCGCGAATTGCAGCGCCGTGGGGATGGTCAAATCCCCCACGATCTGCCGGATCATCCGGTCCTTCAGCTCGGCCTCCGAAGGCATGCCCGCCAGATGCTTAGCGGCCTGTTGGGCATCGACCGCCATGATCATCAGTTCCTGCGCCACCGGAAAGCCGCTCTCATGCCGGTCGATGGTGAGCCTGGGGGCGCCCTCGCCCCGCCCTGTCATCAGGTACTTGTTCGACAGCGCCCGGAAAGTCCCCGCCACCGCCATGAGATACCGCCCCAGCACCCGCGCCTCGGTCCGCGTCAGCTTCCCCTCATTCTCCAACTCCGCCGCCACCCGGCCCAGATGCCCCGTGATCGTGCCGAACTTGGCGAAATAGCGCCGCGCTGTAAGCGTGTCGTACAGCTCGTGATGGTCCGAGGTAAGGACGTCCTTGACGGTGGGGTCAGGCATGAGCGGACCCGTCGCCTGGCGCCAAGGTGCAGCCAGTGCAACCCCTCCCCCCCGTGGGGGAGGGAGGCGCAGCGTGCAGGCCGGAGTTCTGATGCTCGACCGGCGACCAGGCGGTCATGGCAGGACGGACAGGAACGGGCAGGACCATGATGCCGCGCCCCTACTCTCCATACGCGTTCTTGTCGTGTTTCTCGACAATCGCCGCGAACCTGCGCGCAAAGCGTTCATCCGCCTTCGCCTTCTGCTCCAGGATCTGCCGCGCGAACACCATGTGCCCCTCATGCGCTTCCAGCATGTCGGCCATCTTGTCGTTCGTCGCCGCCCCGATCGCCGCCATCGCGGTCTGGGCCTCCTGGTCGGTCTTCACCCCGATCTCGTTGATCCGGTGCGCCACGTCCTGCTGCTGCGCCGTCTTCAAGCTGGAGGTCAGCGCATCATACAGCACCACCCGCTGCTTCGTATCCGTCTGCAGCTTGTTGATCAGCACCAGCTGCGTCGCCGCCTGGTTCTGCAAGCTGTCAACCCAGGTCTTGCCCTTCTCGATATACCGCTCCAGCGTCTGCGACTTCGCCAGCTTCACCTGCTCGTCCTGCACCAGAGCGTTGTATTTCGCGTTCAGCGTCGCCAGCTCCGTCTCCAGCTTCGTCCGTGCCGCCGCGTCCTGTTCGACGGCAATCCGGTTCTCCAGCTCGATGATCTTCGGATCCATCGCCGCGATCTCGGCCCGCACCGCCTCCAGGGCCGCCACGGTTTCCTCGCGATCACTCAGCGTCGAGGCCAGATTCGCCTCTACCCGCGCCTTCTGGGTGTTCAGCAGGTCCAACTGGCCCTGCAACAGCTTCACGATCACGTCCGACTTGGAGATCAGATCCTGCAACTTGTCATCGATCGTTGCCGCCCGCATCCGCTCCTGCCGCATCGATTCCGCCTTGGCCGGAGCGAAGATGCCGATAAAGCTCTCAAGCCCGGTTTTCGACCGCATCTCGCTGAATTCCCTGGAAAATCCGGCAGTCACGTCGTCCAGCCCCATAATCAGCTCGGCGATGTTGGCGTTCATCAGTTCGGTGTGCTTGTGCACGTCTTCCAGCGTTGCATTCTCCACGTCCAGGCTGATTCCCTGGTCCAGCTTCGACCGGGCCGCCTCAATCCGGCTGGTTATGGCAGAGATCTTCGCCTGCGCTTCGGCAACCTGCGCCTGGCTTTCCCTGATCTGCGTCTCGAAATCGGCCATGGAATCCTCCGCCAATGGTGTCGGCATCACATAGTAATGTTACGGCAAATTACATCATGCCTCTGCGCATTTCCTGCGCATCATAACGCCACAAGTCTTGCAGCAACTGCGAACGCACGCCAAGAGGGGAAAGCCCGGCGCAGTTGCAGTGTCGGCGCGTGCGCTCAGCCCCTTGGTGCCGCGGCCCGGCGCAGGCGATCATTGATTGCGCGGCCAAGGCCGGTTTCAGGTATCGGGGCAAAGGCGATACGCCCGCCGGGGCCGGCAAGCCGGTCGGCCTCGCGCAGGGCATGAAACAGCCGCGCTGCCGCCTGCACCAGATCGCCGGTCTCGGACAGGGTGAGCTGGCCCCTGACCGGGCCGAAGCCGACCAGAACCTCACCCGGCTGTGCTTCGGTCGCGTTCAGCCGCAGCGCCGCATCGGGGGCATAGTGCGATGCAAGCTGGCCCGGCGACATCGGCTTGCCCGCATCGCCGCCGATGGCAACGGGGACGCCCAATGCTGCCTCCAGGGCCTCGACCGGCAGGCCGCCAGGGCGAAGAAGGACAGGGTCGGGGTCGGGCAGAAGGATCGTCGATTCCAACCCAACGGCGCAGGGGCCGCCGTCCAGCACGGCAGCAATGCGGCCAGACAGCCCGTCAAGCACATGATCGGCCCTTGTGGGCGAAACGCGGCCCGAAGGGTTGGCCGAAGGTGCCGCGACCGGCCCGCCAAAGGCGCGCAACAGGCGCTGCGCCAGCGGATGGGCCGGCACCCGCACCGCCACGGTCGGAAGGCCCGCGGAGACCAGAGGCGAAACCGCACCGTGGCGCAGAGGCAGGACCAGCGTCAGGGGCCCCGGCCAGAAGGCCCTGGCCAGATCGCGCGCCCGTGCGCTGATCTCGGCCACGCGTTCCACCGCGGCAAGATCGGGCAGATGCACGATCAGCGGGTTGAAGCTGGGGCGCCCCTTTGCCTCGAAGATCCGAGCCACGGCCAGGTCGGAACGCGCATCGCCGCCCAGACCATAGACCGTCTCGGTCGGGAAGGCGACAAGCTCTCCGGCTGCCAGCAGGCTTGCCGCCCGGGCGATTCCGGCATCGTCGGGGGCGAGGATCTCGGTCATGGTTCTGACGCAGCGTCCGGCTTGAAGGGCGAAGGGAATGGCTTAGCGTGCGGCCCTGGGCCGTCCATAAGCCAGCCCCTCTGCCTTGCCAAGCCGTCCGACGGAGGATCACATGCCCTATCGCGCCCCGGTCAGGGACATCCGCTTCATCCTGGACCACGTCGTGGGCTTTTCCCGGGTCGCCGCGACCGCGCGCTTTGCCGAGGCAACGCCGGACATGGTGCAGGCAATCTTGACCGAGGCCGGGCGGATTGCCACGGATGTTCTCGCCCCGCTGAACCGGGCCGGAGACCTGCATCCCGCACGGCTGGAAAACGGGGCGGTTGTCTCAACGCCCGGCTTCGCCGAGGGGTATCGGGCCCTGGCGGAAGGCGGCTGGGTCGGTATGGCGGCCAGCCCCGACTTTGGCGGGATGGGGCTGCCGATCGCGCTGGCGACGGCGGTGGACGACATGATGTCGGGCGCCTGCCTTGCGCTGCATCTGAAGCCCGTGCTGTCCAAGGGCCAGATCGAGGCGCTGGAACATCATGCAAGCGACGAACTGAAGGCGCTTTATCTGCCGAAGCTGATCTCGGGCGAATGGTCGGGCACGATGAACCTGACGGAACCGCAGGCAGGCACCGATGTGGGCGCCTTGCGGACAAGGGCGGAACCTCTGGGCGACGGAACCTATGCGATCAGCGGGCAGAAGATCTACATCACGTGGGGCGACAGCGATCTGGTGTCGAACGTCTGCCATCTGGTGCTGGCCCGCCTGCCGGATGCGACAGAAGGAACGAAGGGCATCAGCCTGTTCATGGTGCCGAAATTCCTTCCCGACGCCGCCGGCAATCCCGGCCCGCGCAATGCTCTGCGCGTGGTCAGCCTGGAACACAAGCTGGGAATCCATGGCAGTCCGACCTGCGTGATGCAGTATGACCGTGCCAGGGGCTGGCTGGTGGGTGGTCCGCACAGGGGCATGGCGGCAATGTTTACCATGATGAACAACGCCCGCCTGTCGGTCGCAGTGCAGGGCGTCGGGCTGGCCGAGGCGGCCTTGCAGCAGGCGCTTGCCCATGCGACCGACCGGCATCAGGGGGCAACGCCCCTGGCAAAGGACGGGCCGATCCTGGACCACGCCGACGTGCGCCGGATGCTGGCCACGATGCGGGCAAAGGTCTTTGCCGCACGCGCGATCGCGCTGGCCTGCGCCGTCGCCATTGACATGGCCACCGCCACGGGCGAGGCGCACTGGCAGGCGCGCGCGGCGCTGCTTACGCCCGTCGCCAAGGCGTTCGGCACCGATATCGGCTGCGAGGTCGCCTCGCTGGGTATTCAGGTTCACGGCGGCATGGGCTATGTCGAGGCAACCGGCGCGGCGCAGTTCCTGCGCGATGCGCGGATCACCCCGATCTACGAGGGGACGAACGGCATCCAGGCGATGGACCTTGTGGGGCGCAAGCTGGCCGATGGCGGCGATGCCGCCTTCCGGCTGATCGACGAGGTGCAGCAAAGAGCCGAGGTCGCGCGGAACACGCTGCCCGATCTGGCGGGCGAGGTCCGGCAAGCGGCGGATGCGCTCCGCTGGGCAACCGGGGCGCTGGTCCAGCAGGCTTCGAACGACCGTTTCGCCGGAGCGGTACCCTATCTGCACGGCTTTGCCCTGGTACTGGGGGCGGATGCGCATCTTGCAGCGACGCTGGCCGACCCTGCCCGCGAACCGCTGGCGCGTTTCTTCATCCGTCGTCTCCTGCCCGAGCATCTGGCGCTTCTGGCGCAGACACGCGAAGGTGCGGCGGGGCTTTATGCCCTCAGCGCCAAGGATCTGGCCGCGTGACCGACTCTATCCTGCATCCCTTCGACGCCCCGCCCCGCGAAGGCGAGGCCATCGAGGTAGCGCCGGGAATCATGTGGCTGCGCCTGCCGCTGCCGATGGCGCTGGACCATGTGAACATCCATGCGCTGGATGACGGCGAGGGTTGGACGATCATCGACGCCGGCCTGTCCTCCAAACGGTCGAAGGCGATCTGGCAGCGGATCCTGGCAGGCCCCCTGGCCGGCAAGCCCGTGACCAGGCTGATCCTTACCCATCACCACCCGGATCATGTGGGCCTTGCCGGCTGGTTCCAGTCCCGGGGGGCCGAGCTCTGGGCCAGCCGCACGGCTTGGCTCTACGCACGGATGCTGACCCTTGACGTGCAGGACCGGCCTTCGCCCGAGGCGCTGACCTTCTACCGCCGTGCCGGGCTGTCAGAGACAGAGCTTGCGAAACGGGCCGGGGAAAGACCCTTCAACTTTGCCGATGTCGTCGATCCGATGCCATTGGGCTTCATGCGGCTGACCGAGGGGCAGCGGTTGCGCGCGGGCGGGCGCGACTGGACGGTGCGCATTGGCCAGGGCCATGCACCAGACCATGCGACGCTGTGGTCCGACGACGGCATCGTGCTGGGCGGCGATCAGCTTCTGCCCGGAATCTCGGCCAACATCGGGGTCTATCCGACCGAACCCGAGGCAGACCCGTTGACCGAATGGCTGGCAAGCTGCCGCGCCTTTCAGGCCCATGCGTCCGACGACCAGCTGGTCCTGCCGGGCCACAAGCTGCCCTTCACGGGCCTGCCCTTTCGCCTGACGCAGATGATCGGGAACCATGAAAGCGCGCTCGCGCGTCTGCTAGACCACCTTGCCACCCCGCGCACCGCGACCGACTGCTTCCTGCCGCTTTTCCGGCGCGAGATCGGAGCGGCAGAGTTCTCGCTGGCTTTGGTGGAATCGGTCGCGCACCTGAACTGCCTGATGCGGCGCGGTCTGGTCACCCGGGGCCTGACCGAAACCGGCGCCTGGGCCTGGGAACGCGTGGCCTGATGCAAGCGGCGGCAAGGCTGCAATGCCCAGGCCTGGGCTGGGGCGACTGCGCCCCCGTGACAGCCGGGGGTGAATCGGCTATGGGCATGGAAACGACCAATGAAAAGGGGAACGGGAACCATGGCCGACCAGCACCACGCCGAACACAAGCACGGCTCGATGGACATCCGCGAGCAGGAAAAGACCTTCGCGGGCTTCATCCGCATGTCGGTCTGGGTGGCTGGCATCGCGCTGGCGATCCTCGTCTTCCTTGCGCTGGCGAACTCCTGATCCGCGATCATCGGAATGCCGATGCTGCGCCTGGTCCTTGCGCTGACTGCGCTTTTCGGTCTTGCGGCCTGCGGGGCCGAGCCGGTCTGGGCGCCAGAGGAACAGGTGCAGGCCGCGCGCTTCGTTTCGGACGACCCCCCGTCGATCACGCTTTACACGGTGGTCAACAAGTCCTCGGGTTCGGGCGCGCATTCTGCGATCCTGGTGAATGCTTCGGAGCGGGTGATCTTCGACCCGGCGGGAACCTGGCATCACCCCCGCCTGCCGGAACGCAATGACGTGCATTTCGGCATGACCGACAAGGCCCTTGCCTTCTATATCGACTACCACGCGCGCAAGACCTACGACGTGATCGAGCAGAAGGTATATGTCTCGCCCGAGGTGGCCGAACATGTGCTGCGCGAGGTGAAGGCCTATGGCGCCGTGCCGAAGGCGATGTGCACGCAGGCCACGTCCAGTGTGCTGCGTTCGACCCCGGGTTTCCAGTCGATGCCGTCCACCCTGTATCCGAAGAAGCTGTCCAGCGCCTTTGGCGAGCTGCCGGGCGTATCGACGCGCGTCATCACGGATGACGACGACGACAACAACCACGGGGTGCTGATCGTCCAGCGCAACGGCGACCCCCTGGAAGGATGACGCCGGCCCGATCGCTCGTCGATGAAGGCGGCACTCCTTGCTGAGCGTCTGGGCTGTGGGGCGGCAGCGGCAGGTGCCCCCGGATGAGACGAGCGGAGCCCAGCCCTGCCGGATCGGACCGGGTCTGGTGAAATTTCCCGTTGGGAACCGCCTGTCCTGTGCAATAGTCGGTCCGGGTTTCGGCACCCGTCAAGTCAGAACGACTGCCGGTCAAGGCAGGCGAACAAAGGGAACCGTGGAATGCTTAACGAATTCAAGACCTTCATTGCGCGCGGCAATGTTCTGGATCTGGCCGTCGGCGTGGTCATCGGGGCGGCCTTCACCGCGATCGTGACCTCCCTCGTCGATGACCTGATCAACCCGCTGATCGGGCTTATCGTCGGCGGAATCGACTTCTCGAGCTGGGGCTTTGCGATCGGTGACGCCAAGTTTGCCATCGGCAGCTTCATCAACGCGGTCATCAAGTTTCTTATCGTGGCCTGGGTGGTGTTCCTGATCGTCAAGGCGGTAAACCGGCTGATGCCAAAGAAGGAAGCAGCCCCGGCCGCCCCCCCGGGACCGTCGGACAACGACCTGCTGAAGGAAATCCTGGCCGAGCTGAAGAAGCGCTGAACACCGGACACCGGCCTGCGGCAAACCCCGCGGGCCTGGTCAAGCTGGCCTTCCGGGCCTTTCGCGCAGATACCAGTACCATGCGCGATAGGCCCACAGCGCGACAAGCGGCGCGAAATGCACGGCGGCGGGCTGCCAGCTGCCCCAGTTGTGCAGCGCGGCCCAGTGGATCAGCACCAGAACCGCCGCCGGATAGGCGGCGCGTTGCAGCAGCTTCCAGCCCCCATGCATCCGGCGTTGCGCGGCGTCGTTCGACGTCAGCGCCAGCGGCACGAAGATCAGGAAGGCAAGCCAGCCGGTCCAGATCTCGGTGTGCTTCAGCGCGTCGATGATGCGGTCAAGGCTGCCACGGTCGATCACATAGACCAACGTGTGCAGCGCGGCATAGGCGAAGGCCGCCACCTCGATGTCGCGGCGGTGGTGAAGCAGCCAGCGCGGCCAGCTTTTCCCCTTGAACAACAGCATCAGCCCCGACGCCATCATCCCGATGATCATGAACCGTGCGGCCCATTCGCCGGTCGGGCGCAAAAGGTGGTGGAAGGCTTCTGGATCGTTGCCCAACAGCGGGCCGATCATCGGCAGGACGGGCAGCGCAAGAACGGCCCAGAGAATCAGGGTAGAGGGTTTCTGGCCTGTCAGGGTCATGGGGCACCTTTCATCCGGTGCCCCATTCATGCACGAAACGGGGGCGTCCGTCGTGATCTGGATCAGAGTTTCAGGGCCTCTTCGCCGGAAATCGTGGGCAGGCCCAGTGCCTTGCCTACGGCTTCATAGGTCAGCTTGCCGGCGTGCACGTTCAGCCCGTTCAGCAGATGCCGGTCCTCGGCACAGGCCCGCCGCCAGCCCTTGTCGGCCAGTGCAAGCATGAAGGGAAGCGTCGCATTGCCCAGCGCCTGGGTCGAGGTGCGCGCCACCGCGCCCGGCATGTTGGCCACACAGTAGTGCATGATCCCATCCACCTCGTAGATCGGATCCTGATGCGTGGTCGGGCGCGAGGTCTCGAAGCAGCCGCCCTGGTCGATGGCCACATCCACCAGCACCGCGCCTGGCTTCATCTCGGACAGCTGCGCCCGGCTGATCAGCTTCGGTGCCGCCGCGCCGGGGATCAGCACCGCGCCGATCACCATGTCGGCGGTCCGCACCAAGTCGGCCAACGCGCCGGCGCTGGAATACTGGGTCACCAGCTTGCCGTGGAAGATGTCGTCCAGATAGGACAGCCGCGGAACCGAACGGTCCAGCACCGTCACCCGTGCGCCCATGCCCACGGCAACCCGCGCCGCCGCCGTGCCCACGACGCCACCGCCGATGATCACCACATTCGCCGGGGCCACGCCCGGCACGCCGCCCAGCAGCACCCCGCGCCCGCCATTGGCCTTTTGCAGCGTCCAGGCACCAACCTGCGGCGCCAGACGGCCGGCAACCTCGGACATCGGGGCCAGCAGCGGCAGGCCGCCGCGTGCGTCGGTGACGGTTTCATAGGCGATGCAGGTGGCGCCGCTGGCCAGCAGATCCCTGGTCTGTTCCGGGTCGGGCGCAAGATGCAGATAGGTGAACAGCACCTGCCCCTGGCGCAGGCGCTTGCGTTCGACTGCCTGTGGTTCCTTGACCTTCACGATCATGTCGGCGGTGGCAAAGACCTCTTCCGCTGTGTCCAGGATCCTGGCGCCGGTGGCCAGATAGTCGGCATCGGAAAAACCGGCACCAACCCCGGCGCCAGTCTCGATCACCACCTCATGGCCGTGGGCGATGGCCTCGCGCGCGGCATCCGGGGTCATGCCCACGCGGAATTCCTGCGGCTTGATCTCTTTCGGGCATCCGATCTTCATCTGTGTGTCTCCCTGCGTGGCACGGCGGCCCGCTGTCATGCTTGTGAGGAAATTTTGCGCCTCTTGCCGTGAAAATGCTTTGATTTCCGGGTGACCGAAGGGGCAGGTTGCAGTAGATTTCTGCGCAAGACGCCTTTTTGACCGAAGAAATCACCAGCGACATGGATCTTGACGCCACAGACCGCCGCATCCTGACCGTCCTGCAAAAGGACGGCCGCATCACCAACGCCGAACTGTCAGAGGCGGTGAACCTGTCGCCCTCGGCCTGTCATCGCCGCGTGCAGCGGCTGGAGGAAGAAGGGTTCATCGCCGGCTATGTCGCGTTGCTGGACCCGCGGAAGATGGGCCGGATGACCACCGTCTTCGTGGAGATCACGCTGCAAAGCCAGGCAGAGGAGCTTCTGGATGCCTTCGAGCGTGAAGTGGCGCGGGTGCCGGACCTGCTGGAATGCCACCTGATGGCGGGGACGGCGGATTACCTGCTGAAGATCATGGCCGAGGATACCGAGGATTTCGCCCGCATCCACCGTCAGTTCCTGTCGCGCCTGCCGGGGGTGCGGCAGATGCAGTCCTCCTTCGCCTTGCGGACGGTGGTGCGCACCACGGCGCTGTCCGTCTAGACCCGATCACTCCGGCCAAGTCGCAAGGCGCTTCCCTCCCCCCTTGTGGGGGAGGGAGAGGGGCTCCGCAAAGGCTCATCACCCCCTATCCCCTTCCACAAGGGGGCGGCGCGGGGCGCATCCTGGGTCGGGGTCAGACCTGGTAATAGTCGCGATACCAGGCGACAAAGGCTGCCACGCCCTCGCGCACGCCGGTTTCCGGGCGATAGCCGGTCAGGCGTTGCAACAGGCTGCAATCGGCCCAGGTCTCCGGCACATCGCCCTTCTGCATCTCCTTGAATTCCTTCGCAACCGGAAAGCCCAAGGCGCGCTCTATCTCGTCGATGAACGTCATCAGCGGCACGCGGGTCGAGTTTCCGATGTTCACGATCCGCCAAGGCGCGACGGGGCTGAGGCTGTCGCCGGGCTGGATGTCCTCGGGACTGGCCGGCTCTACCGGCGGGGTATCGATCAGCAAGCGGATGCCGCGCACCAGGTCGGTGACATAGGTGAAGTCGCGCGCCATCCGGCCATGGTTGTAGACCTCGATCGGCTCGCCTGCCAGCGCGGCCCTGACGAACTTGAACAGCGCCATGTCCGGCCGCCCCCAGGGCCCGTACACGGTGAAGAAGCGGAACAACGTGGTCGGCAGCTTCCACAGATGCGCATAGGCATGCGTCATCGCCTCGTTCGCCTGCTTGGTCGCGGCGTAAAGCGTCAGGGGATGGGCGGTCTTCTGCGTTTCGACGAAGGGCATCTCGGTATTGGCGCCATAAGCCGACGAGGTGGAGGCCATCAGCAGGTGGCTCACCCCAAGGTCGCGGGCACATTCCAGCACGTTGAAGGCGCCCACCAGGTTCGCTTCGACATAGGACCGTGGATTTTCCAGCGAATAGCGCACGCCGGCCTGGGCCGCGAGGTTGACGATGATGTCAGGGCGTTCGCGCCGGACCAGCGCCTGCAGGCGGGGCATGTCCTCCAGCATCCCTTCCTCGCAGCTGAAGCCGGGGGATTGCAGCAGGATCTGATGCCGTGCGCGTTTCAGGGCAGGGTCGTAATAGGCGGTCATCCCGTCATAGCCGACGACCCGGAAGCCTTCGGCCAGCAGGGCCTTTGCCAGATGAAAGCCGATGAACCCGGCGGTTCCGGTGATCAGGACTGTGCGCATCTTCCGCCCCTTCTTGCGGCTTCAGCCGTTCCCCTTCCGGTGCGGGAAAGTCAAGCGGGCAACGAAAAACCCCCGACCATCGGGACGGGGGTTGATCGATCGGGCATCGCTGCCCCAGTGTCGCGGTGTCTTACAGACCGCCTTCACGCTGAAGCTTTTTCCGGGCAAGTTTCCTTGCGCGACGGATCGCTTCGGCCTGTTCCCGTGCCTTCTTGACCGAGGGCTTCTCGAAATGCTGCTTGAGCTTCATTTCGCGAAACACCCCTTCCCTCTGAAGTTTCTTCTTCAGGGCACGAAGAGCCTGTTCGACGTTGTTGTCGCGGACGCTGACCTGCATGTGGTTGTCACCACCTTCCTAAGCTAGAGTTGCACTATGATGTGCAGGCCTGCGCCCTATAACAAAGGGGGCGGGGCTTGTCCACCGCCAGAGGGAACGGAGAAGCGGATGACCGATGACATGAAGGACCGGCTGCTGGATGCGGCCCTGTCGCATGTGCCCTTCGATGGCTGGTCCGAACGCACCCTGCGCGCCGCGGCATCGGATGCCGGGGTTGACCTTGCGCTGGCCCGGGCCCTTTACCCAAGGGGCGGCGTCGATCTGGCGCTGGCCTATCACGCGCGGGGCGACGCCGAGATGGCGGCGCGCCTTGCAAGCATGGACCTGTCGGCCATGCGTTTCCGCGACCGCATCGCCACCGCGGTCCGCACAAGGCTGGAGCTTGCGGATCGCGAACTGGTGCGGCGCGGGGCAACCCTGTTCTCCTTGCCACAACATGCGCCCGACGGGGCGCGGGCGATCTGGTCCACAGCAGACCGGATCTGGACTGCCCTGGGCGATACCTCGCGCGACGTGAACTGGTACACCAAACGCGCGACGCTGTCGGCGGTCTACGGGGCGACGGTCCTGTATTGGCTGGGCGACGATTCGCCAGGGCATCAGGCGACCTGGGATTTCCTGGACCGCCGAATAGAAGGCGTGATGCAGTTCGAGAAGCTGAAGACGAAGGTCCGGGAAAATCCGCTGGGCAAGGCGCTGGCCTCAGGCCCGATGAAGGTCTTCGACCGCATTCGCGCCCCCAGGCTTCCCGACAACCTGCCCGGACGCTTCCCGCGCTGACCTGAAAGATCTTGTGATGACCCTTTCGCATTCGATGCTGGCTGTCGAAATCCCTGCCCCCGGTGGGCCCGAAGTCTTGCAGCCCTGTTCGGTGCCCGTCCCCGTGCCCGGCCATGGCCAGATCATCATCCGCGTCGCCTGGGCCGGGGTAAACCGGCCCGACGCGCTGCAACGCGCCGGGGCCTATGCGCCACCGCCCTCGGCCTCGCCGCTGCCGGGGCTGGAATGTTCGGGCACGGTGGTCGAGGTGGGCCCGGGGGTGACGCGCTGGCAGATCGGCGATCAGGTCTGCGCGCTTTTGCCGGGCGGCGGCTATGCCGAATATGCCGTCACCCATGAGGCGCACGCCCTGCCGATCCCGCTGGGCCTGTCCCTGCGCGAGGCCGCCTGCCTGCCGGAAACCTGCTTTACCGTCTGGTCGAACGTGGTGATGCGCGGGCGACTGAAGGCGGGAGAGCGGTTTCTGGTGCACGGTGGCACCTCCGGCATCGGCACGACGGCGATTCAGATGGCACGCGCGCTGGGGGCCAGGGTTTTCGCCACGGCCGGAACGGACGAGAAATGCCAGGTCTGCCACGAGCTTGGCGCCGAGGTGGCGATCAATCACCGGTCGCAGGATTTCGTGGCCGTCCTTAAGGAACAGGGCGGGGCGGATCTGATCCTGGACATGGTGGGCGGACCCTATATCGAGCGCAACATCAAGGCCCTGGCCGATGACGGGCGGCTGGTGCAGATCGCCTTTCTGCAGGGGCCGAAGGTGACGCTGAACTTTGCCGAGCTGATGATGCGGCGGCTGACGCTGACCGGCTCGACCCTGCGGCCGCAGTCTGATCTGGCCAAGGCCCGCATCGCGCGCGAAGTCGAAGAAAACATCTGGCCCATGATCGCCCGGGGCGCGCTCACGGTCGTGGTGGACAGCGAATTCGACCTGCGCAATGCCGCCGCCGCACATCGGCGGATGGAATCAGGCGCACATGTCGGCAAGATTGTCCTGAAGGTGCAGGACTAGGTTCCTTCTGCCTCTGCAGGCATCATCTCTGTTGCCCCGGCCTTATCCGGGATTGGAACGGGCGGGTCTGCCTGCGGGCCGCGCCTTGTGCGGCTTCGTCTTCTCGTCGCAGGGCGCGAGGCTTGGCGAAGCCATGGACGGTCGTTGCCAGCCTAGCACCTGTCTGGCACCCGCACCGCTGAGGGACGGCATGTCCGTGCATGAAACCAGGTCAGCAGTCGTGCCATCACCGCCCCCCTGCGGGCCTGCCGCGTCTCGCGCAGGGCTTTGCGGTGTTCGGCGCGATGAAAGGCGTGCCGATCGCGCGGCGTGCCGTCGGCATGGTAGGGGGTAGTTTGCAGAAGGTCGAGGTTCACGCCATGCATGGCTTACGTTCCAGGCCAGATGTTCCCGATTGGAATGCCAGAAATATCGGGCTAACGTGACTCAGGAATATCCCCAGAACGTAAGATGAAATTACGTCATGCGATGGCGCGACCTGCCTTCCCTGTCGTTGTTGCGGGCCTTCGATGCCACCGCCCGGGCCGGCAGTTTTGCCGAGGCAGGCCGTGTGCTGAACGTCACCCACGCCGCGGTAACGCAGGCGGTGCGCGCCCTGGAGGCCGACCTGGGGGTGCAGCTGGTGCGCCGTGCGGGGCGGACCGTGGCACTGACAGGGGCGGGCGAGGCGCTGGCGCGGTCGCTGGCCGAAGGGTTCGGAGCAATTGCGGCGGGGGTCGAGGCCCTGCGCCAGCGCGAGGCGCGAAGGATCGTCCGGGTCACCACCACGACATTCATCGCCGAAACCCATGTCATGCCGCGCCTGCCCGAGTTCTGGGCACGGCACCCCGGCGTCGAGGTGGCGCTATCGCCCAGCCCGGCAAGGATCGACCTGGCGCGTGACGGTTTCGACATGGCAATCCGCGCTCTCTCCGACGGCTGGGAAGAGGCCCCGGACGAAGAGATCCGGCCGCTCTGCCGGTCGCCCGTGATCGCGGTCTGTGCGCCGTCGCTGCTGGCCCGTGGCCTGCATCCGCAGGACATGCCCTGGGTGATGGGCGCGGACCGGCATCTGGAACTGGCCGAGGTGGCGGGCACGGGCCTTGACCCGGACCGGCTGCGGCGGGTGGAGGTCGGCAGTCCGCATCTCGAGATGTCGGCCTGCCGGCAGGGTCTGGGCGCGGCCACCGCGACCGAGATCATCTGCCGCGCCGATCTGGAGGCCGGGCGGCTGGTGCGGCTGCCGCTGTCCGGCCTGCCGGTCGTGACCTATGCGCTGGTGCTGCCCAAGGGTCCGCGACGGCCGGCGGTGACGGCGTTTGCTGACTGGCTGGCGACGATCTTCTAGGCTCAGGCCTTATCGCGCACGATCAGGTGGTTGCCCTCGCCCTTCAGCACCTCGAAGCGGCCGGTGCGCTTGAGGAGGTCGGAGAGTTTCTGGCAGCCGTAGCTGCGGCTGTCGAAATCGGGGTAGAGCTGGGTCAGCACCTGGCCAAGCTGCCCGAGCGAATAGGTGTCTTCCTCGATCCCGATCTTCTTCATCGCGGCAAGGACAAGCGGGATCGCCTTGGACGGCGGATCCTTTTCGGCCTTTGCCGGTTCCTTCGCAGGCTTGGCCGGGGTCGGCGTGTCGGGGGCAGGTTCGGGCGGGTTGGCGATGTTTTCGAGGAACAGGAAACGGTTGCAGACGTTACGCAGGGATTCGGGCGTCTTCTTCTCGCCCACCCCGATGACCTGCAGCCCGTCCTCGCGGATGCGGCTGGCCAGCCGGGTGAAGTCGCTGTCCGACGACACCAGCACGAAGCCATCGACCTTGCCGGCATGCAGGATGTCCATCGCATCGATGACAAGGCCGATGTCGCTGGCGTTCTTGCCCTTCGTGTTGGCCGATTGCTGGTGCATGACGAGGCCCAGATTGCGGGCCTTTTCCTTCCATTGCGACAGCGCCTGCGAGGACCAGTCGCCATAGACCCGGCGGACCGAGGGCTCGCCATAGGCGGCGAGTTCGTCCAGCACCGCCTCGATATGGCGGGCGGGGATGTTGTCGGCGTCGATCAGAACGGCCAGGCGCGGGGCGCGGTTCGGGTCTGCGGGCATGTGGTCCTGTTGCTTTGCTGGCTGGCCTTTGGGCGCTGCCTAAGGTGCAGCCCTAGGTTGGTGCCGGGAAATCAAATCCGCCATCCCCCCGCACGGCCCTGTTCGGGGTCGAGGTGGGGAAATGACGCTTGAGCCGGGAAATCGGCTCTTCAATCAGATACCACGACAATGTGGCCGCGACCATCGTCAGTAGGGTGATCACCAGAAAGGTCCGCAGGTCGCGTTGATAGAGGTCCGGAAACGCCTCGCCCACAGCCCACCAGACCAGCATGTGATACATGTAGACACCATAGCTGATCTGACTGAGGAACCGTGCCGGCCTGGAACCAAGCAACCAGCCGACCGGCCCCCGAAACCCTTGAAATGCCCCAACAACAATCACTGCCAGGGCCGGCATGCTGAGGATGCGGTAGCTGTCGCTGTTGCCGAACCCTTCCCACAGCAGAAGCGGCGAAAACAGAACCGCGATGCTTGTCACCAGCGCCAGCGGGGTGACAACGACCTGACGAACTGCGTCGTTGCGCTGCAGAAGATAGGCGAAGGCCCCGAAGGCAATAGGCGCCCCGCTAAGGACAAGTTGCTTGACCCATCCGCTGATCCCCATGGCTTCGGCATTCGCAAACACGAAGGTCAAGGCGGTGATCAGGACCAGCGTCACCACATAAATGCGCGGCAACGGCAGAAGCAGGATGACGACCGGCCAGACCAGGTAGAACTGTTCCAGCACGTTCAGGCTCCACAGATGGCTGAGCACCCAGGGCTGGTAGGCCTCGATCATCACGAAGCGCACATTCGACAGTTGGGCAAGGTGCCACAGCGCCTCGCTGCGGAAACCGTCAATGTCGAAAAACGCTGCAAGACCGACCAGAATGCACAACGCCGGAAACAGGCGCAGGGCGCGCCGGACATAGAAGTTCAGAATGCGGATCTGCCCGCCACGTTCCTTTGCGGTGTAGAGGATGTGTGTGATCAGAAAGCCGCTGACGACAAAGAACAGCGCCACCCTCAGCCCCTCGGTCAACGGGTTCTTGTCGTAAAGGTGAACGTACAGGACACCGATCATGGCCAGGGCGCGCAGCCCGTCGATCTGTGCCCGGCGACCTGCTCCCTCCTCTCGAACGCCGCTCCGCTGTGCGAGTGTTCCCACCGACATGATCAGGGACCTGAACCTGTGCTGCGACCTCACCTAGTGCCGATCAGGCAAGCATCCAATGACAGGGCAACGGGGCATGGGCATGTCACCTCCTGCGGTGATTTATGCAGGGCCGGGGAATGCTGTCCAGAGGGTGTCCGGGTGGTGCCCCGGGCATGGTGGTCAGCCGTCGGGCACCTCGGCACAGGACGGGCCGGCAAGCAGGGCCTCAAGCCGGTCGATCCGCGCGGTGTCGGTGTCGGAGATGACGAAGACCGCCTCGCCGATAGGCGCGTGCAGGACCGGCTCGACCACCGTTTCGGCACAGATCATCAGCCGGCCGGTGTCGCCGACATGGGCAGAGGTCAGCGCCAGCATGGCGGCATCGAAGGCCGGTGAAAGGCGGATGAACAGCGCAGAGCCGCGCGCCTCGTCGATGCGACGCACGGCCCGGATGTCTTCGGCCTGGGCTTCCAGCGTGTCGGTGCCGAAGACAAGGCTGATGCGGGGCGGCTCGGCCAGGGCCGGAAAGGCAGCGAGGCCGGCGGCGGCAGGAAGGGCAAGACAGATGCGCATGGGCAGGACCGGAACAGGTGCCCACGATGGTAGCGGCGAAAGCCCGGCGGACAAGGCAACGGCGATGGTCGGGAGCTTGTCTAGCCGACGACAGACTGGCTGACATGGGGGCCGAACAGCCGCGCCTGGGCCAGAACCAGGGCATAGAAGGCCCAGTGCAGGCTGAAGGCGGCGGCGATGCCGAAGCGCGTCCGCAGGATCAGCCAGGGCAGAAGCGCCCCGAACAGGCTGGAAGCGCCAAGGAAGATGAGAACCGCGCGCGGCGGCAGGCCGGACAGCGCCAGCAGCAGGTGCATGCCCCCGAACAGCAGCGCAGAGAACCGGGCCAGCGTGCGCATCGGCAGGCCGTCCATCGACAGGCTGACGATCATCGCCAGTACCAGAAGCTGCTGAAACAGGATCTCGACCGTCTTGGGGAAGAAATAGGCCGGCGTGGCCAGCAGAAGGTCGGGTGCCTCGCCCAGTTCGGCAGGCCAGGTGGCCTTGGGCAGGGCAGGCAGGCCCCAGTGCAGGAAGGCGATGGCGGCGGCAAAGGCGGCAATCCAGATCGTCGCGGCCAGCACTCGGTTGCGCAGCGTGGGAAAGGGGCCGTCGGCGTTCCAGCGCGAATAGAGCGGCCAGAACACGATGGCGGCCAGACCCGACCAGAACAGGTAGAAGGTCGCAACCGGCAGCGGATTGGCGTTGTAATCGGTGCCTATGTCCAGCGCGGGCAGGACAAAATAATAGCACAGATCCGACACCAGCCAGAATCCCGCCAGCCATCCCAGGATGCGGATCTGACGGCGTTTCCACGGCCCCGGGCCGGGGGCTGCCACCACCTGCGGTCTGCCAGGCATCAACCGACCACCCTGCCGCGGATCAGCCGTCGGTCACGCGCCAAGGCGAAGGCCTTCGCTGCATCGGCTGTGTGGCAGCACAGGGTTTGTGCGCGCCTGCGCGGCCCGGTCCGGAGGCGTGGTTGCGGCGGAAGGGGTCAGGCTGCGCATTGGGTCAGGTTAGCCCAGCCAGAGCCGGACGCAAGTCAGGCGGCGCGGGCCGCGGGGCGGTCGGCCTCGTCCAGCAGGAAGGCGGAGAAGGGTTCGGCCAGCGGAAGGCCGGACATGCCCTCGATGAACAGGAACTGACCCTGGGGGTTGACCTCCAGCCACCAGACCTGGCCCTCGGGGTCGATCTTGAGGTCGAAGATTCCCATCCGCAGGTCCAGCGCACCCATGACCCGGCGCAAGGCCGCGGTCAGGCCGGGGTCAAGCCCGACCGGGCTGACGGCGGTCTTTTCCAGGTGAACGCGCCAGTCGAGTTCCGGGCAGTCGAGCTCAGCCGCGACGATCCGGTCGCCGAAGACATGGACGCGCAGGTGCCGGGTGCCGTCGATATGTTCCTGCCAGATCGCGGGCGACAGGCTCAGCGCGGCGTCGTTGGCCAGAAGCGCAGGCGTGACCGGCTGGGCCATCAGGGGCGTCTTCACGGTGCCGGCGATGGCCTTCACGATCATCCGCCCCCCCGCGCAGAAGGCACGGATTTCCTGCGGGTTCTGGCTGATCAGCGTGCGCGGCACCTTCAGCCCGGCCTGATGCGCGGCGCGCAGCTGGACGAATTTCATCTCGGCCCGGCGGGTGGCTTCGGGATGGTTGACCCAGGCTCCACGGAAGTCGGTCTGCACCAGCCCGTTCAGCGCGGCCACGCAGTCGTTGTAGATCAGGTCGCGGGCGGCCTCGTCGGTGACGCTGGCCAGGAAGCCCGAGTTCGGGTTCCAGCCCTTGCCCGAAGGACGGCGCCACCAGATCAGGTCCAGCGCCGTCAGATCCACCGGGCGGCCGTCGCAATCGGGCAGCGTGGCGGGGCGCGCGGCATCGGCGGACCAGTTCACCAGGCCGGTGGCGGCCAGGCGGTCGGAATGGATGATGGCAAGGTCGCAGGCGTGGCGGTCGCGCAGAACCTTGCGCAGGACATGGGCATGCAGGTCATCGGCCACGGTCACGACCGCAAGGCGGGGGGGTCTGGTCATCGGAAAAGTCCTTTCGGCGAATACACCGGGGCACGCGGCCTGCGTGCCCCGGCAGGACGGCCTAGAAGCAGTCGCTGTCGTCCCAGCCCGAGCGGCAGCCCGAGGTGGTGCCGCAGCGGTTCACCGGCTCGTCCCCGAAGAGCCAGTCCAGAAAGCGCATGGCGACCTGGGTCTCTTGGGCCTGCTCGCGTTCATAGGCGGCCAGCCGGTCGGGGATCGCAAAGCCCTGCGGCAGCGCCTGCATGACGGCAGGCAGCTCTCCGGTGGCGGGCAGGACGACCGATCCCACCGCCAGTGCGGGACCGGATGCGGCAAGCGAAAGGCCCGAGGCGACTAGGACCGCGGGCAGAAGGGCCGAAACCTGGCCCCGGGACATGTCTGACATGGTTTGCTCCTATATCCTCAAGAAAGACCGGCCGCAAAATCACCGGCCGGAACAGAGGATCGCGCCAGTCAGGCCACGCACCAAGTCAGGTATTCATATCCTTGCCCGCGTTGCGCCTAATCAGAACACCACCACCGAGCGGATCGACTTGCCCTGATGCATAAGGTCGAAGCCCTTGTTGATCTCGTCCAGCGTGAGGATGTGGGTGATCATCGGGTCGATCTCGATCTTGCCGTCCATGTACCAGTCCACGATCTTCGGCACGTCGGTCCGGCCGCGCGCGCCGCCGAAGGCAGTGCCTTTCCAGACCCGGCCGGTGACCAGCTGGAAGGGCCGCGTCTCGATCGTCGCCCCGGCCGGAGCCACCCCGATGATGATCGACTGGCCCCAGCCGCGATGGGTGCATTCCAGCGCCGCCCGCATCACCTTGACGTTGCCGGTGCAGTCGAACGAGTAGTCGACGCCGCCGATCTTGTCGAAGGGGGTCTTCGTCATGTTGACGATGTGGGGAACGATGTCGCCCTCGATCTTGGTGGGGTTGACGAAATGGGTCATGCCGAAGCGGCGGCCCCATTCCTCCTTGTCGTCGTTGATGTCGATGCCGATGATCTTGTCGGCGCCCGCCAGCTTCAGCCCCTGGATCACGTTCAGCCCGATTCCACCCAGGCCGAACACTGCCGCCGTCGCCCCGGCCTCGACATTGGCGGTGTTCAGCACCGCGCCGACCCCGGTGGTCACGCCGCAGCCGATGTAGCAGATCTTGTCGAAGGGCGCGTCCTCGCGCACCTTCGCCAGCGCGATTTCCGGCAGGACCGTGTGGTTGGCGAAGGTCGAGCAGCCCATGTAGTGATAGATCGGCGTGCCGTCGAGCATCGAGAACCGCGTCGTTCCGTCCGGCATCAGCCCCTTGCCCTGCGTGTCGCGGATCGCGGTGCAGAGGTTGGTCTTGCGTGAAAGGCACGAGGGGCATTCCCGGCATTCGGGGGTGTAAAGCGGGATGACGTGATCCCCCGGTTTCAGCGTCTTGACGCCGGGGCCGCACTTCACCACCACCCCCGCGCCTTCGTGCCCCAGGATCGAGGGGAAGATGCCTTCGGGGTCGGCGCCAGACAGCGTGAATTCGTCGGTATGGCAGATGCCGGTGGCCTTGATCTCGACCAGAACCTCGCCCTCTTTCGGATCGTCGAGGTTCACTTCCATGATTTCAAGCGGTTTTCCGGCGGCGACGGCGACGGCGGCACGTGTGCGCATCAGGTTTTCCCTCCCTTATGGTCCGGGCCAAGGTGTGACAGACTGCCGCGAAAGGCAATTCAGGAAACGACCATGAGACATGCGATTGTCGCCCTTGCGCTTGCCGCGCCGCTGCTGGCCGCCTGCGTGGTGACCGAGCCCCCCGACGCCTGCGGTGCATCGGCCTATCAGTATCTGGTGGGCAAGCCCGGGGTGATGCTGGACGGGATGCGGTTTTCCCAAGACGTGCGGGTGATCCAGCATGGCATGGCAGTGACGATGGACTACCGCGCCGACAGGCTGAACTTCTGGCTGGACCGGCGCGACGTGATCGAGCGGGTGGTCTGCGGCTGATCCGCGCCCTCTGGCGTTACTCTGAACACCTTAGATGACCGTCAGCGGAACGGCTGCGGCAAGGTTGGGGTGATCGGCTGCGGCAGCAGAAGGCCCCGGCCGGATCGGACCGGGGCCCTGTATCCTGCCCAGTGGGCCGGATCAGTTCTTCATCACGCGGTATGTGGAATGGCAGTCGCGGCAGGTGCCGCCGATGGCACCCATGCCCGCGCCGATGCTTTCGACCGAGGCGACGTCGATGGCGCCAGCGGCATCGCCCATGGCCTTGGCCTTGGCCAGGAAGTCATCCCAGTTCGCCCAGATCTCGGGCTTGGCCTCGGAGGCCGGGTCGGCCCCGCCCTGTTCGGCGAAGGTGGCCTCGATCTTGCCTGCGGCCTCGATCAGGGCGGCCTTGGCCGCCTCGGCCTTGGCGGCATCATAGGGATCCTTGCCCTGGGCCATGTTGCCAAGGATGCCCGTGTTCATGCCCACCAGCTTCATCAGCTCGGACCGGGCAACGGCATTGGGATCGGTGGGTTCGACATCCTGGGCAAAGGCGGCACCGGCAGCCAGAACGGCCCCGATGGCGAAGGCTTTGACATGTTTCATTCTTTGGCTCCCGTGCTGGATTGCCGGGGAAGTATAGGGGCGGCAGTCCGTCGCGGAAGTGCGGGCTTCCGGCCCTCACGCAGTTGTCATCCGGGGTCGCAGGGGGGACTCGACCTGCCGCATATCAGCTGGCAATAAGGAACATATAGCGAACAAGAGAGTCGGAGATGGCCGGGCGTCGCATCCTTTCGCTGTGGTTTCCGCGGCTGGCGGCGGAACGGGTGCTGCGGCGCCGGCAGGACATCGACGCCCCGCCCCTGGCCGTGGTGGGCGACAGGGGCGGCGCGCAGGTGCTGGTGTCGCTGTCGCCGGGGGCCGAGGCGGCAGGGCTGGTGCCCGGCCAGGCCCTGCGCGATGCCACGGCGATCTGCCCGGCCCTCTTGACGGTGGCCGAGGATCCGCTTGCCGAGGCACGGTTCCTGACCGGTCTTCGCCGCTGGGCGGGGCGCTTCTCGCCCTGGGTGGCCGAGGAACCGCCCGCCGGGCTGATGATCGACCTGACCGGAACGGCGCATCTGTTCGGGGGCGAAGAGGCGGTGCTGGCGCAGGTCGCGGGCGATTGCGCCGATCTGGGGCTGACGGTGCGGGCGGGCATCGCCGACACGCCGGGCGCGGCCTGGGGGCTGGCGCGCTATTCCCGGGCCGGGTTGGCGCCGCTGCGGTCGGGCGACATGATCGACCAGGAGGCGCGGGCCACCCGCTCACGTGCCGCCAGGCGCCGGGGCTGGGAACGGGGCGGCAGCCCGCCGCGCCCGGTGACGGCGCGGGGGGCGGAGGCTGCGGTGATCGCCCCCCCGGGCGGTTTGCGCGAGGCCCTGGCCGACCTGCCGCTTGCCGCCCTGCGGCTGGAAGGCGCGACGGTCGAGCGGCTGATGCGGCTGGGGCTGAAGCGGGTGGCCGACCTGATGGAGCTGCCGCGCGCCGCACTCGCCCGCCGCTTCGGCGCCGACACGCTGCGCCGGCTGGATCAGGCGATGGGGATGGAGCCGGAGCCCATCACCCCCGCGCGCCCGCCGCTGCATTTCGCGGTGCGTCTGACGCTGCCCGACCCGATCGGCTTGCGGTCGGATATCGAGGCGGCGCTCGACCGGCTGCTGCCGCCCCTTTGCGAACGGCTGCGCGAACGCGGCCGGGGCGCGCGGCGGGTGGCGGTTCAGGCCTTCCGGGCCGATGGCGGGGTCTCGGTGATCGAGGTCGGTCTCGCCCGCGCCGCCGACACGCCCGACCGCATCCGCCCGCTGCTGCATCTGAAGCTGGACCAGATCGACCCCGGCTTCGGGATCGACTGCCTGCGGGTCGAGGCGCTGGCGACCGAGGCGATGGTGCAGGTCCAGCATCGCGGCCAGATGGAGGTGACGGCGGCGGCCATGGCCCGCGCAGCGGACCGCGCCCATGCGCTGGACGATCTGGTCGGCCGGCTGGGCGCGCGGCTGGGGCACGAGGCGGTGACGCGGCTTGCCCCTTCCGACAGCCATGTGCCGGCCAAGGCGGCGCAGGTGCTGATGGCCGCCTGGAGCCAGGCGCATGACGGACCCTGGCCGGCATCCCCCACGCCGCGCCCACTGATCATCTTCCGGCCCGAGCCGGTGGACGCGCCCGAAACCCCCGAACCGCCCGCGCGCTTCCGCTGGCGGCGGCGCGACTTCACCCTGCGCATGGCGGCAGGACCGGAGCGGCTGATGCCGGAATGGTGGCTGGAGGATCCCGACTGGCGTGGCGGCGCACGCGACTACTGGCGGGTCGAGGTGGAAGGCGGCGAGAAGCTGTGGCTCTTCTACGGCCGGGGCGGCGCGGTGACCGACGGCTGGTATTGCGAGGGGCTGTTTCCCTGAGCGCCGCTGGATTAGGCTCGCCCCGACACGGGGGACGGTGATGGGTTTGATCGAGGATCTTCAGGCGGCCATCGGTGCGGCGAACGTGCTGACCGGGGCTGATACGGCTGGCCATGCGCGCGACTGGATGGGCAAGTATCACGGCGCCCCGGTCGCGGTGGCGCGGCCTGCCTCCACGGCCGAGGTTGCGGCCTGCGTGAAGATCGCCGCTGCCCATGGGCTGCCGGTGGTGCCGATCGGAGGCAATACCGGGCTGGTCGGCGGCACGATGACCAAGGGCGGGCTGATGGTCAGCCTGGAGCGGATGAACCGCATCCGCGCCGTCAAGCGCGACGCGCGCCTGGTGGTGGCCGAAGCCGGGGTGATCTTGTCGCGCCTGCACGACGCGGCCGAGGCGGAGGGGCTGTATTTCCCCCTGTGGTTCGGCGCGCGGGGGTCGGCAATGCTGGGAGGCGTTCTGTCCACCAATGCGGGCGGGTCGAACGTGCTGCGCTATGGCTCGACCCGGGGGCTGTGCCTGGGGTTGGAGGTGGTGCTGGCAGACGGGCGCGTGCTGGACCTGATGAGCGAGCTGCACAAGGACAATTCGGGCTATGACCTGAAACAGATGTTCATCGGCGCGGAAGGCACGCTGGGGATCATCACCGCGGCGGTGATGAAGCTGGTCCCGGCGCCCAAGGCCTATGCCACGGCGACGCTGGCCGCGCGGTCGCTGCCCGATGCGCTGGTGCTTCTGAACCGGATGCAGGTGGCGACGGGCGGCCGGGTCGAGGCCTTCGAGTTCATGCCGCGCAGCTATTCCGAACGGCTGCGCGAGGCGCGGCCCGACCTGGGCCTGCCCTTCGACCATATCCCCGAGGTAACGATCCTGATCGAGGCGGCCACCACCGTTCCCGCCGAGGCCACGCCCGACAGTTCCGGAGAGATTCCGCTTGTCGGCCTGCTGGAGCATGTGCTGGCCGCGATGATGGAAGCGGGCCTGGTGACCGACGCGGTTCTGGCGCGCAACGAACAGCAGCGCCGGGCCATGTGGGCGCGGCGTGAGGCGGCGGCGGAAATCTGCGTCGGCCTGACACCGGTGGTCGATACCGATGTCTGCCTGCCCCTGGATCGGGTGGAATTCTTCCTGACCGAAGCCCTGCAGCGGCTTGAGGCGCTCGACCCAGGTTTTCGCAGCCTGACTGTGGCGCATCTGGGCGATGGCAACCTGCACTTCACCGTGTTCCCGACACGCGAGGATGCGGTGTTGAAGGACCGCACGCTGGAGACGGTCGAGGATGTGGTGGCCGAGCTTGGCGGCAGTTTTTCGGCTGAACACGGGGTAGGGTTGTCCAAGCTGAACTCGATGGCGCGGCGGAAGAACCCGGTCGCGCTGGAGGTGATGCGGGCAGTCAAGGCGGCGCTGGACCCGGACAACCGGATGAACCCCGGCAAGGTCATACCGGCCCCCCAGGGGTCAGGATCCGTTGCTTCGCCTGATGGCGGACGGTCGGCGTGATTCAGGCCCCCGAACCGGCGGGGATGATGAGCAATCCATTCTCGCTGTCCAGGACGCAGATGGAGGGCGGCGCCCTTCTTTCCCAAGGGCCAGGGCAAGCCGCACGTCGATGATGGGCGCGGGTCGAGCGGGATTGTCTTCATCAATCGCGACAGGTTGCAATGGCGAGATGCGCGTCGGGAGCATGACTGCCGAAGACCACCCTGCAATCGCTGAAAGCGGAGGGACCGGGGAGAGGGGCGCCATGATCGGCGCGACGTATCGCAAGGCATCAAGCCTTGGGGCCGAAAGGAGCACCTTATGACAGGCACGGGCGCCTGATCGGGTGCTTGAAGGGTGCACTGAACACCGGGCGGTAGGCCTTTGCAGACGTGAGAGGGCGCCAGCTGCGGTTCTTCATGGCCGCAGGCCAGGACAGCGCCTGCACCGCTGCTGCGCCCCTGCCGCGCAGTCTGCCTGCCGCCGAATGGCTGAATGCCCATCGGGGCTAAAGCGCCGGCTGGTTCCGCAACGCGTTGAAAGACACGGGGTTGCGCCCCTGCATCCCGGGCCGGAAGTCGGTCGGAAAGGCTTTACGCTACGACCGCTTCACAAAGACCTTCCTCGCCTGCGCAGACCTTGCAGCAATCGTCTTGTTCTGGATTGGAAGATCAATAAATCTGAAACTCAAGGCGTCGCGCCTTGACGGTGCTGGCGCCAGACCTGCTGCGCACGGCGCTACAGGCGCAGCCGGAAAGATCGGCAGGGCAATCAGTCAAATAGCTGCTTTCACATCATTTCCTTTCTGCTCGGCATGGTCCGGCCTCTCACCTTGTCCCCTCTGCCCCAGGCGTCTAAGCTTTCCGCAACAGGAGTGTCCATGTCAGACCAGCCCGCCTATCAGGTCCTTGCCCGCAAATACCGCCCGCAGACCTTTGCCGACCTGATCGGGCAAGAGGCGATGGTGCGCACCCTGAAGAACGCCTTCGCCGCAGACCGGATCGCCCATGCCTTCGTGATGACCGGCGTGCGCGGGGTCGGCAAGACCACCACCGCCCGCATCATCGCCAAGGGGCTGAACTGCATCGGCCCCGACGGCACCGGCGGCCCCACCACCGAACCCTGCGGGGTCTGCGAGCCCTGCCGCGCCATCGCCGAGGGCCGCCACGTCGATGTGCTGGAAATGGACGCGGCCTCGCGAACCGGGGTCGGCGACATCCGCGAGATCATCGACTCGGTCCACTATCGGGCGGCCTCGGCGCGCTTCAAGGTCTACATCATCGACGAAGTGCACATGCTGTCCACCGCGGCCTTCAACGCGCTTCTCAAGACGCTTGAGGAACCGCCTGCGCATGTGAAGTTCATCTTCGCCACCACCGAGATCCGCAAGGTTCCCGTCACGGTCCTGTCGCGCTGCCAGCGCTTCGACCTGAAGCGGATCGAGCCCGAGGTGATGATGGCCCATCTGGCGAAGGTCGCCGAGGCCGAGGGCGCGAAGCTTGCCCCCGAGGCGCTGGCCCTGATCACCCGCGCCGCCGAAGGCTCGGTCCGCGACGCGATGAGCCTGATGGACCAGGCCATCGCCCATGGCGCGGGGGAAACCACCGGCGACCAGGTGCGCGCCATGCTGGGGCTGGCCGACCGGGGCCGGACGCTGGACCTCTTCGATCTGATCATGAAGGGCGACGCAGCTGCGGCGCTGGCGGAGCTTTCGGCGCAATATGCCGACGGGGCCGACCCGATGGCCGTGCTGCGCGACCTGGCCGAGATCACGCACTGGATTTCAGTCATCAAGATCAACCCGGCCTCGGCCGAGGATCCGACCACGCCGCCCGACGAACAGGCGCGCGGGCAGGACATGGCGGCGCGCCTGCCGATGCGGGCGCTGACGCGGATGTGGCAGATGCTCTTGAAGGCCATCGAAGAGGTGGCGCTGGCCCCGAACGCGATGATGGCGGCCGAAATGGCGGTGATCCGTCTGACCCATGTCGCCGACCTGCCCGACCCCGAGACGCTGGTCAGGAAGCTGTCCGAAAGCCCGCGCCCGCCCGCGATGCCGGGTGGGGCCGCGGCGGGCGGCGGCACGGGGATTGGCAACGGCGGCGGCACGGTCCATGCCCCACGCCTTGCGCCGGCCCATGCGGCCCCCAGCCTCGGCCCGACCATGACCGCCGCCGCCCCGGCGCTGGCTGCGGGGCAGCTGCAGGTCTATGCGACCTTTGAATCGGTGGTCGAACTGATCCGGTCCCGACGCGACATGCTGCTTCTGAACGAGGTGGAAACCGGCCTGCGGCTGGTGCGCTATTCGCCCGGACGGATCGAATTCGAACTCGCTCCCGGTGCAAGATCCGACCTGGCCGCACGCCTTGGACAGCGTCTGCAGGGCTGGACCGGCACGCGCTGGGCCGTTTCGGTCGTGTCGTCGGGCGGGGCCCCGACGATCGCCGAGGCGCGGGATCTGGAACTGGCACGCCTGCGCGCGGAAGCAGCAGGTAACCCCCTGGTCCAGGCGATCCTGACAGCCTTTCCCGGCGCGAAGATCACCGAGGTCAGAACCCCCGAAGCCCTGACCGCCGAAGCTGCTTCGTCGGCGATGCCAGCCGCCGAACCCGAAACGGACGAGGACTGGGATCCCTTTGAAGAATGACGCCCACCTTGCGCCGGTGCGGTCGGGACCGTATCTCGGACGAAACGGACGGAGAACGACATGCTGAAAGGTCTGGGCGGATTGGGCGGGCTTGGCGACATGGCCAAGATGATGAAGGCCGCCACCGAGATGCAGGCGAAATATGCCGAGCTTCAGGCGGAACTGGCGCGCACCGTCGTGATCGGCGAGGCCGGGGCGGGGCTGGTAAAGGCCCGAGCCACCGCCAAGGGCGAGGTGACGGGGCTGGACATCGACCCCTCGATCCTGGTGGCGTCGGAAAAGGAAGTGGTCGAGGATCTGATCCTTGCCGCGATCCGTGACGCGCAGGCGAAGGCGCGTGAGCGGACCGAGGCGGAAATGGCGAAGCTGGCCGAAGCCATGGGCGTGCCGCCGGGCATGAAACTGCCGTTTTGAGATGGTGGACCAAACCGGCATCGAGGCCTTGATCGACCTGATGGCCCGGCTTCCCGGCCTTGGTCCCCGGTCAGCGCGGCGGGCGGTGCTGGTCCTGTTGAAGAAGCGCGCGCAGTTGATGGCACCGCTTGCCCAGGCCATGGCCGAGGTCGCATTGACCGCGAAGGACTGTCAGGTCTGCGGCAACATCTCCACCACCGAGACCTGCGCGATCTGCGCCGATCCCGCGCGCGCAACGGGTGAAATCTGCGTGGTCGAGGATGTGGCCGACCTCTGGGCGATGGAGCGGGGGCAGGTCTTTCGAGGCCGATATCATGTGCTGGGCGGCACGCTGTCTGCGCTGGACGCGATCGGCCCCGATGAGCTGGGCATCCCGCGTCTGGTCGAGCGGGTGGCCACGGAAGGCACCCGCGAGGTGATCCTGGCGCTGAACGCGACGGTCGATGGCCAGACCACCGCGCATTACATTGCCGATGCGCTGGCCGGCACCGATGCGCAGATCACGACCCTGGCGCAGGGCGTGCCGATCGGCGGGGAACTCGACTATCTCGACGACGGCACCATCGGCGCGGCCCTGCGGGCGCGGCGCCGACTCTGACCCCCTACGACCCGGACGCAAGCGCCGCGAGAATCGCCTTGGCGCTGTTGCTGTCCCATTCGGCATCGCCGATCAGACGGGCGACCTCCTGCCCCTCGGGGTTCAGGATCACGGTTACCGGCAGGCCCATGACCCCCATCCCGCGCGCCAGTTCGGATTTGGGGTCGCGCAGAACGGGCAGATGCCGGATCTCGATCTCGGCGAAGAAGCGCTCGATCCCGGCCACGGCATTCCGGCCGGTAGCGACCGGCACCACCGCAATCTCGGGCATCGCCGCCTGCAACCGGTCAAGCGAGGGCATCTCGTGCCGGCATGGGGCGCACCAGGTGGCCCAGAAGTTCAGCACCACCCATTTGCCCCTGTAGCCGGACAGGCTGTGCTGGCCGTCCCGGGCATCCAGCAGCACGACCTCGGGGATGGCGACCGGCTCGTCATGCAGGGCAAGCTTCTTCATGTCGCCGTCGCGCAGGGATGCGACATCGGCCGCAACCGGGTTTGCACCAAGCAGGAAGCCCGTGTAGAGGACGACCAGAAATTTCCGCACGTTCCACCTCATCCGAAGGCCGCCCTCATGACCGACAGCCCCCCGTCCAAAGCCGCCAACCAGATGTGGGGCGGGCGTTTCTCAGCCGGGCCGGATGCGATCATGCAGGCGATCAACGCCTCGATCGGGTTCGACCAGCGGCTTTACGCGCAGGATATCGCGGGCAGCCGGGCCCATGCCGCCATGTTGGCCGCGCAGGGCATCATCAGCAATAAGGATGCCGAGGCGATTGGGGAAGGGCTGCTCGCGATCTTGTCAGAGATCGAGGCGGGCCAGTTCCCCTTCACGCCCGAGCTTGAGGACATCCACCTGAACATCGAGGCCCGCCTGACCGAGCGGATCGGCGAGGCGGGCAAGCGGCTGCACACCGGACGGTCGCGCAACGATCAGGTGGCGGTGGATTTCCGGCTGTGGGTCCGCGACCAGTGCGATCAGGCCATTGCCGGGCTGACCGGGCTGATGCGGGCGTTCCTGGCGCAGGCCGAGGCCGGGGCGGATTGGGTGATGCCTGGCTTCACCCACCTGCAGACCGCGCAGCCGGTGACCTGGGGCCACCACATGCTGGCCTATGTCGAAATGCTGGCCCGCGACCGGTCGCGGTTCGAGGATGCGCGGCGGCGGATGAATGAATGCCCGCTGGGCGCGGCGGCGCTGGCTGGAACCAGCTTTCCCATCGACCGGCACATGACCGCGAAGGCCCTGGGCTTCGACCGGCCGACGGCGAACAGCCTGGATTCGGTCAGTGACCGGGATTTCGCGCTGGAGTTCCTGTCAGCGGCCTCGATCTGCGCCATGCACCTGTCGCGCTTTGCCGAAGAGCTGGTGATCTGGTCCAGCGCGCAGTTCCGGTTCGTGCGCCTGTCGGACAGGTGGACCACCGGGTCGAGCATCATGCCCCAGAAGAAGAACCCCGACGCGGCCGAGCTTCTGCGCGCCAAGCTTGGGCGGATTCTCGGGGCGACGGTGGCCCTGTTCACAGTGATGAAAGGGCTGGCGCTGACCTATTCCAAGGACATGCAGGAAGACAAGGAACAGGTTTTCGACGCCGCTGACAACCTGATGCTGGGGCTGGCCGCGATGACCGGGATGGTCGGTGACATGGCCGCCAACCGCGAGGTTCTGGCGGCAGCGGCGGCCAGCGGGTTTTCCACCGCGACCGACCTGGCCGACTGGCTGGTGCGCGCGCTTGGCCTGCCGTTCCGCGAGGCGCATCATGTGACGGGTGCCCTGGTCGCCATGGCCGAGGCGCAGGGCATCGACCTGCCGCAGCTGAGCCTTGCCCAGATGCAGTCTGTTCACCCCGCAATCACGGCCGAGGTCTTCAGCGTTCTCGGGGTGGAAAATTCGGTTCGCAGCCGCACATCCTATGGTGGAACGGCGCCAGAGCGGGTGCGGGAACAGATCGCGCGCTGGAAGGCAATCCTCGGGTAAGGCCGGGCGATCCCCGCCTTGCCAGATCCGGGCCGGGGTGCAACCCTCGGTCCCGACCTGACCGAAGCAAAGGATCCGCGATGACCCGTCTTTTCCTTGTCGCCTGCCTTGCCCTTGCCGCCTGCGGCGCCGATGGCGAACCTCAGCCCCCCGCGAAACCCGGACTGAGCATTTCGGGCGAAGCGCAGATCGGCGTGGCGGTCAAGTGAGCCCGCTGCGTCTGGCCTACCTTGCGCTGGCGATCTGGGGGGCGGTGCATCCGATGTACTGGTTCGTCACCTACATGCGCGAGACGGGCACCGGCCTGTCCGGGCTGATCGACGCCTGGTATGTCAATGCCTCGACGACGGGGCTGACCTGGGATCTGACCATCGCGGCGATAGCCCTGACCGTCTGGATCCTGGCCGAGGCGATCGGTCGCCGGGCCTGGGCGCATCTGGTGGCGATCCCGGCGACCTTCTGCATCGGCGTCAGTTGCGGGCTGCCGCTGTATCTGTTCCTGCGCTCGGCCCGGCGACCGCATTGAGCGCATTGCGCGCAAGGTTCTTGCCCCGCCTCCGGCGCAAGCGCCAGCGCGCCTTGGCGCCGGGGGTCTTCACGACCGGTCCCTGTGAGGATGCACGAGCAGACAGGAAGATCAGGGCGTCAGGATGGTCTGCCCGGTCGTGGCGCGGGATTCGAGCGCGCGGTGGGCATCTGCCACCCGGTCGAGAGGGAAGCGCTGGTCGATGCGGATCTTCACCTTGCCAGACAGGACCATGTCGAACAGTTCGCGCGCCATCTGCTGGCAGGTGGCATGGTCTGCGATGTGGGTGAAGATCGTCTGCCGGGTCAGCTTGAGCGAGCCCTTCGCCGCCAGGATGCCGATGTCGAAAGGCGGTACCTTGCCGCTGGCGTTGCCGAAGGAAATCAGCATCCCCAGGGGTTTCAGGCAGTCAAGGCTGCCGTCGAACGTGTCCTTTCCGACCGCGTCCATCACCACATCGACGCCCTTGCCGCCCGTCAACTCCTTCACGCGGGCGACGAAATCCTCGCTCCGGTAGTTGATTGCGTGGGCCGCGCCATGGTCGAGCGCAAGGCGGCATTTCTCGTCCGACCCGGCCGTGGCGATGAGGGTGATGCCTTCCGCCCTGGCCCACTGGCAGGCGATGAGACCGACGCCGCCGGCGGCCGCATGAAACAGCACCGTATCCCCGGCCTTCAGGGGCGTGGTGCGGCGGAAAAGGTAGTGTACCGTCATGCCCTTCAGCATCATCGCCGCCCCTTCGTCGAAGCCGATGCCTTCGGGCAGGGGGCAGACCTGGGCGGCAGGCATGACGCGCGCCTCGGCATAGGCACCGGGCAGGTTCGCCGCATAGGCCGCCCGGTCGCCCGGTTTCAGGTGGGTGACGCCCGGCCCCACCGCCTCGACCACGCCAGACCCTTCCATGCCCAGCGCCGCCGGAAGCGGCAGAGGATAAAGCCCCGTGCGCTGATAGATGTCGATGAAGTTCAGACCGCAGGCCATGTGCCGGATGCGGATTTCCCCGGGCCCCGGTTCCCCGACCGGGCGGTCGATCAGTTTCATAACCTCGGGCCCACCGTGGGCCTCGATGATGACGGTGCGTGCCATGGCGATCTCCTTGCTGGCGGACATCCTAGCCAGCCGGGCGCGAATGGCCAGAGGTCCGAAATCGGCGCTTTGCACCCGCGCGGCGCTTGGCTATGACGGCACGGGCGAATGGGGGCGACGATGGACCATTTTCTTTACCGGAACGGCACGCTGCACGCCGAGGGTGTGGCGATCCCCGATATCGCCGCGACAGTGGGCACCCCGTTCTATGTCTATTCCACCGCGACGCTGACGCGGCACTACCGGCTGTTCACCGATGCTCTGGCCCCCTTGCCGCATCTGGTGTGCTTCGCGATCAAGTCGCTGTCGAACGTCGCGGTGCTGAAGACACTGGGCAATCTGGGCGCGGGGATGGATGTGGTCTCGGGCGGGGAATACCTGCGGGCAAAGGCCGCGGGTGTGCCGGGCGAGCGCATCGTGTTCTCGGGCGTGGGGAAAACGCGCGAGGAGATGCGGCTGGCGCTGACCGGCGGGATCCGCCAGTTCAACGTCGAAAGCGAACCAGAACTGCGCGCCCTGTCCGAGGTGGCGACCTCGCTTGGCCTGACCGCGCCGATCACCATTCGCGTCAACCCGGATGTGGACGCGCGCACGCACGAGAAGATCGCCACCGGCAAGAAGGAGAACAAGTTCGGCATACCGATTGCCCGTGCGTCCGAGGTCTATGCCGAAGCCGCCGCCCTGCCGGGGCTTCAGGTGGTCGGCATCGACGTCCACATCGGCAGCCAGCTGACCGAGTTGGAACCCTTCGAACAGGCCTATCTCAAGGTCGCCGACCTGACCCGCCGCCTGCGCAGCGAAGGCCACACCATCACCCGCCTCGACCTCGGCGGCGGGCTTGGCATCCCCTACACCCGCTCGAACGAGGCGCCGCCCCTGCCCACCGACTATGGCGCGCTGATCAAGCGGACGGTCGGCGATCTGGGCTGCGAGATCGAGATCGAGCCCGGAAGGCTGATTTCCGGCAATGCGGGTCTTCTGGTGGCGTCTGTCATCTACATCAAGAATGGTGAGGGGCGCGATTTCCTGATCCTCGACGCGGCGATGAACGATCTGGTGCGCCCCTCGATGTATGGTGCGCACCATGACATCGTGACCGTGGCCGAGCCCCCCGTTGCCGCGCCGACGCAGGAGTTCGACGTGGTCGGTCCGGTCTGCGAGACCGGTGACACCTTTGCCAGGGGGCGCGAGCTGCCGCTGGTGGCAGAAGGCGACCTGATCGCCTTCCGCTCGGCCGGTGCCTATGGCGCGGTGATGGCCTCGGAATACAACACCCGGCCGCTGGTACCGGAGGTGCTGGTCAACGGGGATCACTTCGCTGTCATCAGGGAAAGACCGACCTTTGACGAAATCCTGCGGCGCGATACCATTCCGCCGTGGCTGTGACGCGATGCAGCGTGTCGGGGCCGTCCCAGGGCAGGTGAGATGACTGGAAAGACCCCGGAACCGCCGCTGAAAACACTTGTCTGGCCGATGCGCCTGACGCTTCTGGGGCTGTGGTCAGAGCGGCTGGCGCGCGCCTTCTGGCCGCTGTGGTCGCTGATTCTGCTGGTACTGGCGGCGCTTGCCTTCGGCGTTCAGGATGTCGGACCCCTGCGCTGGGCGCAGATCGGCGGGGGCTTGGTCGGTCTTGCCGCGCTGGTCCTTCTGGGGCTGGGCCTGCGGCGCTTCCGCAAACCCACGATGATCGACGCGCTTGTCCGGCTGGATGCAACGATGCCGGGGCGCCCCATATCGGCCCTGCTGGACCGGCAGGCCATCGGCACGGCAGACCCCGCTTCGCTGGCCGTATGGCAGGCACATCTTGACCGCATGGCCGCCCGCGCCGCAACTGCCCGCCCCGTGCCGCCCGACCTGCGACTGTCGTCGCGCGATCCGTTCAGCCTGCGCTATGTCGCGCTGACCGCCTTCGTGATGGCGCTGATCTTCGGATCCTTCTGGCGTGTGGCCAGCGTATCGGGCCTGGCACCCGGCGCAGCTGTCGCCATGCCGGGGGGGCCAAGCTGGGAAGGCTGGGCCCAGCCGCCGGCCTATACCGGAAAGCCATCGCTTTACCTGAACGAAATCACCGCCGACACCATCGAACTGCCGACCGGCACCCGGATCCAGATCCGGGTCTATGGCCCGGAAGGCGGCCTGACGGTCACGCAGACTGTCGCCGACCCACCACCACCCGCCACGCCCTCGGAAGGCGGGGCCACACCTGCGGCAGCCGCGCCCGAGGGCATGGCCGGCGTCAGTGACCTGACCGTCACCCGCTCCGGCCGCCTGGCGATAGAGGGACCGAACGGCCGCGAATGGCAGATCAAGGCGCTGCCCGACGGCCTGCCGGTGATCGCGGTTTCCGGCGCCATGGGGCGCGAGGCGGACGGCCGCTTCAGGCAGGGGTTCACGGCCACCGACGATTACGGCGTCGTCGCGGGCCGGGTCACGATCACCCTTGACCTGGCCAGGATCGACCGCCGCCACGGGCTTGCCCCCGACCCCGAGCCGGTGGAGCCGGTGACGCTGGATCTGCCCATGCCCCTGTCGGGCAAGCGGACCGACATTGCCGAGACGCTGATCGACGACCTGTCGAAGCACGTCTTCGCCAATCTTCCGGTGACCATGGTCTTCGCGGCGGTCGATGCGGCGGGTCAGGAAGGCCAGTCCCAACCCTACAGCGTGACGCTGCCCGGCAAACGGTTCTTCGACCCCCTGGCCGCCGCGCTGATCGAGATGCGGCGGGACATCCTGTGGAACCGGATCAACGCCCCGCGCGCGGTGGAGCTGCTGAAGGCGGTGACGCACCGGCCCGAAGGTTTCATCCGGCATGAGCGGGCCTTCCTTTACCTGCGCGTACTGATCCGCGAGCTTGAGGCGCGTGAGGCCAGCCTCTCGGTCGAGGACCGCGACCGGCTGGCCGAGGATCTGTGGACCATCGCGCTGATGGTCGAGGAGGGAAATCTTCAGGACGCCTTCGAACGGCTGCAGCGCGCGCAGGACCGGCTGGACGAGGCGATCCGCAATGGCGCCTCGCCCGAGGAGATCGACCAGCTGATGCGCGAGATGCAGCAGGCGCTGAACGAATACATGCGCGAACTGGCCGAGGAGGCGCAGCGCAACCCCGATCAGCAGCAGCAGGGGATGATGCAGGGCCAGATGATGTCGGGCGACCAGCTGCAGCAGATGCTGGACGAGCTGCAGCGCCTGATGGAGGAAGGCCGCACCGCCGAGGCTGCCGAGCTGATGGAACAGCTGCGCCAGCTGATGCAGAACATGCAGGTCGTTCAGGGCCAGGGCGGCCAGGGCCAGGGCGGCCCGATGGGCGAACTGGGCCAGACCCTGCGCGACCAGCAACAGCTGTCCGACGATGCCTACCGCGACATGCAGGAAGGCCGGAACGGCCAGCAGCCGGAGGGGCAGGAGGGCGGCGAACAGCAGGGCGACGGCCAGGGCCAGGGCTCGCTGGCCGAACGCCAGCAGGAACTGCGCAACCGGCTGGACCAGTTGCAGCGCGGCCAGCTGCCGGGCGACGGCACTGCTGCCGGAGAGGAAGGCCGCCGCAACCTGGACCGCGCGGGCCGCGCGATGGAACAGGCGGAAGAGGCACTGCGCAGCGGCGATCTGGACGGTGCGCTGGACCGTCAGGCCGAAGCGATGGAAGCGATGCGCGACGGCTTGCAGAACTTTGGCGAGGCGCTGGCCCAGGAACAGCGTGAAAACCGCGATGCGCAGGGTGGCGACCAGCGCTTCGGCAGCGCCGACCCCGCAGGCCGCGACCCGCTCGGCCGTCGCCCGGGCGAAACCGCGCGGATCGGATCGGACGAGAACATGGTGCAGAACGACCCGAACCGCCGCGCGCAGGAACTGCTGGACGAGATCCGCCGCCGTTCGGGCGAGCTGATGCGGCCGACCGAGGAACTCGACTATCTCAAGCGGCTGCTGCAACTGTTCTAGGGCAAGGCGCCGCATCGCAGCCGCGGGCAGGGCCTTCGGGATGCGGGCCGGGGTTGCGCGCGGCCCTGCGTCTTGCGCCCCACGCCGATCCGCACCACTCTGGCCCTCATGACCGACCCCGACCATCCCGCCGGCCGCCTGATCGCGCTAGACCTTGCCCGGACGATCGCGATCGTCTGCATGGTCATCTTTCACTATACCTTCGACCTTGCGCTTTTCGGCCACATCCCGCCCGAAACGATCTATCAGCCGTTCTGGTATTATTTCGCACGGGCGATCGCGGGCAGCTTCCTGTTCCTTTCCGGCGTCAGCCTGTGGCTGGCCCATGGGCAGGGCGTCCGCTGGCGGCCTTTCTGGGTCCGATGGGCCAGAATCGCGGGCGCGGCCGTTCTGGTCACGCTGGCAAGCCTTTGGTTCGTGTCCGGCGGGCCGATCTGGTTCGGCATCCTGCATGCCATCGCGGCGGTCAGCCTGCTGGGCCTTGCGGCCCTGCGCCTTCCCTGGCCGGCGACGCTGGCGCTGGCTGCCGCTGTCTTTGCAATCGGCGTCAAGGTGCAGAGCCCGGCCTTCGACCCGATCTGGCTGGTCTGGACGGGACTGGCCGAAAGCCGCCCGATGATGGGCGACTATGTGCCGCTCTTTCCCTGGGCCGCGCCGGCGCTGGCCGGGATCGGGCTGGCCCGCGCGCTGCGGATCGACCGCTGGCCCGCCCGGCTGCCGTCGCCCACGCTGCGGAGGCTTGCCTTTCCCGGCCGTCATTCGCTGATCATCTACCTGGTCCACCAGCCGATCCTCATCGGGCTGTTCAGCCTGCACGCCCGGATCACGGGCGGCTGACCCGGCTTCCCCTTGCGCGCCCTTTGCGCTAAGCCCGGTCGCGCCAAGCACACCGGGAGCCCGCACGATGAAATTCACCCTGTCCTGGCTGAAGGACCACCTCGACACCGAGGCCAGCGTCGCCGCCATTGCCGAGGCGCTGACCGATCTGGGGCTTGAGGTCGAGGGCATCGAGGATCCTGCGGCACGGCTGGGCGCCTTCCGCATCTGCCGGGTGATCGAGGCCGTGCAGCACCCCAATGCCGACCGCCTGCGCGTCTGCCGGGTGGAAACCTTTCCCGATGGCCCCGGCGGCCGGGCCGAGGAGGTGCAGGTCGTCTGCGGCGCACCCAATGCGCGGACCGGTCTGATCGGTGTGTTCGCGCCACCGGGAACCCATGTTCCCGGAACGGGAGTCGATCTGAAGCCTGGCGTGATCCGCGGGGTGGAATCGAACGGGATGCTGTGTTCCGAACGCGAACTGATGCTTTCGGACAATCACGACGGCATCATCGAACTGCCCGCCGATGCGCCCTTGGGGATGCGCTTCATCGACTATCGCGGGCTGAACGACCCGGTGATCGAGATCAAGGTCACCCCGAACCGTCCCGACGCGCTTGGCGTGCGTGGCATCGCCCGCGACCTCGCCGCGCGCGGACTGGGGAAGTTGAAGCCGCTCGCCGTGACTGCGGTCAAGGGCACCTTCCCCACCCCCATCGGCGTCCGTATCGACCCTGCGCTGAAGGCGAAGGGCTGCCCCCACTTTGCCGGCCGGCTGATCCGCGGCGTGAAGAACGGCCCTTCGCCCGACTGGATGCAGGCCCGCCTGAAAGCCATCGGCCTGCGTCCGATCTCGGCGCTGGTGGACATCACCAACTACTTCACCTTCGGCCTGAACCGGCCGCTGCACGTCTTCGACGCCGCCAAGGTGAAGGGCGACCTGGTGATCCGCCCGGCTCGCGACGGGGAAGCCCTGCTCGCGCTGGATGGCAAGACCTATGCGCTTTCCCCCGTCAACATGGTCATTGCCGATGACAACGGCCCGGAGTCCCTTGCCGGGATCATGGGCGGCGAGGCTTCGGGCTGCACGCCGGACACCACCGACGTCTTCCTTGAATCGGCCTACTGGGATCCCATCACCATCGCCGCGACGGGGCGTGCGCTGAAGATCAACTCGGACGCCCGCTACCGATTCGAACGCGGGGTGGATCCGGCCTTCACCCTGCCGGGGCTGGAACTGGCCACGCAGATGATCCTCGACCTGTGCGGCGGTGAGGCCGGGACGGTGGTGCAGGACGGCGCGCCGCTGGACACCATGCGCAGCTACCGGCTGGACCCCGCCCGCGTTGTCAGCCTTGTGGGAATGGAGATCCCCGAGGCCACCCAGCGCGCCACACTTGAAGCTCTGGGCTTTACCCTGAACGGCAACGACGCGATCCCGCCCAGCTGGCGCCCCGACATTCTTGGCGATGCCGACCTGGTCGAGGAAGTCGCCCGTATCGCCAGCCTGACGAAACTGCAGGGCGCGCCGATGGCCCGCACGCAGCCCGGCGTGCCGCGCCCGATCCTGACGCCGCTGCAGGTCCGCGAACGCACCGCGCGCCGCACGATCGCCGCGCTCGGCTACAACGAATGCGTGACCTACAGCTTCATCGACGCCAGGGCCGCCGCGCTGTTCGGCGGCGGGTCCGATGCCGTGCGGATCGAAAACCCGATCTCCTCGGAAATGACGCATCTGCGCCCCGATCTTCTGCCCGGCCTTCTGGCGGCGGCGGCGCGCAACCAGGCGCGCGGCTTCATGGATCTGGCGCTGTTCGAGGTCGGCCCTGCCTTCCATGGCGGCGAGCCCGGCGAACAGCACCTGCAGGCCGCGGGCCTGCTTGTCGGCGCCACTGCACCACGCGATCCGCACGGGTCGCGACGGATGGTCGATGTGTTCGACGCCAAGGCTGATGCCGAGGCGGTGCTGGCCGCCTTGGGCGCGCCGGCCCGGGCGCAGATCAGCCGCAAGGTCGCCCAATGGTGGCATCCCGGCCGGTCGGGCGCGATCGGGCTGGGGCCGACCGTGATGGCGACATTCGGCGAGGTGCATCCCCGCATCCTGCAGGCGCTGGATGTGAAGGGCCCCGCTGTGGCCTTTACCGTCCTCGTCGCCAACGTCCCGGTGCCCAAGGTCAAGACCCCCACCCGCCCCGCCCTGTCGATCAGCGATCTGCAGGCGGTGGAACGCGACTTCGCCTTCGTCGTGGATGCCCACGTCGAGGCGCTGACGGCCGTCAACGCGGCGCAGGGGGCCGACAAGACGCTGATCGAAAGCGTCCGCGTCTTCGACCAGTTCAGCGGGCCAAAGGCCGAGGCGCAGATGGGACCGGGCAAGAAGTCCATCGCCCTGACCGTTCGGCTGCAACCGACCGAGGCGACCCTGACCGAGGCCGAGATCGAGGCGGTTTCGGCGAAGATCATCGAAAAGGTGACCAAGGCCACCGGCGGCGCCCTGCGTGCCTGAACTCTGCAACGGCCGGAAAAGCCCCTGACAGGGGATGGTCCGGCCACCGAGATCAGCGGCGCGTCATCGCGATGCGGATCAACGCACGTTCCATCAGCGCCATGCCGGGTGCGCGGCTGGCAGAACGCAGCATGAGATCGGTCTCCAGCAGGATCGCGATGGCGCTTTCCAGCGCCCGCGTTCCCCATTGCCCGGCCTGGCGCCCCATCGCATCCTTCTGCTTGAAGTTCACGCGCGCCTTCTGGATGCCCACGGCCGGTCCTGCCGGATCGGTCGCCGCGACATGCAGGATACGGAAATGCCGCAGCGCCGCGATGCAGATTGTCACCGGTAGCGTCCCCTGCCCCTCGAGCCGCCGGAACAGCGGGCCGATGGCATTTGTCCGCGCCTCAGCCGCGGCAGAGATCAGTTCGTCCACCTCGGCCTCGATGGTGGCAGGTGCCATGGCGGCGACATCCGCCGGGGTCAGGGGCGTGGGATCGCCGTATTTGTAAAGCGCGATCTTTTCCAGCGTCTGACGGAAATCGCCGGGGTCAAGCGCGCGGGCCAGGGTGTTCAGGTCGTTCATCGCCTCACGGTCGATGTCGGTCAGACCGGCCTTCTTAAGCGCATCCTCGATCTCTTCCCGGCTGGGCGGATCATCGTACAGGCCGATGCTGACCGCCGAAGGATGCTTTTCGAACAGGGTCTTGAGAGCGGATTTCCCGGTCAGACCGCCGGCCGTGACCACGATCACCGCATCGCCCGGCAGCCAGGCCTTCAGCGCGGCGCCGACGGCATCAGCCAGGCTGTCGGTCGCATCCTCGACAAAGGCAACGCGGGGGCCGGGGAAGAAACCGACAGCCTTGATCGCATCCAGAAGCAGGCTGCCGTCCTTGCGCAGATCGCCACCCGCGATTCGCGTCAGCCGCATCTCGGCTTCGCCGTCAGGCCCTACCAGGGCAGCGATCGCCTCTTGCCGCTTCAGGGCCACCCGCATCGCGTCGGCCCCAAAGATCAGAAGGCCCGCCCGCGACGGATCCGGTTTCGCGCAGTAGCGGGCGGCCTCGACCCCTTTCAGGATCATCGCCAGGAGGCCGAGGCGGCAATCAGCCGGGCCACGATCTGGTCGGCCAGGATGTACATCAGCCGGGTGGCAGCGTCCTCTTCGGCGGCCAGGCCCGCAACGGTGGATCCGGTTGCCGAATATGCGGTGAAGCTTTGCACCCGCCCGCCGGCGACGCGCGCCCCAGTGGCGCGTTCCGTCAGCCTGTATTCGACCACGCCTTTCAGGTTATAGCGGGTGATCCGGTTGTCCGAGGTGATGCCCACACCCACGGCCTCGGTCGTGATCGTATAGGCAAGGTCATAGCGAATGTCGCGGGGCCGGCCCAGGCGCTCTTCCAGCCGTTCGACCAGATCGAAGCCGTTCTTGTCGGTCGGATCCTGCACCCAGATCGCGCCGACCAGACGATCAGCCCCCGCCCCAGGCGCATAGGCCGGCGTGAAGCCGCAGGCGGCAAGGGCAAGGGGCGCGGCCAGGATGGCGCGGCGGGACAGGTGGCAGGACTCTGCTGCACCCACCCGTCCTTCTGCAACAGAGGCAGAGGACGGCACCGCATCCGGCGCGTTACCGCGGTCAAGGGGCGCAGCCGTGGCTTTCTTCCCCTTGCGGGGGAGGGTCCGGGTGGGGAGGCTGGCCTTAGACGACGACATTGATGATGCGGCCCGGAACGACGATGATCTTCTTGACCGGCTGGCCGGCAAGAAATCTGACCACATCCTCGTCCGCCAGCGCCAGCTTTTCAACCTCGGGAATGGCCATGTCCTTCGGCACGCTGATTTCCGCCCGCCGCTTGCCGTTGATCTGGATCGGCAGCGTCACCGTGTCGTCAACCAGCAGCGCCGGGTCCGCCTTGGGCCAGGGCGCCTGCGCGCAAAGCCCCTCGCCGCCCTGCATCGCCCAGACCTCCTCGGCAATGTGTGGGGTCATCGGCGACATCAACTTCGCCAGCGTGCGGATCGCCTCTTTCATCACCGCGGTCGAGGCGTTGGCCCTGGCGATGGTATTGGTGAAGGCATAGAGGCTGGCGATGGCCTTGTTGAAGGCAAAGCCTTCGATCCCCTTCGTCACCTCGTCAATGGCCCGGGCGGTCGCGCGCGCCAGTTCCTCGTCGCCCTCGCCCTTGTGCCCCTCTGGCATCTCGCCGATGCGGGAACACAGCGACCAGACCCGGGAAAGGTGCTTGAAAGCCGCTTCGGCCCCGGCGCTGGTCCATTCCACGTCGCGTTCGGGCGGGCTGTCGGACATCACGAACCAGCGCGCGGTATCGGCGCCGAACCGGGCGATGATGTTCATCGGATCGACGACGTTCTTCTTCGATTTCGACATCTTGGCCGAGGGGATGATCTCGACCGGGGTGCCGTCCTTCAGGGTGGCGCCAGTTTCGGTGCGCACCACCTCCTCGGGCAGGTGATAGACCGGCCGGCCCGCCGCATCGCGGGTCATGTAGATCTCGTGCGTGACCATTCCTTGCGTGAACAGCGCATTGAACGGCTCGATCGCCTTTGCGGGCAGGTGGCCGGTCCGGTGCATCGCCCGGGCGAAGAACCGGCTGTAGAGCAGATGCAGGATCGCGTGTTCGATGCCGCCGATGTACTGATCGACGTTCATCCAGTAATCGGCCTCTTCCGCCACCGTGGGGGTCTTGGCGCGAGGGGCGGTGAAGCGGGCGTAATACCAGGACGAATCGACGAAGGTGTCCATCGTGTCCGTCTCGCGCTTCGCCGGCTGGCCGCATTTCGGGCAGGCACAATCGCGCCAGGTCGGGTGCCGGTCCAGCGGATTGCCCGGCTTGTCGAAGCTGACGTCATAGGGCAGCTCGATGGGCAGGTTTTCCTTTTTCTCAGGCACGACGCCGCAGGAGGGGCAGTGGACGACCGGGATCGGGCAGCCCCAGTAGCGCTGCCGCGAGATGCCCCAGTCGCGCAGCCGGTACTTCGTGACCCCCTGGCCATAGCCGTGCCGTTCGGCATGGGCGATGGCGGCCGCCACGGCCTCTTCCCCGGTCTGCACCGTCTCGCCGGCGAAACCGCGGACATAGCGCACCCGTTCCGACTTCATCGGCACGAAGGCTTCGGTGAGGGGGGCATCCTCGGCCGCTTCGGCCACGAACACCGCCTTGATCGGCAGCCCGTATTTCGAGGCGAAGTCAAAGTCGCGCTGGTCATGCGCCGGGCAGCCGAAGATCGCGCCGGTGCCATAGTCCATCAGGATGAAGTTGGCGATCCAGACCGGCAGCTCCCACGCCGGATCAAGCGGATGCTTCACCCGGATGCCGGTGTCGTAGCCGATCTTCTCGGCCGTCTCGATCTCTTCGGCGCTGGTGCCGCCCTTGCGGCATTCCGCGACGAAGGCGGCGACCTTCGGGTCGGTCTCCAGCGCCTTGGCCAGCGGGTGATCCGGGCTGATCGCGGCAAAGCTGGCCCCCATCAGCGTGTCGGGCCGCGTGGTATAGACCTCCAGCCTTTCAAAGCCTTCCGGCGCACCGACCGTCTGGAACGCGAATTGCAGCCCGCGCGACTTGCCGATCCAGTTCGCCTGCATCAGGCGCACTTTCTCGGGCCAGTTGGTCAGCCCGTCCAGGGCGGAAAGCAGTTCCTCGGAATAGTCGCTGATGCGGAAGAACCACTGCACCAGCTCGCGCCGCTCCACCGCCGCGCCGGACCGCCAGCCCTTGCCGTCGATCACCTGCTCGTTGGCCAGCACCGTCATGTCCACCGGGTCCCAGTTGACCACGGCGGCCTTGCGATACACGAGACCCGCCTCCAGCATGTCAAGGAACATGGCCTGCTGCTGGCCGTAATATTCCGGGTCGCAGGTCGCCAGCTCCCGGCTCCAGTCGATCGACAGGCCCAAGGGCTTCATCTGCGCCTTCATGTCGGCGATGTTGCCGTAGGTCCAGTCCTTGGGATGGCCGCCCCGTTCCATCGCGGCGTTCTCGGCAGGCATGCCGAAGGCGTCCCAGCCCATGGGGTGCAGCACGCTGAACCCCTGCGCCGCCTTGTAGCGCGCCACCACATCCCCCATCGTGTAGTTGCGCACGTGCCCCATGTGGATGCGCCCCGAGGGGTAGGGGAACATCTCCAGCACGTAATACTTGGGCTTCGCGGGGTCGCGGCGGGCGGTGAAGGCCCCCGCCCTTTCCCAGGCGTCCTGCCATTTGGGTTCGATCAGCGAAGGGTCATAGCGCGACATCGACGGGCCTCATGCGGAATTGCGCGCGGAATTACACATGTGCAGCGGGAAAGGTCCACCCCTTCCCCGACACAAGGCCCCGGGCAAGCGCCCTAAAGCTTGCTGTCGCGCACCCGCAGCTGCCGGGCACGGGTCAGGATCGCATCCTCGACCGCGCGCACCGTTTCGGCCGCGACCGGCGCGCCGCCCTGGCCCTGCAACGCCACCTTCAGGCTGCGCGCATCCAGCGCCGGATCCTGCACATAGATCGTCGCCCGATAGGCCCGCCCGCCACCCGGGGGCCGGCCATAGCCGGTCACGATCACCCCGGTGAACGGATCGACCGATTCGATGGGCAGAAAATTCAGCACCTCAAGGCTGGCCTGCCAGATATACTTGTTCACCTCGACCGTGGTGTTCGGGTTGTCGGCAGCCGAGAACAGATCCCAGACCGTCGATCGCGGCTGATCCTTGCCCTCTGCCTTGGCGATGGCGGCGCGCTGGGCCTCGGCGCGCTCCTTCCGGGTCATCTGCTGTTCGGTCGAGGTGCCACCGTTGAACAGGCCGCCGCCGCAGGCCGAAAGCATTGCCACCAGACCCGTCGCCAGTCCGATGCGTGAAACGCGATGCCAGTTCATCCGACCACCCTGCCTGTCCGTGCCTTGCTGTCTAGCCCAGCCACCCCGGCGTGCCAAGGGCTTTTGCCTGACGCGCAAGCTGACGCGCGCGCGTCAGCTGATGGCACAGGGGCCGGCTTTCCCGACCTGTGGCATAGCTGCACCAGCTTTGCGCCGATTTCGTGTGGCCGGTCCGTTTGGATTGCAATCCGCGGCGTGCCAGATGAAAAACCGGTCATTCCCCCTGCGGATTCCCCTGCGGCGGGCTTACCTTGAAGAAAGAGGGAAAAGAGATGAAAAAGGTTCTCCTCGCGTCCAGCGTTCTGGCCCTGTCGGCCGGCTTCGCTTCCGCGGAAATCAAGTTCTCCGGCTCGGCCGTGATGGGTGTTGGCGACAACGGCATCGACGACCCGCGCTCGATCCTGGAAACCTATCTGACGGCCAGCGCCTCGGGCGAAACCGATGCCGGCCTGTCGTTCGGCTTCGAAACCACCATCGCGACCTACGACACCGATGGCGGCCTGAACGACGACGGCACCTCGGCTTTCATCTCGGGCGCGTTCGGCAAGCTGTCGATGGGTTCGGTCGCCGAAGCCGACGAAGTTGCCACCCTGCCGGACATCGGCGGCCTGTCGGGCCTTGGCGTGGACAACATCGCCGAAGCCTTCACCGGTGACAGCGCGGGCCGTGAAACCCACGACGTGAACTACACCTATTCGGGTGGCCCGCTGACCTTCGGCGCGTCGGCCCACATCGGTGCTGCGGGTGAAGGCGATGGCTATGCCGTTGGCGTGAAGTACAGCTTCGGCGATGCCTATGTCGGCATCGGCTACAACGACGACAACGTGTCGGCGGCTGCTGGCACCGTGGTCTCGCTGTATGGCGGCGGCACCTTCGGCGCGGTCAGCGTCAAGGCGATGTGGTCGGAGTGGGATCCGGATGCCGCTGGCGACAAGCTGAACGCCTACGGCGTGCACATGGACTACACCGTGGACGCGCTGACCATCTCGGCCCAGTACTCGGCGAACGATCTCGAGAACCTTGCCGGCAATGGTCATGAAGCGTTCGGTCTGGGTGCTGCCTATGATCTGGGCGGCGGCGCCAAGGTGGTTGGCGGTGTTGCCAACGTGACCAACAATGACCTGGACGATGATACCGTCTGGGAAATGGGTCTGTCGTTCACGTTCTAATCCTTCGGGATCGGACGACAGGGAAAGAGCGGGCATTGCCCGCTCTTTTCTTTTTCGCGCCGGGGGCTAGGGTCTGCCCGGCAGCTAAGGGGGCAGATCATGGGCCTGGCGGATATCATGGCACGGATTCGCGCGGCGGAACGCGCGGCGGGGCGGGCCGAGGGCTCGGTCACGCTGATTGCCGTATCCAAGGTGCAGCCGCCCGACCGGGTGGAGGCGGTGCTGGAACAGGGCCACCGCGTGTTCGGCGAAAACTATGTGCAGGAAGCTGCTGCGAAATGGCCGGCCTGGACCGCGCGGTTCGGCCCGATCGAACTGCACATGATCGGCCCCCTGCAGACCAACAAGGCAAAGCTGGCGGTCGATCTGTTCGACGCGATCCACACGCTGGACCGCCCCTCGCTGGCGCAGAAGCTGGCGAACCTGCAACAGGCGCGCGGGGCGCTGCCGCGGCTGTTCGTGCAGGTGAACACAGGGGCAGAGCCGCAGAAGGCCGGCGTGCTGCCTGCCGATCTTTCCGGCTTTCTGAAGGACTGCCGCGCGATGGATCTGTCGCCTATCGGCCTGATGTGCATTCCCCCTGAAGGCGAGGATCCGGTGCCGCATTTCGCGATGCTGGCCCGAATGGCGGCCGATCACGGGCTTTCCGCGCTGTCGATGGGGATGAGCGGCGACTTCGAGACGGCAATCGCCCAAGGCGCAACCCATGTGCGGGTGGGCAGCGCGATCTTCGGGGCGCGGTCCTATCATGCCTGACGCGCACCACCGGACAGCAGGCGCCTCCCCTCCCCCTCCGTGGGGTGGGGAGGGGGTGGGGGCATCCGGGCAGCCTGATTGACAGCCCCCTGGTGCGCAAACGCACATCACCGACAAGGCCAGCGAGGCAGGACATGCCCACGGTGGACAGGGTCAGGTCAGCCAGACCCTGGCATAGGGTGGCAGGACGATCTGGCCATGGTGTGTTTCCACCCGCTGATCGGACAGCGCATCGTGCATCACCTGCGCCCCCAGCGACCGGGCCCAGGCTTCCGGCACCTGCTGCCAGCCCTCGGTGAAGTTGAACAGGCCCAGCAGGGTTCCGGTGGGGGCAAGCCGCTGGAAGGCGAAGACCCCGTGATTGCCGCAGGTCACGACACGCACGGGCACCGCGCCGTGCAGGGCGGGCGTGGCGGCACGGCGGGCCAGGATCTGCCTGGTGCCCCGGAACACCCGCGCGGCGGGCGTGTCGCCGGTATGCCGCGTCTCGGCCAGCGCCCAGTTCATCCTGGGGCGGTGGACCCAGCGGCTGTCATGCGCGTGGTGCGGGTCGCTCTGATAGCTGTAGTCGTTCGTCAGGGCCAGCTCGTCGCCCATGTAGATCAGCGGAATGCCGCCCCAGGCCGCGATCAGCGCATGGCCCATGAGGATCCGCTGCACCGCCATCTCGACCCCGGCAGCATCGCCCGCACTCCCGGCGCGCTCCAGCCCCGCCAGTGAGGCGAAGCTGCCCGAGATGCGCTTGTCGCCCGTTGCCGGATTCGCCTGAAACAGCGCCCCCTGCGCAAAGCTGCCCGGAAAGCTGCCTTCATAGAAATCCGAGAGGAAGGCGCGGTGCGCCTGGCCGGACAGGCCGACGGCGGCGGCGTCCTCGTCGGTCACGGCCCAGCCGATGTCATCGTGGCAGCGGATGTAGGTGGCGTAGGTCGCGTTGGTCAGCCGGTCGGGGAAATGGGTGGCCAGGACATGCGTCATCAGCCGCGTGTCGCGGGTGGCCAGCGCCGACCAGAACTGCACCATCAGGCTGTTGTGGTAGGCGAGGTTGCCTTCCTTGCCGTCATGCCTGCCGCGGCCGAGGTAGGGCAGCATCTCGGCAGGTGCGACGATTGCCTCTTCCAGATGGATCACCGCGGCCGAGGCGATGCGCGAGCAGGCCCGCAGGGCCTGGAGGATCATGTGGACCTCGGGTTCCGACTGGCAACGCGTGCCCATCCGTTTCCACATGAAGGCCACCGCATCCAGCCGCAGCACATCGACGCCCCTGTTGGCCAGGAAGAGCATGACCTCGACGATCTCCAGGAACACGGCCGGGTTGGCCCAGTTCAGGTCCCACTGGTGTTCGTTGAAGGTGGTCCAGACCCATTTGCCGAATTCGGGATAGTGCGTGAAGTTGCCCGGGGCATTGTCGGGGAAGACCTCGACCAGCGTCCGTTCATACTGCTGCGGCAGATCGGGCGTATCGAACATCAGGTAGTAGTCCTGATATTTCGGGTCGCCCTTGGCGGCCTTCCTCGCCCAGGCGTGTTCCTTGGCCGTGTGGTTCAGCACGAGGTCCACGCAAAGGGACATGCCGCGCGCCCGCAAGGCGGCGCTGACGGCCTCGAAATCCGCCATGGTGCCGTAGGCCGGGTTGATCTGGCGGTAGTCCATCACCGAATAGCCGCCGTCGCTGTCGCCGGGGCGCGGCTTCAGGCAAGGCATCAGATGGACATAGGTAACACCGAGGTCTTCGAGGTAATCGAGCCTGCCGAGGATGCCTTTCAGCGTGCCGGCGAAACGGTCGATGTAGAAGACATAGCCCGCCATGCCGGGGCGCTGGAACCAGTCGGGTTCGAGGTCGCGGATCAGGTCGAGCCGCTTCAGGTCGGCCGGGCGATCAGCCCAGCCCTTGCGCAGCGCCTTGACCAGACGCTCACGAAAGGCCGGATAGTCGGGCCGCGCGCCGTAAAGCGCCTCGAGCATCGGGAAAAGATCCGGGGCCGAGCGCGCCAGCCGCAGTTCGAAGAGGTCGTCATCCGGTGCGGACGGCGGTCTGGCCATGAGTCTCCTCCAATGTCGGGGGCAGACTAGGCAATCCAAAGCGGTTTGGAAAGGGGTTGCGGGAAGAAGCCCCTACCCCACGGAGAGGGAGCGGAGCAGCCCCCTTCCTGCCTCAGGCGCGGACGATCAGCCGGGTCTGGTGGGTGATGCGCGGGGCGATCCAGTGCAGGTCGCGGCGCGAGAATGCCACGCAGCCGGCGGTGGGCGCGCCCGGGCGGCGCCACTGGTGGAGGAAGATCGCCGAGCCCCGGCCCGGGTCGGCATGGGGCCAGTTCCAGTCGGTGAGGATGACAAGGTCATACATCGGGTCGGGCCGGCGCAGGCGCTCGTGGCTGAAGTCGTGCGGGGCGCGGACCATCAGGTTGTAATCCGGGTCGCGCGGGTCGTCCGACCACAGGTCCAACGGCCCGATCGGCAGCGCCCATTCGGCGGGGCGGGTCAGGCGGTCGGGGCGGTAGAACATGCCGACCAGCCGGTGCTCTCCGGCCGGGGTGGCCCCGTCGCCCTCGCGCTTGTCCCGGGCGGGGACGATGCCGGCGCGCCCGATGGTGCAGGCAAAGCGGCGGCCCATGAACCGCGCGCCGGTGGCGGTGACGACGATATCCTCGCGCTTCACAAAAGGTGCCCCGACTTCGCGGCCTTGGTTGCCAGATAGCCCCGGTTCTGCGCGGTCTGGCCGACCTTCAGGGGCACCCGTTCCACGACATGCAGGCCGCAGGCTTCCATCATCGCCAGCTTCTTCGGGTTGTTGGTCAAAAGTCGCACACTGGAAAACCCCAGCTTGCGCAGGATCTCGGCCCCGATGCGGAAATCGCGCTCGTCATCCTCGAAGCCCAGCCGGTGGTTGGCCTCGACCGTATCGAAGCCCTGGTCCTGCAGGGAATAGGCCCGCATCTTGTTCGCAAGCCCGATCCCGCGGCCCTCCTGGTTCAGATAGAGCAGCACGCCCGCGCCTTCCTCGCCCATCTGCTGGAGCGCCGCGCGCAGTTGCGGGCCGCAGTCGCATTTCAGGCTTCCCAGGACGTCGCCGGTGAAGCAGGCGGAATGCAGCCGGGCCAGAACCGGTTTCGACCGGTCGGGCTTGCCGATCTCGATGGCGTAATGTTCATCGCCGCCGTCATCGGGCCTGAAGATGTGCACACGCCCGGCTTCGCTGGCCGCCAGCGGTACCCGGGCAGAGACGACCTCGGCCATCGGCGGCAGTGTGGCCAGCGCCGGGGCGATTTCGTCCAGCACCAGAACCGTCAGGCCGTGATCGGCAGCCAGTCGCAGCGGGTCGGTCACCGGCACGACCAGCGCGGCGGGCAACAGATGCGCGGACTTGGCCAGTGCCAGCGCCGCGCGATGCAGATCGGCCGCCCCTTCGCGCACCGAAACCAGTGGCCCCTTCATCGGCATCCGCAGATCGTCGGCCGGGTCGGCAACCGCGCGCAGCCAGGCGAGGTCGGCATCGGCCGGCGGCAGGATGCGCGCAAGATCCCCGTCGTAGGCGCGGGCCTTCAGCGTCTCGGCCCGGCGGGCGGTGATGGCCAGAACCGGTTGCCCGAGGCTGCGCAGATCGGCCAGCCGGTCTGCATCCAGGGCCTCGACTGCGGCGACCAGAGCCGCGCCGCCCGAACTGCACAGCATCACTGGCACGCCCATGCGAAGGTCTCCCTTCGCACGGGACAGGCGTTCGGCAGTGGTCAGGCGCAGGCTCATGCGGCCATCCATAGCTGCCGGACGAAGAAATTGAAACATTCTGCGGCACCCCGACACGACCGCGTGAGAAAGCGGTCGCAAATCTTGCGGGCTTCGTGATCGGGACGCATCTGAGGCCAAACGGCAAAGGAGGCAGACATGGCCCAATTGCGGAAGATCCTGCTGGTCGATGACGATGACGACCTGCGCGAAGCGCTGAGCGAGCAACTGGTCCTGACCGAGGACTTCGACGTGTTCGAAGCGCGTACCGGCGCCGAGGGGATGGAAAAGGTCAAGGCCGGGCTGTTCGATCTGGTGATCCTGGACGTGGGCCTGCCCGACACCGACGGGCGCGAGCTTTGCCGGCGGATGCGCAAGGGCGGGGTGAAATGCCCGATCCTGATGCTGACCGGCCATGACACCGACAGCGATACGATCCTGGGCCTCGATGCTGGCGCGAACGACTATGTGACCAAGCCTTTCAAGTTCCCGGTCCTGCTGGCGCGTATCCGCGCACAGTTGCGCACCCATGAACAATCGGAAGACGCGATCTTCCAGATGGGGCCCTACACCTTCAAGCCGGCGCAGAAGCTGCTGATCGACGAAAAGGACAAGAAGATCCGCCTGACCGAGAAGGAAACCAATATCCTGAAATACCTTTACCGCGCACAGTCGGGCGTCGTTCCCCGCGATGTGCTGCTGCACGAGGTCTGGGGCTACAATGCGGGCGTGACAACACACACACTGGAAACCCACATCTATCGCCTGCGCCAGAAGATCGAGCCTGATCCCTCGAACGCAAGGCTGCTGGTGACAGAAAGCGGAGGTTATCGCCTGGTCGCCTGAGAATTGCCTGTGGCGGTGTGGCACCGCAGCCTGCGTCCGCCATGCAACAGCCAGGAAATCTTGCCTGTCAGGGCTTATTGTTGCCGGAATCGCTTGCTACGTTCCATCATGCACAGGTTGTGCTGCAAGTTCCCCTTGTCGCGTCGGGGTTATGGCGCGGCATCCTCCCTGTTGGACCTGGCCGGGCTTCTTGCCCGGCCTTTTTTTCGGCGCCTCCCGACACCCGGAAAGCAAGGCCCGCCCCGTGCCGGTCATGGCCAACCTGCCGGCCGGAGTGGCCGGCGCCCCCATTGACCGCGCCGAAGGATGTGGGCCATATCCCTCGGGACCAGGGCCCCGGCAAACTGCAACGCGGCCCCCATTGCCGTCCCCTCCGTCCTGCCCACCACAAGCCGAGGCCACATGCCTTTCACCCTTGCCACCTGGAACATCAATTCCATCCGCCTTCGGCAGGCGCTGGTTCAGCGCCTGCTACGCGAAGAGACACCCGACATCCTGTGCCTGCAGGAATGCAAGTGCCCGGTCGAGCTGATTCCTCTGGAAGGCTTCCAGGCGCTGGGCTACCGGCACATCGTCGCCCGGGGGCAGAAGGGCTATAACGGCGTCGCGATCCTGTCGAAGTTGCCGCTTGCAGACGTGGGCGGACATGATTTCGCCGATTTGGGCCATGCCCGGCATGTGGCGGCCCGGCTGGAGAACGGGGTGACGATCCACAATTTCTACGTTCCCGCGGGCGGGGACATTCCCGATCGCACGCAGAACGAAAAGTTCGGGCAGAAACTGGACTACCTGGCGCAGATGCGGGATCACTTCCGCGCCGACCTTCCGGAAAGGGCAATCCTGGTGGGCGACCTGAACATCGCCCCGCGCGAGGATGATGTCTGGGATCACAAGGCCCTGCTGAAGATCGTCAGCCACACTCCGATCGAGGTCGATCATCTTGGCCAGGTGATGGAGGCCGGGCGATGGCAGGACGTGACGCGCAACGACATCCCGACCGGGAGGCTCTACAGCTGGTGGAGCTATCGCAGCCCCGACTGGGACGCCGCGGACAAGGGCCGCAGGCTTGACCACATCTGGGCCACGCCCGACATCGCCGGCGCGGCCCATGGCAGCCGGATCCTGCGCCCGGTCCGGGGCTGGGACCAGCCTAGCGACCATGTGCCGGTGCTTGCCAGCTTCGATCTCTGATCCGGCCGCGCCGATTGCAATTCGCGGCCTGCGGGCTTATCTCGGGTCACCGACCGGAACAGGCTGAACAGGCGCCGCATGAACTGGATCACCAACTACGTCCGCCCGAAGATCAACTCGCTGTTCTCGCGGCGCGAGGTGCCCGAGAACCTGTGGACGAAGTGCCCCGAATGCGGGACGATGCTGTTTCACCGGGAACTGGCGGCGAACCTGAACGTCTGCACGAACTGCGACCATCACATGACGATCAGCCCGCGCGAACGCTTTGCGGCGCTGTTCGACGCCGGGGTTTTCACCGAGGTGAAGGTGCCCGAACCCGTCGCCGATCCGTTGCAGTTCCGCGATCAGAAGAAATACCCCGACCGAATCAAGGCCGCACAGAAGGCGACAGGGGAAAAGGACGCGATGCTGGTGGCCGAGGGCGAGATCGGGCGCACGCCGATCATTGCGGCGGCGCAGGATTTTGCCTTCATGGCCGGCTCGATGGGCATGTATGTCGGCAACGCAATCATCGCCGCGGCGGAACGGGCGGTGAAACTGAAGCGGCCGCTTGTTCTGTTTTCGGCCTCGGGCGGGGCGCGGATGCAGGAAGGAATGCTCAGCCTGATGCAGATGCCGCGCACGACTGTCGCGGTGCAGATGCTGAAAGAGGCAGGGCTGCCCTACATCGTAGTCCTGACCCACCCCACCACGGGCGGAGTGACCGCCAGCTATGCCATGCTGGGCGACATCCAGATCGCCGAACCGAATGCGCAGATCGGCTTTGCCGGCGCGCGGGTGATCGAACAGACGATCCGGGAAAAGCTTCCCGAGGGCTTCCAGCGTGCCGAATACCTGCTGGATCATGGAATGCTGGACCGGGTGGTGCATCGCAAGAACATGAAGGATGAACTGGTCGCGCTGATCCGCATGCTCATGTCCCTGCCACCGGCGATCAAGGGCGACCTGTCTCCGCCGGCGCCCGAAACGGTTCTTGCCCCCAATGCAAAGGTGGACGCCAAGACGTGACCCTGACCTCCGACGTCATCCTTGAGCGGATGATGACGCTGCACCCGAAGGTGATCGACCTGACCCTTGGGCGCGTCGAACGACTGCTGGCTGCTCTGGGCCATCCCGAAAGGTGCATCCCCCCGGTAATCCACATCGCTGGGACGAACGGCAAGGGATCGACCCAGGCCATGATTCGCGCTGGCCTGGAGGCTACCGGCGAAAAGGTCCACGCCTACACGTCACCCCACCTGGCGCGCTTTCACGAACGGATCCGCCTTGCCGGGGAACTGATCGACGAACCGGCGCTGACCGCGATTCTTGACGAGTGCGTCCAGGCAAACGGTCCGGACGAGATCACCTTTTTCGAAATCACGACTTGCGCGGCCTTCCTGGCCTTTGCCCGCACCCCTGCGGACTGGACGCTGCTTGAGGTGGGCCTTGGCGGGCGGCTGGATGCGACGAATGTGGTGGACCGACCGCGCCTGACGATCATCACGCCAGTGTCGATGGATCACGAGGCGTTCCTGGGCGACACCATTGCGAAAATCGCCGGCGAAAAGGCCGGGATCATCAAGCGCGGCGTGCCTTGTGTCGTTGGCCCCCAACATCCCGACGGGCTGGCCGTGATCGAGGCAAAGGCAGCGGCTTCGGGCGCACCGCTCTGGGCGTATGGACAGCACTGGACAGTGAGTGAAGACCGTGGCCGTCTGGTCTATCAGGACGAGAACGGTCTTCTGGACCTGCCCCTGCCGAATCTGCCGGGCCCGCATCAGGTGCAGAACGCCGGCGCAGCCATTGCGGCACTGCGCCTGTTGGGCAAGGGCGAGGCCGCCTGCGAGGCCGCCGTGACGCGCGCCGACTGGCCCGCCCGGATGCAGCGACTGCGCCGTGGCCCGCTGGTCGATCTGGCACCCAGGGTGGAGCTATGGCTTGATGGCGGGCACAATCCTGCGGGTGGCGAGGCGGTGGCGGCAACACTTGCCCGGATGCCGGCCCGCGAAACCCATCTGATCTGCGGCATGCTGAACACCAAGGACGTGGCCGGCTACATGGCCCCGCTGGCAAGGCATGTGACGCGACTGCACGCAGTGCCGATCCCGGGCGAAAAGAACACCCTGCCCGCAGAGATGACCCGGGACGCCGCGCGAAACGTTGGAATGGATGCCGTGACGGCCAGCTCGGTTGCCGAGGCCCTGGCGGGCATTGCCGAAACATCGCCCGAGGCGCGTGTCCTGATCTGCGGGTCGCTTTATCTTGCCGGTGCGGTCCTGCGCGAAAACGGCTGAGCCTCACGCACGGGCCACCGGTCTGCGGACCAGCCCTCGGGCGCCTGTCGCGGCCGGATCAGCGCCGGGATCGCCATGCCCCCCATCCTTCACCGGTCAGGTGTCGGCCGTCCCGACACGGGCCGTCTCAGGCGCCCGTTCCGTAGCGGGCAAGGAACATGTCGACCGCCCCGTGAACGCTGCGATGCACATCCTCGGGGGTCAGTTTCTCGGCCATGCCGAACAGAAGCTTCTCCTGAATTCCGGCCTTGCACAGCTGCGCGAACTGGTCGGCCGCAAGGTGCAGATCGTCGATCTTCAGCACGCCCTGTTCGACATAGCTGGCCAGATGATGCACCAGCCGTTCATGGATGAGCCCGGGTCCGAAATCGTAGAATTCGCGCCCCAGACCTGGAAACCGCTCTCCCTCGCCGACGACGATGCGGAACATGCGCTGGCCGAAATCCGACATCTGGAAGGCGGCAATCCGTTCCGCCGCGATCGTCAACGCGACCCTGACCGGCACTTCGCCACCCACCATCGCCTCGGCCTCTTCGGTCTGGCGGTGGCATTCGCAGCGGGCGACTTCCAGGAACATCAGCTGCTTGTCGGGGAAATAGGCATAGATCGTCGCCTTGGAGACCCCCGCCACGCGGGCAATCTCGTCGACCGAGGCACGCTCGAACCCGTCGCGCAGAAAAACCTTTCGGGCTCCCTCGAGGACCTGGTCGAATTTCCGGCCGCGCCGGACGCCGTGATCGGACCTTGCGTTCATCACCCCCCCTTGGGGGAAGCATAGATCATCGGCCTCGGGCGCGGCAAGCAGGGCCGTTCACCCCTCGGTCCGGCAAACCCGCGCTTCCGCGGGAACGCAGCCCTTGGTCGAAGGCGTGGTCGCCGGTTCCGGAAAGCTGATCTGCGGCAAGAGCGTCGAAAGCGATTGCGCCGAGGCCGGAACACCAAGCGCGGTCGTGGCGGCCAGAACCATGATCAGGCGAGGCATGTCCATCTCCGATATGAACTGATAAGTTCATTTCAAGAATTGAACCGAGTGGTTTGCTTTTGCAAGCGAAAAGTGAACTGATCAGTTCGTAATTGACCATTGCGCCCACTGGCGGCAACGCTAGATTAGAATGGTTCCAAATTGGTCAACATCATGCTCTCTGCCCTCAGCTTCCGCCGCCGCTTCGCCGACCTGACCGAGCAGGAAATCCTGGCCCTGGCCATTTCATCGGAAGAGGATGACGCCCGCATCTACCGAAGTTTCGCCGAACGCCTGCGGGCGGACTACCCCGCCTCTGCCGCGATCTTCGACGGCATGGCCGTGGAAGAAGACGACCACCGACAGCGACTGATCGATCTGCATCGCGCGCGCTTCGGCGAGGTGATTCCCCTGATTCGCAGGGAACATGTCGCCGGCTTCTACGCGCGCCGCCCGACCTGGCTGGCGCAGAACCTGTCGCTGGACACCATCCGAGGCGAAGCCCGGGCGATGGAGAAGGCGGCGCACGATTTCTACATCCGTGCCGCGGCCCGCACCCAGGATGCGGCCACGCGCAAACTTCTTGGCGATCTCGCCGCGGCGGAAGCCGGGCATGAGGCCCATGCCCAGGGGCTGGAAGACCGCCATCTGTCCGAAGATGCCCGCGAGGTCGAAAACCGGACCGCAAGGCGCCAGTTCATCCTGACCTGGGTGCAACCGGGGCTGGCCGGTCTGATGGACGGTTCGGTGTCGACCCTTGCGCCGATCTTCGCCACGGCCTTTGCCACGCAGGATACATGGACAACCTTCCTGGTCGGCGCGGCGGCGTCGGTCGGGGCTGGCATCTCGATGGGCTTCACTGAAGCGGCCCATGATGATGGCGTGCTGTCGGGCCGCGGCTCGCCGCTGAAACGGGGCCTTGCCTCGGGGGTGATGACCACCATCGGCGGCATGGGCCACGCCCTGCCCTATCTGATCCCCGACTTCTGGACGGCGACGACCATTGCGGTTGCGGTGGTCTTCATCGAGCTGTGGGCCATCGCCTGGATCCAGAACCGCTTCATGGAAACACCGTTTCTGCGCGCGGCGCTGCAGGTCGTTCTGGGGGGCGCTCTGGTCTTTGCGGCCGGCGTCCTGATCGGGGGCGGCTGACAAGCGCCCCCCGATGACAACCGGGAGGCGGGTGCCTTCTTCGCCCGCACGCCCGCGCTGTCAGCGCAGGAGGGTTATCCTGCGCGGAACGACGACGGTTGGCTCTGCCTGCGGTTCGTCCGGTTCGATCAGGTGAAGCAGGTCAAGGTCCGCCGCGGCAATGTCTCCTGCCACGATCATGGGCTGCGCTGCGGTACCGGTTTCTGGCAATGTTTGGGCGGGCATCGGGT
>NZ_SJZH01000015.1:0-60207 GCF_004959785.1 Tabrizicola sp. YIM 78059
CGCGCCGCCTCCTACACCATCACCCGGGGCACTATCCCGAGTTCACCTCGAACGCGATCCTGAAGTTCGCGGATGACCGCAAGTTTGACTGCCACTACATCGCCCCCGGCAAGCCAACCCAGAATGCCTTTATCGAGAGCTTCAACGGCCGCCTGCGCGATGAGCTGTTGAACGAGACCCTGTTCCCGTCCCTGCACCATGCCCGCGCCACGCTGGCCGCCTGGCGCGCCGACTACAATAACGAACGCCCCCACTCCCGCCTCGGGTGGCAAACGCCGGCCGCCTTCGCCCAAACCTTCACCCCGCAACGGGGCCTGACGCTGCGCGACCCGCAAAGCTCCGCGCCAGCCCCCGTTGCCCAACCCGCCCAAATGGGCAAAACTCAGACCAGGAGTCTCGCTCACCCTGGATAAAAGTTGGGGGCAACGTCACCGCGTAACTAACGCTAATCAGTCTCCGGCAAACCCAGTACGGTTCAGTTGCCCAATTCAAGGCCGTTTCGAGATGGCCGGCCAGTTGGTTCTCCCTGGCCTCAAGCGCAATAAAATGGGCACTCCACCGTTCAGTCCGTATCGGCCGGGAACGTCGACGGTTCACCGAAGCGAAAGGCTGGACAGCCGGGCGCGGGCGGGGTCAGGGCGAACAGACCGCCTTCCCACGGATGGGCAGCAAGGTGGTCGGGCGTCATGGTGAATCGGGCCGAGGTGACATAGAGCGTCGCGAGGTCCGGCCCGCCGAAGGCGCAGCTCGTGGGCCAGGTGCAGGGCAGGTCCACGACGGCGATCACCCGGCCTTCTGGGTCGGTTCGTGTCAGGCAGGCGCCGCCGGCGACGCGGGCCGTCCAGATGCAGCCTTCCGCATCAAGGCAGGAACCATCCGGCAGGCCACGCCCGAAGCCGGACTGGAACGGGCGTCGGTCGTGCAGCCGGTTGTCCCGGACAGCATAGGTATAAAGCGCATCGTCCAGCGTGTCGGCAGTGATCAGCCGATCCGGTTCCGGCCAGACCAGCGTGTTGGTGATGCCGAACATGTCGTCCGAGACGCGGGAAAGCGTCAGGTCCGGGGCCAGCCGGTAAAGCCGGCCACGTTTGCCCTCGATGGCAAGGGGGGCGTCGTCCGCGCCTATGTTGTTCTGCATGGAGCCGACCCAGAAGGCGCCGTCCGGCCCCACGACGCCTTCGTTCAGGCGGTTACCGGGCAGGTCGGGCTCTACCTCGAAGAGGATGCGAAAGTCGCCGTCCCAGTCCCACAGAGCGATGTGGCGTTCAAGCCCCACGATTGCGCCGCCGTCCTTGCGCAGGCCGATCGAGGTGACGCGCCCCGGCGTTGGCCAGGTCTCGTGGGCGCCGGTTTGCGGGTCCAGCCGGTGGATGCGCCGCCCGATGATGTCCACCCAGACCAGGCAGGCGCGCGCATCGTCCCAGACAAGGCTTTCGCCGACGACATTGGCCGAGGGCAGGATCAGGCGGGCAGTCATAACATGGTCCCCAAAGCAGTTGACAACAGCCTAGTGCGAATCTATTAGCAATTCAACATCAACCTGTATGACAACTTTGTGGTGAAACGTATGGGGGAACTGACGGATCCCGGCGGCGGGCTGGTTTCCAGCACTGTCGGCGCGATCACCCGGCTGATCCGGGAGCAGGATCTGATGCCGGGCGACCGTCTGCCCTCCGAGGCGACGCTGTCCCGGGATCTTCAGGTGTCGCGCACGGTTGTGCGCGAGGCGTTCCGGTCGCTGGCCGCCATGCGGATCATCGAACTTGCAACCGGGAAGCGCGCCACCGTCGCACCGATCGACCATGGTGCCATGTCGTTGATCATCGAGCACGGGGTGCATACTGACCAGATCAGCATCCAGCAGATCTATGACGTGCGTCGCACCATCGAGACGCGGATCGTGACCCTCGCCTCGTTGCGGCGCAGCGACGACGAGGCGCGGATCATCCGGGAAGAGGCCGAGGCGATGCGCGCCAGTATCGCGACCCCCGAGGAGTTGATGCGCCATGACCTCGCCTTCCACATGGCCCTGGCGCGCGCCTCCAAGAACCCGGTCTTCGCGCTGATCGTCGGAGCCTTCCAGGGCATCACGTCGCAGACCTGGCCGATCGGCTGGCGAAGTCGCACCTCGGCCGAGGGGCGCGAGGCGATGATCGCCAACCATGAGAAGATCGCCGAGGCTGTCGCTGACGGCGATCCCGAACGCGCCGTTGCGGCGATGTCGCAGCATTTCGACGAAAGCGTGCGCGCCCTGATTTCGGCCGGCCTGACCTGAGGAAGCCATGAGGATCACCTCCATCGACACCATCCGCATCGCCGAACGGCCCAACCTTCTTTGGATCGAGGTCGGCACGGACGAGGGGATCAAGGGGCTGGGCGAGACCTTCTTCGGTGCCGCCACGGTCGAGGCGCACGTGCACGAATGGATCGCCCCGCGGGTGATCGGCCGCGACCCCCTGCAGATCGACCGGCTGTCCGCAGATCTGGTTGGTTATCTCGGGTTCCGTTCCTCGGGTGCCGAGGTGCGCGGGAATTCAGCCTTCGACATCGCGCTGTGGGATATCTTCGGCAAAGCCGTCGGCCAGCCGGTCGCGCAGGTTCTGGGCGGCTTCTCGCGCGACCGGATCCGCACCTACAACACCTGCGCCGGCACCGACTACATCAAGAAGGCCACCGGCCAGACGACTGCGAACTACGCCCTTTCCGGCGGCGGGCAGGATTACGACGACCTGAACGCCTTCCTGCACCGGGCCGACGAACTGGCGCAGTCCCTGCTGGAGGAAGGGATCACCGCGATGAAGATCTGGCCCTTCGACATCGCAGCCGAGCGCACGCGCGGGCAGTATATCTCTGTCCCTGACCTGAAGGAGGCTCTGCGCCCCTTCGAGAAGATCCGCGCCGCTGTGGGTGACCGGATGGACATCATGGTTGAGTTCCATTCGATGTGGCAGCTTCTGCCAGCGATCCAGATCGCAAAGGCGCTGGCTCCGTTCAATACCTTCTGGCACGAGGATCCAATCCGCATGGACAGCCTTGCCAGCCTGAAACGCTATGCCGAGCACAGCCCCGCGCCGATCTGCGCCTCGGAAACGCTGGGCTCGCGCTGGGCGTTCCGCGATCTGCTGGAAACCGGTGCCGCAGGGGTCGTGATGCTGGACATCAGCTGGTGCGGCGGGCTGTCCGAGGCGCGCAAGATCGCCGCCATGGCCGAGGCCTGGCATCTGCCCGTCGCTCCACACGACTGCACCGGGCCGGTGGTGCTCTGCGCCTCGACCCATCTTTCGCTCAATGCGCCGAACGCTCTTGTTCAGGAGAGCGTCCGCGCCTTCTACCGCACCTGGTACCGCGATCTCGTGACCGCCCTTCCCGAGGTGAAGGACGGCATGATCACGGTGCCGCCCGGTCCCGGTCTCGGGATGGAACTGCACCCTGATATCGGCCGGGCCTTCACCCTGTCGCGCAGGAGGTCGGACGCGACCACGATCTGATTGAAACCCTAGGGAGGAAACCCATGAAAAGGACCAACGGACTGGCGGCCCTGACAGCCGCCTTGCTGATGACGTCTGCCTTGTCGGCAAGGGCGCAGGACGCAATCGACATCGTCTTCACGCACCATTCGTCGGCCTCGAACACCTTCTGGCAGGCGGTCAAGAAGGGCTTCGACGACGCCTGCGGCAAGGTCGGGGCAAATTGCCAGATGCTGTTCACCCAGACCGAGGGGTCGATCCAGGATCAGCTCGCCAACATCGAGGCGGCGATCGCGCAGCAGCCCGATGCCATCCTGACCTCGATCGTGGACAACACCGCGCTGGATGAGGTGCTGAAACGGGCTCGCGATGCCGGCATCACCGTGATCGGTGTGAACGTGGACGATCTGGAAGGCGCGGCCGGCAATCCGCGGCAGGCCTTTGTCGGGCAGGGCTTTCTTGCGGCTGGCTATTCGCTGGGCAAGGCGCAATCCGCGAACTTCCCGGCCGAGGGGCCGATCAAGGTGCTGGTCGGCATCTCTGCGCCGGGGCAGAATTGGTCGGAACAGCGCGGGCAGGGCGTGATCAACTTCCTCGAGGAGTACAAGGCCAGCTCGGGCCGCGACATCACCTGGGAGAAGATCGACAGCGGAACCGATCTTGCCGTGACCGCCGACCGCGTGGGCGCCTATCTGGCCGCGAACCCCGACACCACGGCCTATTTCGACACGGGGTTCTGGCATGCCGCCGTCGCACGCGTGCTGGCCGACCGCGGCATCGAGCCGGGCAAGGTTCTGCTCGGCGGGTTCGACCTGGTGCCCGAGGTCGTCGAGCAGATGCAGAAGGGCTATGTGCAGGTCCAGGTGGACCAGCAGCCCTACATGCAGGGCTTCATCCCCGTCATGATGGTCTATCTCAACGAGACCATCGGCCTTGCCCCCGCAGATGTTGATACCGGGCAGGGCATCGTCACGCCGGCCGATGCCGACGCAATCATGGAACTTTCGGCGCAGGGCTTGCGCTGATCCCACGGGCTTCCGGGCACATGCGGCCCGGAAGCCCATGCTGCCAAAGGACATGCCGGATGCGACTTCTGGTCAAGACATTCCTTCAGAAACCGGAGCTTGCGGCGGCACTGCTGCTTGTGGCTCTGGTCGTGCTGTTCCAGATCCTGTCGAACGGCATCTTCCTGTCGACCGCCAACCTGCGCGGCGTCCTCGGGCTGCTTCCCGAAATGGCGCTGGTTGCGGTCGGCGTCACGCTGTTGATGATCTGCGGCGAATTCGATCTTTCGGTCGGCTCGGTCTTCGCGCTCATGCCGATGAGCATGGCCGTGCTGATGGCACAGGGCTGGCCCTTCCTGCCATCGGTCGCCATCGGGCTTCTGCTCTGCGCGGCGATCGGCTTTGTCAACGGCTGGCTGACCATCCGCTTCGCCATACCGTCCTTCATCACCACGCTAGGCATGCTGTTCATGGCGCGGTCTCTGACGGTGGTGATCTCGGGCGGCTTCCCGCCCCGGCTGGACATGGAGCGGATCCCTGAACAGATCTTCATCTCGTTCGTCGGCCCGGGAGAGTTGATCCGTGCCTCGTTTATCTGGTTCGTGGTGATCGCGGCCCTGGTAAGCCTGCTTCTGTCGCGCACGAACTTCGGCAACTGGGTGCGCGCGACGGGCGGCTTCCTGCCGGCGGCCAATGCTATGGGTATTCCGACCGCCCGGGTGAAGATCGCCTGTTTCATGATCTGTTCGGTTCTGGCGGGCTTTGCCGGCATGATCCAGGTGCTTCGCGTCGGCTCTCCGTTGCCTTCGATGGGCGAGGGGATGGAGCTTGCCGCCGTCGCCGCCGCAGTGATCGGGGGCACGGTGCTGACCGGAGGGATCGGGTCCATCCTCGGCGGAATCATCGGAGCCATCCTCATCCGCGTCATCGACAACGGCCTCGTCCTCAGTCGGGTCGACTCCAATTGGTTCAAGTTTGCCATCGGGGCGCTGACGATCCTTGCCGTGGTCGGCAACGCCTGGCTGCGCAAGCGCGGCCGCGCGATGAAGGTGGAGGGCTGAGATATGAGCACGGAGTTCCGCAGGGCCGCAGATCCCGTCATCTCGGTTCGCAACCTGCACAAGTGGTATTCCGGCGTGCATGCCCTGCGCGGCGTCAGCCTCGACTTCGAGCGCAACGAGGCCGTGGGCCTTGTAGGCGACAACGGTGCGGGCAAATCCACCCTGATCTCGATCCTGGCCGGCCTGCATCAGCCCGACGAGGGCGAGGTCATGGTCGATGGCCATCTAGTGCGAATGCGGGGCCCACGCGACGCGATGGACCAGGGGATCGAAACGATCTACCAGTACAACTCGATGGTTCCCAGCATGTCGATCGCTCGCAACCTCTTCATCGGGCGCGAGCCGCTGAAAGCCTCTCTGTTCGGCATCGGTATCCTGGACGAGGCACGGATGCGCGCCGAAAGCGTGGCCGCCATCGCCAGCGTGGACCTGCACCTGCGATCCCCCGATGCGCTGGTGGGCGAGTTGTCCGGTGGCCAGCGGCAGGGCGTGGCCATCGCCCGCGCCATGCACTTCAAGTCGAAGGTGCTGATCCTGGACGAGCCGACTAACCACCTTTCGGTCAAGGAGACGAACAAGGTCATCGGCTTCGTGAAATCGCTGGCCGCGCAGAAGGTGACCGGCATCTTCATCAGTCACAACATGCACCACGTCTTTGCCTGTTGCGACCGGGTGGTGGCCATGGCGCATGGCCGCGTGGTGCTGGACAAGCGGATCGAGGAGACCTCGATCGAGGAAGTCCACGACGTTCTCTAGGGAGGAAGCGATGAAAGCCGGCAGACATGTCGTGATCACCGGGGGCCTTGGCACGATCGGCCGGGCCATGGCGGCGGCCTTTGCCGCGGAAGGCCACCGTGTGACGGTGCTCGACCGCCCCGGCGGCGCGGCGCCGGGAGGCATGGTCTGGCTGGGGGTGGACCTGAACGATCTTGCCGCCACGCAGGAAGCCGCTTCGCGTCTTGCCGCAGACGATCCGGTCGATGTCCTGATCAACAACGCTGCGCTTATCATCAACAAGCCGCACGACGCCTTCAGTCTTGCCGAATACGAGGACCAGATCCGGGTCAACTCCTCGGCCGCCTTCGTGCTGACGCGCGCGCTTGCGCCCGGCATGAAGGCAAAGGCTTGGGGCAGGGTGATCAACCTGACCTCGATCACGCTGAACGGGCAGTGGGACGGCTATGTGCCCTATGTCGCCTCGAAGGGTGCGATGCTGGGGCTGACCAAGGGCTTTGCGCGAGAACTGGGCCCGCACGGGATTACGGTGAACGCCATTTCGCCGGGTGCCGTGGTGTCCGAGGCCGAGAACCGCGTGTTCGCCGACCGGCTGGAGGAATACAACGCCTGGGTTCTGGAACGACAGTGCATCAAGTCGCGCATCCAGCCGCAGGACGTGGCAAACCTTGCGCTCTTCCTGTGTTCGGATGCGGCGCGGATGATCTCGGGGCAGAACGTCGCCATCGATGGCGGCTGGTAGAGCGCACCGGATGATCGAACTGCGCGCCGGGCCGGCGCGGGCTTTGGTCGGTCCCGACCATGGGGCGGCGCTGGCGGTACTGGAAACGAATGGTCTGCCCATCCTGCGACCACTTGCGCCGGCGCGCGAGGCCGACCCCTTCGCCTGGGCCATGAACATCCTTGCGCCCTTCTCGAACCGGGTCTCTGTCCCGATCATGGTGGCTGGCAGTCCCGTTGCACTGGAGCAGAACCTGCCGGGAGAGGCCTTCCCGATCCACGGTGATGCGTTCCAGCGACCGTGGCACATCGTGGGGCATGCGCCTGACTCTGTCTCTCTCGACCTGCCTGCCGGCGCCTTCGGCCCGCTTCTATACAGTGCCCGGCTGAGCTATGGCCTGCGGCCCGACCGTCTTGATGTACGGCTTGTCCTGCGCAACCGGGCTGCCTGCGTCCTGCCCTTCGGGGGAGGCTTCCACCCCTGGTTCCCGCGGGATGGCGGAACGCGTGTCGCCTTTGCCGTCGCTGGCTGGTGGCCCGAGGACGGGCGGCACCTGCCTGCCACGCGAGAGCCCGCCGCGCTTCCCTCTGACCTGCAGTTCGACAGGCCGCGGCCGCTTCCCGATGGCTGGATCAACGCCGGCTTCTCCGGCTGGTCGGGCGCGGCAGAAATACGGCAGGGCCAGAGCGGTCTGACGATCCGGCTGACCGCGCCCGGCATGTCCACGGTGCTGCTCTATTCGCCGGGGCGGGAATCGGACTTCTTCTGCCTCGAGCCGGTCTCGCATCCGGTCGATGCCCATGCACTGCCGGGCTTTCCGGGGTTGCGCTTCCTGGCGCCGGGTGAAGATATGATCCTGTCGATGACAATGGAATGGACCCGAAATGACCGAAGCCCTGCCTCCTGACGCTCTCCTGATCGGCCGGATCTGGAACCCTGCCCTGGGCGGGCCATCGGTGGTGACCGTGCGCGACGGGCAGGTGGTGGACATCACCAGCCGCGCTGCGCCGACGGTGCGCGACATCTGCGAAATGGACGACCCCGTGGCCCATGTGCGCCGGGCCGAAGGGACGCCGGTCGCTCCGTTGGATGTGCTGCTCGCCGCGCCGGCAGGCGACCTATCGGTGGCGCATCTTCTTGCGCCTTGCGATCTTCAGGCGGTCAAGGCCTGCGGGGTAACCTTCGCCGGATCAATGGTCGAACGGGTGATAGAAGAGCGTGCGGGCGGCGATCCGGGCCGGGCCGAGGCGATCCGTGCCCGGATCGGCGCGGCGATGGGGGCCTCGCTGCGCAATATCCGCCCCGGTTCGCCCGAGGCTGCTGCTGCCAAGGCCGCGCTTCAGGCCGAAGGGCTTTGGAGCCAGTATCTCGAGGTCGGGATCGGTCCGGATGCCGAGGTCTTCTCGAAGGCGCAGGTGCTGTCCTCGGTCGGCCACGGGGCGGCCGTCGGGCTGCACCCTTCCTCGAAGTGGAACAACCCCGAGCCAGAGGTGGTGCTGGCGGTCTCGTCGCGCGGGCGGATCGTGGGGGCCGCCCTCGGTAACGATGTGAACCTGCGCGACGTCGAGGGGCGCTCGGCGCTCCTCTTGTCCAAGGCCAAGGACAACAACGCCTCTTGCGCGATCGGGCCCTTCATCCGGCTGTTCGACGCAGGCTGGGACCTGGACGCGGTGCGCAGGCTGGAGCTTCAGCTGCGCGTCGAGGGGCCGGAGGGCTTCGTGCTCGACGGGCGTTCCTCGATGGCCGAGATCAGCCGCGACCCCGAGGATCTGGTGGCCCAGACGATCGGGCGGCATCACCAGTATCCTGACGGGCTGATGCTTTTCCTTGGCACGCTTTTCGCGCCCACGCAGGATCGCGATGAACCGGGCGGCGGCTTCACCCATCGGATCGGCGACGTGGTAACGATCTCTGCCCCTGGCCTGGGTGCGCTGCGCAATACGGTGCGGCTTTCGACCGAATGCCCGGAATGGACCTTTGGCATCCGCGCACTGATGGGCAATCTGGCCGGGCGCGGGCTGCTTTAGAACGGGGAATGTGACCGGCAGGGCATGGTCGCAGACGGCCGCGAGGGCAGAAGCATCATTCCTGGGCGTTCCTTGACCGCTCGGGCCTGACATCGGGGATGCGGTAGATCGCCTCGAACCCTGAATCCCCGCCCGCGCGCGGTGATCGGATCTCGAAACTGCTGCCGGTCCGTTCCGCGATGGAGCGCACGATTGCCAGCCCAAGTCCGCTGCCCGTGGCACCGGACTTGGCCCGTTCGAACCGCTGCGTCAGTCGGGCAAGATCGTCTGCGGGCACGACAGGCCCCTCATTGGCGACGATCAGCGTGCCGTCCCCCGATAAGACCACATCGACCGGGCAGTCAGCGCGGCCATGCCGCAGGGCATTCTCGATCAGGTTGCGCAGCAGGATCGCGAAAGCGTCGGGGTCAAGATCCGTCAGCACGGCGGTTGCAGGCAGTGTGAGGCGGATGCACCCGGGTCCGCCAACCCGCGCGAGCTCGTCCACGATCAGCCGGGCCACAGGTCGCACATCGGCGACAAACCCGCGCCGCAGACGACCGCCTTCGGCGCGCGCAAGCTGCAGCAGGCGTTCCGCAAGGCGCGTCAGGCGCTTCAGGTTCGCCTCGATCTCGCCCGCCCTGGCCCTGGCATCCGCATCCCGCATTTCGGCCTGAAGCCTCTGGGCCTGCGCGATCGCCCCGGCCAGCGGGGTGCGCAATTCGTGTGCGGCATTCGCGGCAAAGCTGCGCTCTGATTCGAAGGCCGCATCCAGCCGGGCGAGCAGGCTGTTCATCGTTTCGGCCAGAGGTGCGATCTCGCTCGGCAGGTCGGTGCTGGCGACCGGGCTCAGGTCGCTTGCACCCCGCGCTGCCAGCCGGTCGCGGAACTTGCGCAGGGGGGCAAGGCTGGCGCGGACGGCCATGACGATGGCGATCAGCGCAACCGGCAGAACGACCAGCAGCGGCAGGCCCAGGCCCATCTGGATATCCCATGCGACAATGGCGCGATGGGCCAGCGGTTCCGCAACTGTGATGCGGATCGTGCCCTGCACGGCTTCGTCATTGTAAAGCCTGTGGGTCGCCGTGCTGCGGAAGCCCGCTCCGTCCCATGCGGGAAAGACCGTCGGGTCGGCAGCATGGGATTGCAGCAGGATGCGCCCCTGATCGTCACGCACGATGTAGGTGAAGTATTCGTCGTGCTCGCGGATGGCGGCCAGGCGCTGGCTGATCCCGGCTTCCTCGCGGTTCAGGATATCGACCACGGCAAGTGGCAGGATGCGCTGCGCGGTTTCCTGCAGCGCCGCGTCGAAGACCTGTTCGATCTCGCCCCGTGCGATCAGGGCGGTCACGCTGGCCGCAGCGACCCAAAGGGCGGTCAGCGCCAGGCCCAGCCAAAGGCCGAGACGCCCCTGAAGGCTGCGCGGCGCCTTCATGCGCGGCCAAGCCGGTAGCCGAGGCCGCGCTCTGTCTCGATCACGCCGGCGCCAAGCTTCTTGCGCAGGCGGCTGACATGCACTTCGATCGTGTTGCTTTCGATTTCGTTGCCGAAGGCATAAAGCTTGTCCTCTAGCTGCGCCTTGGACAGCAGCTGGCCGGGGCGGGACAGGAACGCCTCGAACAGAGCCCATTCGCGGGCGGTCAGGCTGATGGGGCGGCCGTCGCGGTGGACGGTGCGGGCCGCAAGGTCGATTTCCAGCGACCCGTGCGTGACGATGGGATTGGGGTTGCCCGCATAGCGCCGCGCGACCGACCCGATCCGCGCCGACAGTTCGGCGAGGTCGAAGGGCTTCACCAGATAGTCGTCGGCCCCGGCATTCAGCCCCTCGATCCGGTCGCTGATCTGGTCCAGCGCGGTCAGGATAATCACGGGCGTCACGTCGCCCTTTGCCCGCAGGCGGCGAAGGAACGGGATACCCCGGCCGTCCGGCAGCATCAGGTCAAGAAGCACAAGGTCGAAGTGCGCACCTGTCAGGGCATCGCCTGCGGCGTCCAGGCGCTGCACCCAATCGACCGAATGGCCATCGGCGGCAAGCTGGTCGCGCACCGCCGCGCCCAGGACCGTGTCATCCTCGATCAGCAATGTGCGCATAGGTCTCCCGCCGTTGCCTTGGCCCGTGTCGCCCCATGTTTTGTCGCCTAGGCCTGACATCAGGCTGAAGCCGGGATCCGACCGGCTTCAGCCTGCCGTCAGCTTCGGCGTTCATCACGGTGTCCGGACGTGCCCTAGCCCGGAGTGTGGCCGATGCGAAAGATCATGACAATTCTTGCCTTTCTGACAGCTATCACTGGCGGTGCGGCCTTTGCCGACGACGATTGCTTCGTGCCGATGGCCAACTGGCAGCCACGCGAGGCGGTCGCACGCCTTGCGGCCGAGCAGGGCTGGACCGTTCGGCGCATCAAGATCGACGACGGCTGTTACGAGATCGACGGCCGGAACGCCGATGGTCGTGCCATCGAGGCGAAGATCCATCCCGGAACACTGCAGATCCTGGAGGTCGAGTTCGATGATGATGAACACGACAAGGAACGGAAGGAACCGGAAAATGATTGATCCTGCATCCGGCCATGACGCGGGCGCGGCGATGGTGCGGGTCTGGGATCCCTTGGTGCGCGTCTTCCACTGGGGCCTTGTCGCGGCCTTTGCGACCGCCTGGCTGGCCGCCGACGAGGTCCAGCCGGTGCACGAGTTGGCAGGCTACACGGTGGCGAGTCTTGTCGTCTTTCGGCTGGTCTGGGGGTTCGCAGGCAGCCGTCATGCGCGGTTTGCCCAGTTCGTGACGGGTCCGGCAGCGACGCTCGCCTATCTTGGCGCCATGCTGCGTGGGCGCGAGCGCCGGTATCTCGGCCACAATCCGGCAGGCGCGGCAATGATTCTGGTCCTTCTGCTGACGCTGTCGGGGACGGCCTTCACCGGTTGGCTGATGACCGATCCGGCCCGCCAGGCCAGGCTTCCGGCCCTGCCGCAGACCTTGGCACCCGCCTGGGCGGATGACGACGAGGACGACTACGGCGAGGCCGATGGCTGGCAGGGCGACACAGACGGACCGCTCAGGGCAGCCCATGAAACCCTTGCGAACCTGACACTTCTTCTTGTCGCGCTCCACATCTTCGGTGTCGTCCTGGCCTCGGTCCGTCACCGCGAGAACCTCGTCCGCGCCATGCTGACCGGCGATAAACGGCCTGCCGACCCGGGCGATGTGGCCTGATCCTGTTCCCCGACCGCCTGTCCCGCGGTCCGACTGGCCCCGCCTTTTACCGGCGGGGCCCTTTTCTTCCTGACGCCATGCTGAAGCAGAAAACGCACGCGCGTCAGGAACCGCTCAGGTCCGGGGCACAGGTTCCGGGCAGCAGATCAAAGGAGACCAAGCCATGACATCCAGACTTTCCCTTCTTGTTGCCTCGTCAGCCCTGACGCTGACGCTTGGCCTTCCAGCCCTGGCCGCCTCACAGGGCCGGGGCGCTGCCACTGTGCAGTGCAGCAGCGTCTGCACCGCCGTATTCAGCTCGGACGACGGGTCCACGCAAGTGATCCGTGTGAGCGGTGATGATGACGATGAGGACGAGGGCGGATGGGGCCAGCTTTGGCAGGATGACGACGAAGGCGACGATTGCGACGAGGAAGACGATGAGGATGAAGATGACGATTGCGGGGGGGCCGGCGCGCGAGGCAATCCCGCACCAGCCGGCACCGTCGCGCCGCCGGCCAACGGCCTTTTCGGCAGCGGCGCGCCGCCCGTCGCCGTGACCAAGTGAGCCCATCTTCCTGTCATCCGGTCCCGGTAGAACCGGGACCGCAGCCAACGCCAGAGGATCTGTCATGAAATCCCTTCTCGCCACTCTTGCCCTGACCACCGCGCTGACCCTTCCGGGGCTGGCGATGGCGCGTCCCGTGACGCTGACGACCACGCTGAACAACTACGGTGGCGACGGGGCCTATCTGGCCTTTTACGTCACCGATGCCTCGGGCGCCTATGTCGGCAGCCTTTGGATGGCAGGCCACAAGTCCAAGTATTATGAACACCTGAGCAGCTGGTATGCCGCCACAGGCGGCGACGCGGCGCAGATCGACGGCATCACCGGCGCCAGCGTCGGCGCAGGCCGCTCGCTGGAAATCACGCTGGATCTGGCCGATGCGCTGTTCGATGCGGGCTACACGCTGCACATCGATGCGGCTGTCGAGGACATGCGCGACAGCCCGAACGAGATCGCCGTTCCGCTGACCACCGCAGGCGCGGGCCAGCCCGTGCAGGGCCGGCGCTACATCGCCAGTTTCGTCTATCGGTAGGGGGAAGGCCACCATGATCCGCGCGCTTCACCGCTGGCCGGGGCTTTTGGCCCTTGCGCTGCTTGCCGTCCTTTCGCTCAGCGGTGCGGCGCTGTCGGTCTTTCCTGCGGCCGAACGCCTTTCGGCACCGCAGCCCGGAGCAGGGCAGAGCGTGGCAGATCTTGCAGCGCTGGTGGCGGCAACCCATCCGGGGCTGGAGGAAATCCGCCGATCGCCCTCGGGCAGGATCACCGCCTGGTGGTTTCAGGGCGGCACGGCTGGCTCGGCCGTGGTCGATCCGGTGACCGGCGGCGATCTTGGCCCGGCCGACCCGAACCCGGTGGAACGGTGGCTGACCAACCTGCACCGTTCCCTCTTCCTTGGTGATTCAGGACGGCTGGCGATGGCGGCGGGTGCTGCGGCGATGCTGGTACTGGCTTTGTCGGGGGCGGCCTTGATCGCCCGTCGAGTCGGCGGCTGGCGTCACTGGTTCGCGCGCCTGCGGGGTCCAATCGCCGGTCGACTGCATGCCGAGATTTCCCGCATCGCCGTCTTCGGCCTTCTGTTTTCTGCAGGCACAGCGTTGTGGATGACGGCCTCGACCTTCAATCTTCTTCCCGATGACGCGCCTCGCCCGCCTTTGCCGGCGGCCATCAGCGGCACGACCAGACTGCCGATCGACCGGATGGCGGCACTGAGGTCGGTTCCGGTCGATTCGCTGCGAAAGCTGAGCTTTCCCCAGGAAGGGGATCTGCAGGATCTGTTCACCCTGGTCACCGATTCGGGCACGGGTCTGATCGACCAGGGCACCGGCGAAATGCTGGCATGGGCCGAGGCTACGCCCTGGCAGAAGGTGTCGGAAACCATCTACATGCTGCATACAGGACAGGGCGCGGCCACGTTCGGCCTGATCCTTGGCCTGCTTGCGCTCAGCGTTCCGATCCTGGGCATGACGGGCCTGCTGGTCTGGGCTCAGGGGCGTCGCGGCTGGACCCACCCGAAAGACAATGCTCCGGCCGCGCGGGCCAGGGACGTGATTCTTGTCGGCTCTGAAGGGGGCAGCACCTGGGGCTTTGCCGAAACACTGGCCAGGTCGCTTCGCGAGGCGGGGCAGGCCGTCCACGTTGCGCCGATGACTTCTTTTGAACCCGATCGCTACCCCCGTGCCGAACGTTTCCTGATCCTTGCCGCCACCTATGGCGACGGCGGTGCCCCTGAAACTGCGAAGGGGTTCCTCGATCGGCTGGGTGGCATGCGCAAGCCACCCGCAGCCCCCTTTGCCGTTCTGGGCTTCGGCGACCGCAGCTTTCCCGCCTATTGCGCCTTTGCGGCCGAGGTGGACCGCCTTGCCCGTGCGAAGGGCTGGGCCAGCCTTCTGCCGATGGATACGGTCGATCGTCAGTCGCCGCAGGATTTCGCTCGCTGGGGCAGGGCGCTGGGCGATGCCCTGGGCCTAAGCCTGGAGCTGGCCCACCAACCTGCCATACCCGATGGCTTTACACTCGATCTGATTTCGCGGCGCGATTACGGGGCAGAGGTGCAGGTGCCGATGGCGATCCTGCGGTTTGCCCTGCCGCGTGTCACGCTTTGGCAGCGTCTGACCGGTCGTGGCATGGCGCGGTTCGAGGCCGGAGACCTGCTTGGCGTCCTGCCCGAAGGCTCGCCTGTGCCGCGTCTCTATTCTCTGGCGTCGGGGGCAAGCGACGGATTCATCGAGATCGTTGTTCGCAAGCACCCGGGTGGTCTGACTTCCGGGCAGCTTGTGGCGCTGAAGCCGGGCGCGCGCGTCCGCGCCTTCCTTCGCCGCAATCCGCGGTTCCACGCCGGGCAGGATCGGGCACCGCTGATCCTGATTGGCGCGGGTACTGGCGTCGGCCCGCTGGCCGGGTTCATCCGTGCCAACGCCCGCCGCCGTCCGATGTATCTGTTCTTCGGGATACGCAACCGGGACAGCGACTTTCTGTATGGCGAGGAACTGGCCATCTGGCAGACCGAGGGGCGGCTTGCGCGCCTGTTCACCGCGGTTTCACGCGGAGCAAGGCCGCACTACGTTCAGGATGCACTGCGGGCCGAGGCTGCGCTGGTGGCTGATGCAATCCGCCAGGGTGCAAGGATCATGGTCTGCGGTGGACGTGACATGGCGCAAGGCGTTGCCCGCGCCCTTGAGGACATACTTGCGCCCTCGGGGCTTACGCCGGCGGTTCTGAAGGCTGAGGGGCGCTATGTCGAAGATGTCTACTGACCTGATCCGTCACGCCCTGAACGGCCCCACCATGGGCACCCGCTGGTCGGCACTGTTCTTCGCGCCCGATGGTTTCGACCCCGCCCCGGTGCGTGTCGCGCTGCAGGCAGCGGTCGATGCGGTTGATGACCAGATGTCCACCTGGAAGCCGGACAGCGACCTGATGCGCCTGAATGCCGCCCCTGTGGGCGCCTGGCAGAAACTGCCGCAGGATCTGGCCAGGGTGCTGGCACTGGGGCTGGCCATTGGCCGAGCATCTGAGGGGGCCTTCGACATCGGGCAAGGCGATGCCGTGTGCGCCTGGGGGTTCGGGGTGTCGGCCGCCGATCCGCTGGCGATCCGCACGGCCATGCAGGCCACCCGCCACCTGGCCCACGAGGTGCTGGAACTGGATGCGGGCCGTGTGCGCAAGACCGCCCCCGTTACCCTGGACCTGAACGGGATCGCTAAAGGATACGGAGTGGACCGGCTGGCCGAGACGTTGTTCGCCCATGGCATCCGCGATGCTTTGGTCGGGATCGATGGGGAAATGCGCGCAATGGGACTGCGCCCTGACGGGCATCCCTGGACCATTGCGGTCGAACGACCCGATCGCAACCGCCGCGCGCCCCATTCCATACTGACGCTTCAGGATGCCGCAGTGGCGACCTCGGGCAACTATCGTCACTGGGTCACGGTCAACAGTCGGCAACTGTCGCATACGATCGACCCTGCACGGGGCGCGCCGCTGCTGTCCCCGCCCGCATCGGTGACGGTGATCGCACCCACCTGCGCCGAGGCTGATGCCTGGGCGACGGCGCTGATGGTCAGGGGGGCCGAGGCGGGCGCAATGCTGGCAGAGAAGTCGTGTCTCGACGCCCTTTTCCTGACGCGCGATGATGCAGGCGGCACCAAAGCCCTTCCGGTTGGCAGACTGTTTTCCGGAACTCTCGCTGCGACGGCCGGGGCTGTCGAAGGTTAGACCCGCGGAGCCGCTGCTTCATCTCGTGAGGCAGCCCACGCGTGCGCAGGGGGGATGCCCATCGCGCATCGTGGCGCGGTGGTCGCTGCAGTGATGCCGCCAATCCGTTTTGTCCTCGCGCGGGGCGAGCCGCGCCTTGGCAGCTTTATGGCCATGCCGTGGCAGGGCACATTCACGCAGGCTTCGCCATCGCCATGGGCGGCGTGTTGATCCGTCCTGCTGCTTGGTGAGTTCGTCGTTGTTTTGGGCGCGGTGAAGGCAGTAATCAGCATCGCCGCCGATCGGCTGTCGGACCGGGTTGGGCGGTTCCGGCGCAACATGCCGGCCATGTGGATCTGCGGCGTCGGCGCGGCGATGGTGGTCCCGGGCACAGGTGCGCGGCGGGGGGCGGGCTTCGGCATGGCGCTGCCCTATCCCAAGCTCTCTGCCGCGGTGGCCGACATCACGCCGCGAGCCTGGCGCAGCATGGCCGCCGGCATGAACCATTTCCGGCGCGACCTTGGCCATGCCGTAGGCGCGCTGGAGCCTTGCTTCCCTGCAAGCCTTACGCAGGGGACATCGACCGCGTTCCGGTTCGTGGCGCTGTCGATGTTTCCCTCGGGCGCTGTGCTGTTCCAGCTGGGCAAGGAAGCCCAGCCACGGGTTGCCTGCGGACAGGTCCGGCCGGAAGCCGTGGTCAGACGGCCGGGCACGAGCCCTGAGGTGGCCAGAACGGGTGCAGCGCGTCGCGTACCGCAGGGTGGCAGTGCGGCGCGAATCCGTGTTCGCGCAGGTGCGGATGGTCGTGGGGCAGGTCCGCGTGGCTGTGGGTCAGCGCGGTTTCCTCGGCTGCGGGCCATAGGCGCCATGCCAGCAGGGTTCCCGCTGCGGCAAGTACCGCCATGACAAGGAAGGTCGCAGGCAGCCCGATCGCCGCCCCGGCCCGGCCCGCCAGCGGATAGGCGATCAGCCAGCAGGCGTGCGACAGCGCGAACTGTGCGGCAAACAGCGTCGGCCGCTCCTCGCCCGGGGCCGAACGGCGCAGAAGCCGCCCGGTGGGTGTCTGCACCAGCGCATAGCCGAAGCCCGTGACCAGCCACAGCGTCATCAGCGCGGGCAGCGCCCCTACCAGCGGTCCGGCCAGCATCGCAAGCGTAAGCAGCGCCCCCCCACCCAGCATCGCCGGGCGGTCGGGCATTCGGTCCAGAAGCTGCGGCAGGATCAGCGCCGCCGCCATCGACCCTGTCCCGAAGGCCGCGAGCGAAAGCGCCACCTGCGGCTCGCCCAGGCCGAGGCCGGCCTTCACGATCACCACGGTGTTGACAATCACCATTGCCCCCGCCGCCGCCACCGCAAGGTTCAGTGCCAGAAGGCCCCGCAGCCGCGGCGTGGCGAGATAGCGGCGCAGGCCCGCCGTGGTGCGGGCCCAGACCCCGCCCGCAGCCGGGGCTTGCGGCGCGGGCAGCCGCACCGTCATGACCAGCGCGGCCGAGGCGAGGAAGCCGATCACCGTGCCGCCGAATAGCGCCGGGAAGCTGACCACCGTGAGCAGCGCCGCCGCGAGCATGGGCGATACGAGGCTTTCGAGGTCATAGGCCAGCCGCGACAGCGACAGCGCGCGGGTATAGTCCGCCTCGTCGGGCAGGATGTCGGGAATGGTCGCCTGAAAGGCCGGGGTGAAGCCCGCCGAGGCCGCCTGCAAAAGGAAGATCAGCGCATAGACCTGCCAGACCTCGGTCACGAAGGGCAAGGCCAGCGCCACGGTGGCACGGATCAGGTCCAGTCCCACCAGCCAGGCCCGCCGCGGTACCCGCACCGCCAGCGCCGCGGCGAGCGGCGAGAGGGCCACATAGGCCACCATCTTGATCGCCAGTGCGGTGCCCAGAACCGCGCCCGCGTTGTCGCCCGCGATCCGCCAGGCCAGAAGCCCCAGCGCGACAGTGGCAAGTCCGGTGCCCACCAGTGCGATGACCTGGGCTGCAAAGAGGTGCCGGTAGGTTCGGTTGGAAAGAATCGAAAGCATGATATGTCCCCGGAAGGGTCGCACGAGTTGGCAGAGGCCGTCGAGGTCTTCAGGTTCCGGCACTGCCGGACTGTTGCCCCCGCTGTCATGACGCTGCCGATCAGGCACTATTGGCGGCAGATACGGTCCTTGCGGCAAGCCCGCAGTCGGGGCGTTCCCTCCCTTCACGTCAGGCGATAGCCAGGCCGCACCGCCTGTCCCAGGCCGTCGTCATCCCGCCGCAGGATAATGCGCGAAGACCTCCGCGGTTCCGTTCCTGCGGATCAGCAGAACGTCATAGGCCTCGCGCGCGCTTTCCGGACCCATTCCCGGAGAGCCATAGGGCATGCCGGGGACCGCCAGCCCGAGCGCATCGGGGCGCTCGGCCAGCAGCCGGCGGATATCGGCGGCCGGAACATGGCCCTCGATCGTGTAATCGCCGATGATGGCGGTGTGGCAGGAGGCAAGTTCATCCGGGATGCCGCGCTCGCGCTTGAAGGCCGACAGCGCGACGGGGCCGCGCTCTTCGAAGCTGACGGTGAAACCGTTGTCGCGCAGATGCCCGATCCAGCTGTTGCAGCAGCCGCAGTCCGGATCCTTGACCACATGGATCGTATGGGCGGCGCCTTCCGCAGCGGCCGCGAGCGGTGACATGGCCAGCAGCGCCGTTGCGCCCTTAAGCACCTTGCGGCGGCAAAGGTTGTGGCTGGACATCCGGTCCTCCTGTCCGTTTGCGCAGTCTTGCCCGGGCGAAGCATCAGATGGCCGCGACTGCCTTGGCCAGCAGGTCACGCACCTGCCCAGCCACGGCTTTCAGTCGATCGTTTCCGATGGCCTGCATCGAGGCCACCGGATCTATCGCGCTGACCTCGACCCCGCCCTGCACCTCGCGCAGGATGACGTTGCAGGGCAGCATCGCGCCGACGCGGGGCTCCAGCCCGATGGCCTGATGCGCCATCTTCGGATTGCAGGCGCCAAGGATGCGGTAGGCCGGCATCTCGACGTCGAGCTTCTTCTTCATCGTCGCCGCGACGTCGATTTCGGTCAGGACGCCGAAGCCGTGATCCGCCAGCGCCTTTCGCGTCCGCGCATCGACATCGTCAAGGCTGGACCCGGGGATCATGCGGTCGATCGTATAGGCCATTGCCACCCCGTATTTTCTATTTCCGAAGGTATTTGATCAGCGCCGCAATGGCCAGAACCAGCAACACCAGCACCAGCAGGCCCACAATCCAGCCAAAACCCATTCCCGGCCCCATTCCATATCCGTTCATCATCCGCTCCTCCTGATCGTCCGGTTGCGCATGCCGGCCGGCGAAATACCTTTGCCGCGGCCCGGGCCGGATGGTCCGCTGCGGCATCGATCACACGACTTCGCCGGCACCGGGTGCCAATTCCGTCATCGGCGGCGCCCAATTCCTGCGCTGCTGCGCGTGCCGACCGTTTGGCCGTTCGCTGCCTGGACCCGGATGGCCTGGCCGCGACGCGCGATCTGGCGTATCGGGCCAATCCCTGCAATCTGCGGGCCGGTGGTGGTCTGTGCGCGGCATCCGGCTGTCACGCTGGATCCGCACGATGAGTCCCGTCAAGCGTTTTCTGCAGCAGGGCCCTCGGCAACCAGCAGGCGACGCAGCGGGGCAAAGCAGCTCACTCGTGAGGGAATGCGGCGCGCATCCTGCGATCAAGGTTGCATTTGCCTGATGCAACCCGAAGTTTCGCTGATAAGTTCAGGCGAGGGCCGCAGGGAATGTGGCCGGAACCGGAGATTTTCAGGATGAACAAGCAGCAGCAGATCAACATCTGGTATTGGATCGCGGCCTTCCTGTTTCTGATGCTGTTCCAGTCGTGGTGGCAGGGGGCAAGCGTGACAGAGCGCATTCCCTATTCGCGCTTTCTGCAGCTTCTCGAGGAAAATCGCATCGCCGAGGTCCAGGTCGAGACAGAGCGGATCTTCGGCAGATACAAGGAGCCCCAGGACGGCGCGGAATTCTTCGTCACCAACATCGTGCCCGACGACCTGACCCGGCGGCTGGAACAGTCGGACGCGGCCTACGACGGCACGGTGACCAACACCTTCCTGAACATGCTCTTGTCCTGGGTGGTTCCGGTGGTGGTTCTGTTTGCGCTCTGGTCGTTCTTCTTCCGCCGCTTTGCCGAAAAGCAGGGCTTCGGCGGCATGATGACGGTCGGCAAGTCGAAGGCCAAGGTCTATGTCGAGAAAGACACGGGCGTCACCTTCGACGACGTGGCCGGCATCGACGAGGCGAAGGCTGAACTCCAGGAAATCGTCAGCTTCCTTAAGGAGCCGCAGAAATACGGCCGGCTGGGCGCGCGCATCCCCAAGGGCATCCTATTGGTGGGCCCGCCCGGCACCGGCAAGACCCTGGTCGCCCGCGCGATCGCCGGCGAGGCGGGGGTGCCCTTCTTCTCGATCTCGGGCTCGGAATTCGTCGAGATGTTCGTGGGCGTGGGCGCGGCGCGGGTGCGCGACCTGTTCGAGCAGGCGCGCAAGGCTGCCCCCTGCATCATCTTCATCGACGAGCTCGACGCGCTGGGCAAGAAGCGTGGCGTGGGCGCCTTCGGCGGCGGGCATGACGAGAAGGAGCAGACGCTGAACCAGCTTCTGACCGAGCTTGACGGCTTTGACCCGCGCGAGGGGATCGTGCTGCTGGCTGCGACCAACCGGCCCGAGATCCTGGACCCCGCGCTTCTGCGCGCCGGCCGGTTCGACCGGCAGGTGGTGGTGGACCGGCCCGACAAGGGGGGGCGCGCGGCGATCCTGAAGGTGCATCTGAAGAAGGTGAAGCACGAGGGTCTGGACGTGGACCAGATCGCCGCGCTGACACCGGGCTTTTCCGGTGCGGAACTGGCGAACCTGGTCAACGAGGCGGCGATCCAGGCCACCCGGCGGGGGGCCGAGGCCGTGACCATGCAGGACGTGACCGCCGCCATCGAACGGATCGTGGCGGGGCTGGAGCGCAAGGGGCGGCTTCTGAACCCGAAGGAACGCGAGGCCGTGGCCTGGCACGAGATGGGCCATGCGCTGGCGGCCGCTTCGCTGCCCGGCGCCGATCCCGTGCACAAGGTCTCGATCATCCCCCGCTCGATCGGCGCTCTGGGCTACACGATGACCCGGCCGACCGAGGACCGGTTCCTGATCACCCGGCAGGATCTGGAAAACCGCATGGTGGTGCTGCTGGCGGGCCGTGCGGCCGAGGATCTGGTGCTGGGCGAGATCTCGACCGGCGCGGCGGACGACCTTGCCCGGGTGACCGACATCGCCCGGCAGATCGTCACCCGCTTCGGGATGCATCCCCAGCTGGGCCAGGCGGTTCTGGAGGCGCAGCGGGCTAGTTTCCTGGGCGAGGACGGTGCGCCCGGTCTGACTGCGCGCGACTATTCCGAGGCGACAGCGCGCGAGGTGGACCTCGCCGTGCGCGACCTGATCGACCGCGCCTACCAGCGGGCAAAACAGGTGCTGACCTCCCGCCGCGCCGACCTGGAGGCGGGCACAAGGCTGCTGCTGGAGCGCGAGACGATCACGCCCGACGATTTCCCGGCCCTGCGGCCGGCACCGCTGGCGGCGGAGTAGGGCGATGTCGATCCGGTCGGACTGGAACGCCTTTGCCGACCGCTGGGCGGTGCTGACGCTGTACCAGCGGTTTGAACAGGCTGTCACGCTGTCGTTGTCGCTGCTGCTGATCGTCGTCATCCTGGCGGCGATGTGGAACCTGTTCCTGCGGGTGATGGTCGGGCTGGTCCTGGAAGGGTCGCTCGACCCGGCCGACCACCAGGTGTTCCAGTCCGTGTTCGGCGCGATCTTCACCGTGATCATCGCGCTGGAGTTCAAGCGGTCGATCGTCGTTTCGGTCGAAAGCCACGACACGGTGTTCCATGTCCGCACCGTGGTGCTGGTGGCGCTCCTCGCGCTTCTGCGCAAGTTCATCATCCTCGACCTGGACAAGACCGGGGCAGCCACCATTGCCGCCCTTGCCTTTGCCACGCTGGCACTGGGCGGCATCTACTGGATGATACGCTGGCAGGATGCAGGGCGCGCCCCGGCGCGTGACCTTGCGGCAGATCAAGGTGCGGCCGACAGGTCGATTCTACACAGACACGAATGATTGAACACCTGACGGAGGGTAAAGCATGCAAGGCAAATGCGACATCTGCGGAAAGCCGGCAACGGTGCGGGTCCGCGCCTCGGTCAACGGGCGCACGCAGAACATGGAACTGTGCGACGAGCATTACAGGGAGGTGTTGCGCCGGCAGGGACGCACGGCCTCGCCTCTGGAATCGCTGTTCGGCCGGCGCGGCGGCTTGTTCGAGGAATTCTTCGGCGACCAGCCCTTCCGCAGCCTGATGGAGGATGCGGGCTTCGATCTGCCGCCCCTGGGGGCTGCGGCCGGCGATGGGGACGATGACGAGGTGGTGGATGCCACCTTCGGCGACGAGGCCCCGCGTGCCCGCAGCGCCCGCCGTCAGGGGGGGGGCTTTGCCAGCAAGATCAGCGAGCAGGCCGAAAAACTGTTGCAGGAGGCCGCGCGCCATGCCGCCGACATGGGCCGGTCCGAGGTGGATACCGAACACCTGCTGCTGGCGCTGACCGGATCCGAAGTGGTGCGTACCGTGCTTGACCAGTTCAAGATCTCGGTCGATCAGCTGAAGTCCCAGATCGAGGCCGAGGCGAAGCGCGGCGAAAAACCGCACGAGGGCGAGATCGGCGTCAGCCCGCGGGTGAAGGATGCGCTCAGCCGTGCCTTCGGGGCCTCGACCGACCTCGGCCATTCCTATGTCGGCCCCGAACACCTGCTGATCGGCCTGGCCGAAGAAGGCGAGGGCCTGGCCGCCAACATGCTGAAAAAACTGGGCCTGACGCCACAGGCGCTGCGCCAGCAGGTCGCCCGCGTGGTGGGCAAGTCGGGTGCCGAGGACGGCAAGGCCGAAGCGCCAACCAACACCCCGGAGCTGGACAAGTATTCGCGCGACCTGACGAAGATGGCGCGCGATGGCAAGCTTGATCCGGTGATCGGCCGCGCGGCCGAGATCGAGACCACGATCGAGATCCTCGCCCGGCGCAAGAAGAACAACCCCGTGCTGATCGGCGAACCCGGCGTGGGCAAGACGGCCATCGTCGAGGGGCTGGCGCAGCGCATCGTCGAGGGCTCGGTACCCGAGGCGATCCGCGGCAAGCGTCTGGTTGAGCTGAACATAAACTCGATGGTCGCGGGGTCGAAATACCGCGGCGAGTTCGAGGAGCGGGTGCAGAAGATCCTCAAGGAAGTGACGGATCATCAGGGCGAGATGATCCTGTTCATCGACGAGCTGCACACCATCGTCGGCGCCGGCCAGGGCGGAGGCGAGGGGGGCCTCGACATCGCCAACGTGTTCAAGCCGATGCTGGCGCGGGGCGAACTGAACCTGATCGGCGCGACCACGCTGAACGAATACCAGAAGCACATAGAGAAGGACGCGGCCCTTGAACGCCGTTTCCAGCCGGTGATGGTGCCCGAACCGACCGTGGCCCAGGCGATCATGATCCTGCGCGGCCTGCGCGACACCTTCGAGGCGCACCACAAGGTCACGATCACCGACGAGGCCATCGTGGCGGCGGCGGAACTGTCCGATCGCTACATCCAGGGCCGCTTCCTGCCCGACAAGGCGATCGACCTGATCGACCAGGCCGCGGCGCGGGTGAAGCTGTCGGCCACGGCCCGCCCGGTCGAAGTGCAGGAGATCGAGGCCGAACTGCATCAGCTGCGGCGCGAGCAGGACTATGCCGCAGCGCGCAAGAACTATGACAAGGCCGCCGAGATCGGCAAGCAGATCGAGGCGAAGGAAGCGACGCTGAAGGAGCTGACCGAGGCCTGGGAAAAGGCGCGTGCCACCGGGACGGCCGAGGTGCTGGCGACCCATGTCGCGCAGATCGTCTCGAAGCTGACCGGCATCCCGGTCGATGAACTGACCGAGGAGGAACGCGCCAAGCTTCTGAAGATGGAAGAGCGTCTCCACGAACGGGTCATCGGACAGGAAGAGGCGATCCGGGCTGTCTCGGACGCGGTCCGGCTGGCGCGCGCGGGGCTGCGCGAGGGCTCGAAACCCGTCGCCACCTTCCTCTTCCTCGGTCCGACCGGCGTCGGCAAGACCGAACTCGCCAAGGCGCTGGCCGAAGTCGTCTATGGCGACGAGGATGCGATGATCCGCATCGACATGTCGGAATACATGGAAAAGCACACCGTCGCCCGCCTGATCGGCGCCCCGCCGGGCTATGTGGGCTATGACGAGGGCGGGCAGCTGACCGAGAAGGTGCGCCGCAAGCCCTATTCGGTCATCCTTCTGGACGAGATCGAGAAGGCGCATCCCGATGTCTACAACGTCCTGCTTCAAGTCTTCGACGACGGGCGCCTCACCGATGGCAAGGGCCGCGTGGTGGACTTCACCAACACCATCATCATCGCCACGTCGAACCTCGGCGCCGACCGGATCCAGAAGCGGCTTCTCTTGCGCGGCACGGCGGCCGAGCAGCCCGAGAAATTGAAGGCCGAGCTGATGGAAGTGCTGCGCGGCCACTTCCGACCCGAGTTCCTGAACCGGCTGGACGACATCATCGTCTTCCACAGCCTGACAAAGGACGAGATCCGGCAGATCGTGCTGTTGCAGCTTGGCAGGGTCACGCGCACGGCTCAGTCGCAGGGGGTGAAGATCATCTTCGACGACAGCCTGATCGATATGCTCGCGGCCGAAGGCTTCCGCCCGGAATATGGCGCGCGCGAGTTGAAGCGTCAGATCCGCAGTCTGGTCGAGACGCGCCTTGCCCGCGCCATGCTGGGCGGCGAGGTGGCGCAGGGCGATCAGGTGCGGATCAGCTGGGACAAGACGGCCGAGCAGGTGCGGATCGAGCCGGTGACGACCGCAAGACCAGCGGCCGAAGCGGCGGAAAACCCGCCTTCGGGCGGGAAACCGGAAGCCGGTGCCTGAAGGATCGACGGCGGTGGCGCAGGCCACCGCCGTTTTCGCAACCATATGAAAACGAATATGAATATTCGGTCCGTCAGCCTCTTGAAATCACCGCGGGGCCTTCCTTCATTAAGGCCGAACGCCCGCGAGGGGTTCACGCAAGGTGACGGGTCTGGCCCAAGCGGCAGGCCACCGGGGGTGCCGATCTGGACCCCGCAAGGTGACGTCCGACTCCAGAGCGGGGGGCAGTCGAACGCCTCCCTCCCGTCCTTCGTGGCCGCCTTCGGGCCGTCCACAAGGAGGTGAACATGCTCTACAGGACTGCACTTTACCCTGCTGATCCCTTTGCTCTGATGCGGCGGCTGTCCGAGGATCTGGACAGCGCCTTTGGTGCGCCGCGCCCCTTCCCGGCGCTGAACGTCTGGCAGAATGACGAAGCAGCGGCCATCACCGCCGAACTTCCCGGCGTCGAACCCGCCGACATCGACATCCAAGTGAAGGACAATATCCTGACGCTATCAGGCGAACGCAAGGCGCCCGAACTGCCCGAAGGCGCAACCTGGCATCGACGCGAGCGGGCCTTCGGCCGCTTCACCCGTGCGATCCGGTTGCCCTTCCGCGTCGATCCCGAGAAGGTCGAGGCCCGCTTTGCCGACGGTGTGCTGCGCATTGCCGTGGGCCGCCCGGAAGAGGACAAGCCCCGCCGCATCGAGATCAAGGCCGCCTGAAAGAGGAGGACCAGACAATGACCACCGAAGTTGCGAAGGCCCCCGAACAGACCCCGGCCGAAGCTGCGGCCGAAACCACCCGCAACCGCCCGGTCTGGCGGCCGCTGACCGATATTGTCGAGACCAGGGAAGGCGTGACGCTGATGCTCGAACTGCCCGGCGTGGCGGCCGATGACGTGGATGTCGCGTTGGAAAAGCGGGTGCTGACCATCCGCGCCCGTTCGCACGATGCCGGCCCCGACAAGCTGCGCCTGGCCCATGCCGAGTATGAGCCGGGCGATTACGAACGTGCCTTCACTCTGTCCGAGGATTTCGATGCCGAGCGCATCGAAGCTGAAATGAAGAACGGCGTGCTGACCCTGCGCCTGCCGCGCAGCGAGGCCACCCAGCCGAAGATGATCAAGGTCAAGGCCGCCTGAGCCAAGGAAAGGAGGATTGTGATGAAGATCAAGGATCTGATTCCCTGGGCGCGCAAGGACGAACCCGCCCGCCCCGAAACGCAGGACAACCCCATCGCCGTCCTGCAACGCGAAATGAACCAGGTCTTCGAAGGGTTCTGGAACCGCTTCGGCAAGTCCTTCGGTGACCTCGACTGGCCCTGGGGCCATTCCGAGGCAAAGTCGGACGTTGTGCAGACCGACAATGCGATCGAAATTTCGATCGAGCTGCCCGGCATGAGCATGGAGGATGTCGAGGTCACTGTGACCGACGACCTGCTGACCGTGAAGGGCGAGAAGAAGATCGAGCGGCAGGAGGAGAAGAAGGGCTATTACCTCTCCGAACGCAGCTACGGCGCGATCTGGCGGACGATCCCGCTGCCGCCCGGAACCGACGGGTCGAAGGCAGAAGCAACCTTCAAGAACGGCGTGCTGACCGTGCGTCTGCCGCAGACACCCGAGGCACAGGCCCGCGTCAAGCATATCGAGGTCAAGGCCGGATGATCCGGCGCTGGGTGCGGACGCCGCCATGGCGCCCGCCCCCCGTTCTTCCAAGACGTGACTTTCCCTTTTCGTTCTGCATCATCAGGAGTTTGGCATGTCATCCCGAACATTCCTCGCGCGCGGTCGGGCCGCGCTGGTCGCCCTGTCACTTGGGGTAAGCGCGGCAGTCGCCGAGGTGCCGGCGCTGCCGTCGGGCAACTTCGACGCCGATGCTCGCGGCATTCCCACGCTTGCGCCGGTGATCGGCAGGGTGGCTGAAGCCGTCGTTAACATATCGGTCCTTTCGGAACGACCGGCCGCGACGACCCCGTTGTTCCGTGACCCGTTCTTTGCGCCCTTCCTGCCGCCGGTTCCGCCCGAAGGACCCGTCGAACGCCAGATGAGCGCCGGATCTGGCGTCATCGTGGACGCGGAAAAGGGTTACGTGCTGACCAACAACCACGTCATCGCCGATGCGACCGAAATTCGCGTCGGACTGCGCGACGGGCGCAGCCTGACGGCAGAACTTGTGGGCACCGATCCGGCAACCGACATCGCCGTGCTGAAGGTTCCGTCCGAGGGTTTGACCGCAATCGAACCGGGGGATTCCGATCAGCTTCTGGTGGGCGACTATGTCGTGGCGATCGGAAATCCCTTCAACCTGGGCCAGACCGTGACCCTTGGCATTGTTTCGGCGCTGGGGCGGTCGGGGATCAACCCGCAGGGATACGAGGATTTCATTCAGACCGATGCCTCGATCAATCCCGGCAACTCCGGTGGCGCGCTGATCACGCTGGACGGCAGGCTTGTGGGTATCAACACTGCGATCATCGCGCCGAATGGTGGCGGAAATGTCGGCATCGGCTTTGCCGTCCCGGTCAACATGGCACTGGCCGTGATGGAACAGCTGGTCGAACACGGTGCCGTCAGCCGCGGCAAGCTGGGGGTGGCGATCCAGGATCTGACCCCTGATCTGGCCGAGGCGATGGCGCTGGATGCCGAAGCAGGGGTTGTGGTCGGCAGCGTCGAGCCGGGCAGCGCCGCCGACAAGGCTGGATTGCGCGCAGGCGACGTGATCCTGTCGATCGACGGCCACACCCTGCGCGGTTCGGCCGATCTGCGCGGTCGGGTGGGCATGAAGCGGCCGGGCGACGAGGTTACCCTGGACGTGCTGCGCGGCCAGGAGCGTCTGCGGATCGCCGCCAGACTTGATGAGCTGGGGGCAGGGGGCGCGACCCTTCAATCCGGCGCGGGTGGCGAAGTCGAACTTTCCGGTCTGCTGTTGCGCCCACTTGGCCCGGACATGCCCGGCTATGGCCTGGTCGAAGGATTATCGGTCGTGTCGGTCGCCCCGCAAAGCCCGGCAGAGCGTGCCGGCATCCGCCCGGGCGACGTGGTGCTGGCGGTGAACCGGCGTCCGGTTGCCACGCCCGAGGATCTGGCCGCCGCGCTGGATGCATCGCGAGGCAACGCGGTGGCACTGCTGGTCTGGCGTGACGGCAGAGAGCAGTTCGTGATCCTGCCGCGCTGAAGCTGCACCGCCCTGCACGGACTGCGGGGCGGTGTTCCCCCCGGACTTTGCGCTGTAGCTGAGGCAGAAAAGGCAAGCGCCGACGGCGCAGGCACATCACCCGGTCTCGTGCACCAGATGAACAGGCTGGTGCATCCGTCTGATCCTCCGGGGCATGGCGGGCCCGGCCTAGGTTGGCGTCGGCATGGTCGCGGGGCCGGAGATGACACTGGCCATCGCCGCGCGGGCAAGTTGAAAACGGGCGGCGCATGTCAGCGCCACCCGTTTGTTTTGTGCGCAGACCGCTCAGAACGCCGAGGTCAGGCCGGCATTGATCGCGCTGTGACGCGGGTTGAAGACCGAATCTGCAACGCTGTTCAGCGGTGCTTCCGTCCCTTTCGAGCCAAGCGGGATCGTCAGACCCAGTCGGATCGTGTCCATATTGCCGACGTCGGTGCCAAGCACCGACAGATCGGTCCGCGCCAGTTCCAGCGACACGGTCGAGTTGACACCGCCCATTTCGGGCAGGGCATAGCCCAGGCCAAGACCCATGGTCGTTGCGTCGGCCTCGATGAGGTCCAGGGACGTCTTGCTGACACCACCGAAGACCGAAATCTGGTCACTCACGGAATAGCTTGCCGCGAGGCCTGCGAAATCCAGATCGATGTCTATGCCGGGGGTGTCGATGGTCGTCCGCAGGAAGGCCGCACCCAGTGTCAGGCCTGCGACAGCGGAGTATTTCGCCGTAAGCCCGAAATCCTCGAAATCAATATCAGGGCTGAGCGATGGACTTGTCTTCGACTGGCCAACGAAGGCACCGAATTCCAGACCTTCCATCTGGTAGCCGGCTGTGACCCCGGTCGATTTCAGCGAAATGTCGATCGGCAGGATATCCGCGCCAGCGTTCAGCTGCTCGTGATAAAGCCCAAGCGACACGCCACTTGCAAAGCCGTAGCCCCCACGCAGTCCGACGAAGTCGGCGCTAAGGTCGAAGGGAACGTCGTCGATCTTGACGCCGACATGGCCTGCATCGACGCCGAAAGTGAACCCGCTCTCAAAGGTAAAGTCCAGTCGCCCTTCAAGGCTGTTGGTCCGGATATCCTGCGAGATATCAGAAAGGTCGTGGAAACCAAGACCAAGAGTTGCCGCGCCAGAGAATGAGATGTCCTGCGCTGCGGTCAGCGTGGGTGCCGAAATCGCTGCAAAACACAAGAAAAGCTTGCCTGTCATTGTATGCCTCTCAGTTTATGCGCCAGAATTATCTGGCGGGTTATTGTATATTAACTTTTTGAGAGGCCGCCCGCACGTTCGCAACCTTGGGATCGGTTGCACCCGACAGCTTGGCAAACCCTGTACCAGATTTGCATCACCTGCCAAACCGCTGCCCTGCCGGGTGGACTAATGGCCGTGCCTCGCGACACTGCCTTCAGACCAGCCTCGACACCTCTACTGCGGCCCGGATGAAATCGGCAAACAGGGGGTGCGGGGCGAAGGGTTTTGACTTCAGCTCGGGGTGGAACTGTACGCCGATGAACCAGGGGTGATCCTTCACCTCGACGATCTCGGGCAGTCGGCCGTCCGGGGACATGCCGCTGAAGATCAGGCCGCATTTTTCAAGCTGGTCGCGATACTGGATGTCCACCTCATAGCGGTGGCGGTGGCGTTCCTCGATCGTGGTTGTCCCATAGACCTGCGCCGCCTTAGACCCTTCCTTCAGGTTGGCGGTGTAGGCCCCCAGCCGCATCGTGCCGCCCTTGGCGTCATCGGCCTTGCGGCGGACGGTGTGGTTGCCCTGGATCCATTCCTTGAGGTGATAGACAACCGGAGTGAACCGTTTTTCGCCGGCCTCGTGATCGAATTCCTCGGACCCCGCATTCGCCAGACCCACCAGGTTGCGAGCGGCCTCGATCACTGCCATCTGCATGCCAAGGCAGATGCCGAGATAGGGGATCTTCTTTTCCCGGGCATAGCGGGCAGCCTTGATCTTGCCTTCCGTCCCGCGTTCGCCGAAGCCGCCGGGGACAAGTATGGCGTGAAAGCGCTCCAGCCAGGGCGCGGGATCTTCGCGTTCGAAGATCTCGGCATCGATCCATTCGGCGCGAACCTTCGTGCGGTTTGCCATTCCGCCGTGGGTCAGCGCCTCGGCGATCGACTTGTAGGCGTCTTCCAGCTGCGTGTACTTGCCGACGATGGCCACGCGCACCTCGCCCTCGGGGTGGGTGAGGCGGTCCATCACGTCTTCCCAGCGGGCGAGGTTGGGTTTTGGTGCCGGCGTGATGCCGAAGGCGTCAAGCACCGCCTGGTCAAGGCCGGCGCGGTGGTAGGCAAGGGGTGCCTCATAGATGGTCTTCAGGTCGTAGGCGGGGATTACCGCCTCTTTCCGCACGTTGCAGAACAGCGCGATCTTTTCCCGTTCGCGGTCAGGGATCGGATGCTCCGAGCGGCAGACAAGGACATCGGGCGCAAGTCCGATGCTTTGCAGTTCCTTCACGCTGTGCTGGGTGGGCTTGGTCTTGAGTTCGCCCGAGGCCGAAAGATACGGCAGAAGCGTCAGGTGCATCAGGATCGACTGGCCGCGCGGGCGTTCGTGGATGAACTGGCGGATCGCCTCGAAGAAGGGCAGGCCCTCGATGTCGCCGACCGTGCCGCCGATCTCGCACAGCATGAAATCGACCTCGTCGTCGCCGATCCTCAGGAAGTCCTTGATTTCGTTGGTGACGTGCGGGATGACCTGGATCGTCTTGCCCAGATAGTCGCCGCGCCGTTCCTTCTCCAGCACGTTGGAATAGATCCGGCCGGAGGAGATGGAATCGGTCTGCCGCGCATGCACCCCGGTAAATCGTTCATAGTGGCCGAGGTCCAGGTCGGTTTCCGCCCCGTCGTCGGTGACGAAGACCTCGCCATGCTCGAAGGGCGACATCGTTCCGGGATCGACATTCAGGTAGGGGTCAAGCTTGCGCAGCCGCACGGTATAGCCGCGTGCCTGCAACAACGCCCCAAGGGCAGCAGAGGCCAGACCCTTGCCCAACGAGGAAACCACGCCGCCAGTGATGAAGATGTATCGCGCCAAGGCCGGGCCTCCCGTGTATCAAACGCGATTCGGGCCAGGTGGAATCGCGGCACCACGGGAGTTGAGGTATATCCGCTCCCGTCAGAATAGGCAACGCCCGCCGCTAGATGATGCGGGCATCACGGTGGTCGGAACCACAGATTGTGGCCTCAGGGCGTCCCTGACTGTCCGGCCGGGGCAGGTTCGTCGGCCCGGGGCGCTGTTGCGGGTGCATCGCCCACCTTCGGCGGGAGCAGGTCGCCGGTCAGGCCCGGGGGCAGGGCAGGGGCCTCCGTCGCGGGAGTCTGACTTGCCGGAGCCTCGGTTGAAACGCGATCGACGACCGATCCCTGGTTGGACCCGCGCGTGGCCAGGATTGTCAGCGTGATCGACGTGATGATGAAGCAGATCGCAAAAAGCCAGGTCAGCTTGGTCAAAGCCGTCGCCTGTCCGCGGGCCGACATCGCACCGCCACCGCCGCCAATCCCTAGGCCGCCGCCTTCCGAGCGCTGAAGAAGCACGACGCCGATAAGCAGCAGGGCAAGGATCAGGTGGATGGTGAGGACGACGTTTTCCAAGGGGCGCTCCAGCGGCTGACGCGCCTATCTAGGCGGAAGGGGGAGACTGTGCAAGCCTTCTGCCCTGCCCCTACCGACCCGGGCGCAAACTGACAGGGCATCGATCCGTGCCGGATTGGTGCGGCCGTCAATTCTGCGCGGCTGGCCCGTCCGCGAAACGCGGCGGTTCCATCGGTCGAAGTATCCACCGGAAATCATGGCCGATGAAGGGAAGCTTCGGGCAGACGGTCAAGGGCCGGGTTCGCGGGTCTGATCCCAGAGTTGGACCCCGGCGCCGCGCCTTAGTTCGCCGGGCGGTGGACATCGCCGCGCGATTGCCTGTTGAACCTCTTCGGCGATTTCCGGGTTTCCCCCCCGCTTGCCGGTCGCTATACCCCGCATGGTTTGTGTCAGACTCGGGGAAGAAGATGGCCAACGTCGTCGTGGTGGGCGCCCAGTGGGGCGATGAGGGCAAGGGCAAGCTGGTCGACTGGCTGTCCGAGCGCGCCGACGTGATCGCCCGGTTCCAGGGTGGGCACAATGCCGGGCATACGCTGGTGATCGGCGACACGGTCTACAAGCTGTCTCTGCTGCCCAGTGGCATCGTTCGGTCGGGCAAGCTGTCGGTGATCGGCAACGGTGTGGTCGTCGATCCGTGGCATCTGGTGGCCGAGATCGAGAAGCTGCGCGGTCAGGGGGTCGAGATCACGCCCGAGAACCTGATGGTCGCCGAAAACGCAAGCCTGATCCTGCCGATCCACGGCGAGCTGGACCGGGGCCGCGAGGCGCAGACTTCGGTGGCAAAGATCGGCACCACCGGGCGCGGGATCGGTCCGGCCTATGAGGACAAGGTCGGTCGCCGGGCGATCCGGGTGGCGGACCTGTTCGATGCGGCGACGCTGGATCTTCGGATCGGGCGGTTGCTGACCCACCACAACGCACTGCGGGCCGGTCTGGGGCTTGACCCGGTGGATCCGGAAAAGCTGAAGGCACAGCTGCTTGAGATCGCGCCCAGGCTGAAACCCTATGCGGGCCCGGTGTGGAAGGTGCTGAACGAAGCGCGGCGGACGGGCAAGCGCATCCTGTTCGAGGGGGCGCAGGGTTCGCTTCTCGACATCGACTATGGCACCTATCCCTATGTTACCTCTTCCAACACCATCGCCGGGCAGGCGGCGACCGGGACGGGGCTGGGGCCGACGGCCATCGACTTCGTGCTGGGCATCGTCAAGGCCTATACGACGCGGGTCGGCGAAGGTCCGTTCCCGGCGGAACTGCATGACGAGGACGGCCAGCGGCTTGGCGAACGCGGGCACGAATTCGGCACCGTGACCGGGCGCAAGCGCCGCTGCGGCTGGTTCGACGCGGTGCTGGTGCGGCAGACCTGCGCCACCTCGGGCGTGTCGGGGATCGCGCTGACCAAGCTTGACGTGCTGGACGGGTTCAAGCGGCTCAAGATCTGTGTGGGCTACGATCTGGACGGGCAGCGGCTGGATTACCTGCCGATCGCCGCCGAAGAACAGGCGCGCTGCAAGCCGATCTACGAAGAGATGGAAGGCTGGTCCGAAACCACCGCAGGGGCGCGGTCCTGGGCAGAGCTGCCCGGCGCGGCGATCAAGTACGTGCGACGGATCGAGGAGTTGATCCAGTGCCCGGTCGCGCTACTGTCCACCTCGCCCGAACGCGACGACACGATCCTGGTGACCGACCCCTTCGCCGACTGACGGCGGGGGTTGACGGCCCTTTCGGAAGGATGAACATGGCTCTCAGCTACAAGGCCCGCAAGCGTTGGGCTCTGGTGATCCTGCTGGTCGGAATGCCGATTTATGTGGTGGTGGCCGTCAATCTGATCGACCTGATCGAGCGGCCTTCGGTTCCGGTCGAACTGGCGATCTATGTGGGGCTGGGCTTTCTCTGGGCCTTGCCGTTCCGGTTCATCTTTCGTGGTATCGGGCAAGCCGACCCCGATGCAAAGGCAGACGGGAACGACCCGTCCGCCTGATACCGGCCTGCTGCCCTGTCAGGCAAGACGCCGTGCTTCGGTCAGGTAGGGCGAATGTTCGGCCAAGGCATACTGACCACGGCTGACCTTTTCGATACGGCCGGTGCGCAGAAGCGTGCCGAAGCTTCGCAGACCTTCCTCGCGGCTGACCGGCTTGCCCCCGGCGCTGGCCATCAGACGGCGCATCAGTTGCGGCCGGGTGAACTGCTCGCGCTTTTCGACGCAGGTGGCATAGGCAGCGGCAGCCTCCAGCATGTCTGTCATCGACTTGACGCCGACCATGTCGGCGAAGCTGGCAAGCCCTGCCTCATGCACTTCGGGCAGATCCTCGTCCAGGTCTTCTTCGTCGTCGAAGTCGGTGGTGCCGGTCCGGGCTGGCTGTTCCAGCACGACCTTCTGTTGCGGCATCATCGTGCCGGACATGGCCGCGCCCACGCCGATCGCGCCGGTCAGGCGTCCGGATCGTGCGCCAGCCGCTGGCTGCGCATCCGCCGCGGGTTGTGCGCCCGGCACCGGTGCGGGCGTTGCCGGCGGCGCATCGATGCGGTCAATGCGCTGTTCCGACACCAGAACCAGTGGCGGCGGGCTGACCATGCCGGGACGGATCGTGCCGGGGCGGGTCTCCTGAGGGCGAACCGACACGGTCTTTCGGCGTGGCTTGACGTTGGTCGTGTCGGCTGCGGAAGGTTCGGGATCGGGCTGCACCACCTGTGCAAGGACATCGCGGTAGGGATCCAGCCTGGTTTCCGCATCGGGCTTCGGCGGCTTTCCGGTCGCGGCGCGGTCCGCCTCGGTCGCCGCGACGGCAGCTTTCATGTGGGCGATCGAGTCAAGCCTGCGACGGTTGCCTTCTTCGGCCATGACATCATCGGCCTGACGAAGAAGGCGTGCCACCTCGGCATCTTCGCCGTCCGGCTTGACGGTGCGGGTTGCGCTTGCTTCCTCGGATGCTTCATCGCCGGGATGGATGCGCACCACCCGCGAGTTGACCCGCCTTGCCTTTCCGGCCTGTTTCGCCCCGGCGTGCGCAACGTCCTGGTCGGGCGAGGCTTCGGTCTCATCCGGTTCTGCGCTGCTGCCGAGGCCTGTATCCTCGCCAACGGCAGCGGCCTGCGAAAGGGCGGGCGCCTCTTCTGTCGCGGTGATCGTTTGCGCAAGATCGGTGGACTGGGCAGGCACATCATCTGTGCCTGACGCCGTGCCATCCGCCATGGCTTCGGCAAGCGGATCCTCGAGCAAGGCCACGTCCAGGGTTGCCGGCGTCTCGGGGGAATCCTCCGGCAGGATGTCTTCGACGATCGAACCGGCCTCTGCCACGGTTCCGGCAGGCCCTTCGGCCGGCTCCTCTGAAAGGCTGGCGGCAATCCCCGTCTCGTCAGATGCGGACGGTGTTACTGCCGGCGTCGCAACGGGTTCGACATCGGGCAGATCGGCGGACTGAACAGCATCGGACACGTCCGAAAGAAGCAGCGCCTCGTCGGTTTCGACCAGCCAGCTGTCAACAGACGAGGCGTTTCCGGCTGCCTGCCCCGCAGGTTCCTCTGTGGCCTGCCCGGTCGTTCCTTCGTCGGGGGCGTGGAGCAGGGTGCCGAGCCGGCCGAGGATGTCGCTGCCGGCATCGGCCGCAAGATCGGCGGTCAGATCCACCGCTTCGATATCGTCGCCGGCGGCCACGAATGGTGCCAGCGCCTCTTCGGCCATGGGGGCGGTGATCGACCGGGGATCAACTGACTGACGGATGCGCGCAAGCTTGGCCGCCACGCCGGAGGGGATGATTTCCTGCAATGCGGGTTCGGCTGAGACAGCTGCAAGTTCGGCGACCTTGGCCGCAGGGGCCGGTGCAGCGCCTTCCTGCGGAAGGCGCGGGCGGCCGGTGATTCGTGCCTTGGGGCCTTCGGCTTCTGGTTCGGGTCGCGGTCGAAGGGTTACGCCGGTGTCGCGCACCTTGGCGTCCACAAGGCGGGAAACCTCGCGTTCGGCGATGCGGTGCAGCATGGCAGCGTCCGGTTGCGGCGGTTCTGCCCCGAAATACCGATCTTCGGCCGCAAGGTCGCGGAAATATTCGGCGATTGCCTTCATCGTGTCGAATGGGTCATCGAAACCCTCCAGCGTGCAGCTGAATGTGCCGTAGGACACTGTCAGGATCTTGCTTTCACTGGTCATGACTGGACAGCCTCTCGCCTGGTCTGCGGAACATTCTACCCGCACCGCGCCCCAATGCATGGACAGACGTGGGTAATTTAATGAATTGATTGTGGCCGGACACCGAGAATCCTGCCTTAATTGGAGACAGTCTTTCATGAAGCCGCCGATTGTCCAGACGGACCGGGGAATTACCCTTGCGGGTGGCGGGCCGTTCGGGCGCCGAGACTTGTCGATGTGCCTGTCCCGCGCCCCGGTGCCGGTGGCTGCGGACAGCGGCGCTGACCGGTTGCTGCAACTGGGCGTCATGCCCGAGGCCGTGATCGGCGATTTCGATTCGCTTTCCGATGCAGCGCGATCCCGGATTCCCCGTGAACGTCAGCATGTTGTGGCAGAGCAGGTCACGACCGACTTCGACAAGGCCCTGCGATCCGTGTCGGCGCCGCTGATCCTTGCGCTGGGGTTTGCCGGGGCACGGCTGGATCATGGCCTGGCCGCGATGTCCACGCTGATTGCCCGTATAGAGCGGATCTGCATCCTGATCGGTCCGAAGGATTTCGTCTTTGCCGCCCCTGCGCGGCTGGAACTGGACATGGCACCGGGCGAGCCGCTGTCGCTGTTTCCCATGACAAAGGTGACCGGTATCAGCGCAGGGCTCGAGTGGCCGATTCACGGAATCGATTTCGCGCCGGACGGCATGATCGGCACCTCGAACCGGGTCGTGGCGCAGCGGGTCGTGCTGGAGTTCGATGTGCCCGGCATGCTGGTCATCCTGCCCCGCCGCCGGTTGGACGCGGCGATCAGGGCGCTGCGGTCAGCGCCTCGGCCGTCCGCGCCCTGAGACGGGCCGACATCCGTTCGCGGTGGATGATGTATAGGCCCGACGAAACGATGATGGCGATCCCGGTCCAGGTCATCGCGTTGGGGAAGTCGCCGAAGATCAGGTAGCCCAGGATCACGGCGACGACGATTTCCGAATAGTGCAGGGGTGCCAGCGTGGCAGAGGGCGCGTATTTGAGGGCATAGGTCATCGACATGTGGCTGACCGAGGCCCAGAAGCCCACGCCCACCAGCCAAAGCCAGTTCAGCCCCTCGGGCCAGACCGGGTCGAGCGGGCCGATGCCCGAACCTTCGGCGAAGATCATCACCGGCAGACACATCAGAAGCCCCGTCCACGAGGTGTGGAACTGCATGGCGACCGGATGCATGAAGGCAGAGATCGATCGGGTCACGAGCATGTAGAAGGCGAAGAAGAAGGCTGTGCCCAGCGGCCATAGCGCGACAAGGCCGAAGACCTGGATCGAGGGCTGGATCACCAGCAGCGCCCCGCCGAAGCCCACGGCGCAGGCTACGATCCGGCGCGGGCCGACCTGATCGCCGAAGATCAGCGATCCCAGGATCAGCAGGATGAAGGGTTCGACGAAGGCGATGGCCAGCGCGTCGGCAACGGGCATCACGGCGATGCCCGATACGAAGGAAAAGGTGGACAGGATCAGGAAGAAGGCGCGCAGGACCGAGAAGGCAAGCGCACGTGCCGTAAGCGCAAGAGACAGCCCCATCATCAGGACGATGGGCAGCATCAGCAGCCCCTGGACGATGAAACGGCCGGTGGTGATCTGGCCGACAGGGATGCCGCCTTCGGCCGCCAGCTTGGCCGAGACATCCAGCAGCGGCGCAATCGCACAGAACAGCAGCATCAGAAGGATGCCGCGAAGGGTCATATCCCGGGTCATGGCTCTGCCTAGCTTGGCGCCGCGTCCGCTTCCAGCCTGAAAGCGACATCGCATCGGCGGGTACTTGAGGGAAGAACGGTCGTGCCACGGGCCAAGAGCGCATTCCCTGGCGGCTTCCGCCAACGCGCCCGGACACCCCGAAGGCATGTCCCGACGGCAATTCCTTTCGCACTCAGCAGTTCGGGACGTTCACGGCCAGGCCACCAAGGCTGGTTTCCTTGTATTTCTCGTGCATGTCGCGGCCGGTCTGGCGCATCGTCTCGATGCAGACATCGAGACTGACCAGATGCTTGCCGTCACCCCGAAGCGACAGCGACGCGGCCGAGACCGCCTTGATCGCGCCCAGGCCGTTCCGTTCGATGCAGGGCACCTGCACAAGGCCCTTGACCGGGTCGCAGGTCATGCCGAGGTGATGTTCAAGCGCGATTTCAGCGGCGTTCTCCACCTGCTCGGGCGTCCCGCCCAGAACCGCGCACAGGCCTGCGGCGGCCATGGCGGCGGCGCTGCCCACCTCGGCCTGGCATCCGCATTCGGCGCCGGAGATGCTGGCGTTGTGCTTGCACAGGCCCCCGATCGCCGCAGCCGTAAGCAGGAAATCGCCGATCTTCGCCGGCGAGGCGCCGGGAACGTGGTCAAGCCAGTAGCGGATCACGGCCGGAACGACGCCGGCCGCGCCATTCGTAGGAGCGGTGACGACCTGACCGCCGGCGGCGTTTTCCTCGTTCACCGCCATGGCGTAAAGCGACATCCAGTCGTTGATCGTATGGGGCGGTGTAAGGTTCAGCCCGCGTTCCGCAATCAGCGCATCGTGGATGCCCTTGGCGCGCCTGCGCACCTTGAGGCCCCCGGGCAGGATGCCTTCGCCCTTCATGCCGCGGTCGATGCAGGCGTTCATCACCTCCCAGATCCGGGCCATGCCTCGGTCAAGTTCGTCAGCAGATCGGAACTTCAGCTCGTTCTGCCGTTTCATCTGCGCGATGGACAGGCCGGAGGCGCGGGCCATCTCCAGCATCTCGGCGGCGGTCTCGAAGGGGTAGGGCACATCGGCCCGGGCCCGCGCCTTGGCGCCGCCGGCCTCGGCCAGTTCCGCCTCTGTCAGCACGAAGCCCCCACCGATGGAATAATAGGTTTCCTGAAGGATCACGTCACCCTGGGCGTCGGTTGCCTTCAGGATCATGCCGTTGGCGTGGCCCGGCAGCGCGGGGCCGAAGTCGAAATGCAGATCCTTGGCCGGATCGAAATGCAGTGAGGGCAGGCCTGGAGGCTCTATCCGCTTCGTCTCGCGGATGCGTGCCAGGGCCGCTTCGGCCTTTTCGGCATCGTAGGTGTCGGGCGCGAATCCGGCCAGCCCCAGGATCGTCGCGCGGTCGGTGGCGTGGCCGACGCCGGTGAAGGCAAGCGAGCCGTGCAGCGAGGCGCGCAGCCCGTGAAAGTGGAAGGGCGATGCGCGCATCAAGTCGAGAAAGCGCTTGGCGGCGACCATCGGCCCCATCGTGTGCGAAGATGACGGGCCGATGCCAACCTTGAACATGTCGAAGACAGACAGGAACATCAGGGCCTCGGGTTGGTGAAGGGGGTGGGGCCAAGCGCATCGGCGGCGGCCACGCGCAGGGCGGCAGGGCGCGATTCATGTGCGGCAAGCACGGCTTTCAGCGCGGGAAAGTCCCGCAGGTCCAGACCGTAGGGCGGCGGAGGCAGCAGGATCAGCCAGCGTACTAGGATGCCGATGTAATAGCCCAGCACCCCCGGATGGTCGGGCGACAGCCAGCGCGGCGACTGGGTGGCCACCATGGTTTCGATCAGGCCGAGCCGTGCGATGATCTGGTCATGTGCGGCGGCCTGGGCAGCCTCGGTATTCGCCTCTCCGGCCGGGCGATGCGGGTAGAACATCGCCAGCGCCGCCTGATGCAGCGCATTCGAGGTGAAGAACAGCCATGACAGGAAGGCGCCCCGGTCGGGATCCCGGGGCCCGGGTCCGAGACGGCCGGTCTGGTCCACCAGCCACAGAAGGATCGCGGCGGTCTCGAAGATCGGGCCGTGTTCGGTTTCCAGCGCAGGGATCAGGCCAACCGGGTTGACCCGGCGATATTCCGGGCTGGCCAGCGCGCCGCCGTCGATGTCGGCCAGAGCGATGACGTGGGGCATCTCCAGCTCTTCCAGCGCGAGACGCACTATGGTTGAGGCAAAGTCGGGGGCGTGGTGCAGGATCAGGGTCACAGGACGGAGCCTTCCGGGGGGTTGGGCTGTTCGGGGCGGGTGAATGGGTGGGCGCCGAGACCCTCGGCCCGGGCGATGACGGGTGTCTCGACCCTGGCCTCCTGACCGTGTGCAAGCGCCCGCAGGGCGTCGAACACCTCCAGATCGAACCAGTGCGGACTTTCCGGCGGGTAGAGCGCCGCCCAGCGGCTTAAGGTGACCGCATAGGCGCCAAGTGGTGTGGCCGGGGCAAACAGCGCCGGGTGGCGGGTGGCGGCGTCGTTGATCAAGGCGAAATGGCGCTTCAGGCGCGCGGTCGTGATCTCGTGAAAGGCCGGGTGCGTGTCGGCCGGGGCATACTGGTGCGGATAGAAGACCATCCGCAGGTCGGCGTGAACGGTGTTCGACAGGAAGAACAGCCACTTCAGGAACACCGGCCGGTCGGCATGACCTGGCGCAGGCCCCAGCTGGTGGGTATCGGCCAGCCACAAGAGGATCGCCCCGGTTTCCGAGATCGGCCCTTGCGGGGTTTCAAGGGTCGGGATCAGGCCGGTCGGGTTCAGACGGCGGTATTCGGGGCTGTCCTGCTGGCGGCGGGAGCGGTCCAGCAGAACAGTGCGATAGGGCAGCCCGGCACCATCGAGGACGAGCCTGATGATCAGCGAGGCGTTGTCTGGTGCGTAGTGCAGCGTGTACATCGGTTTCGCAGGCCCTGGTTGCGGCGAAGCTGCTCCAAGTCATCGCCGCTCGCTGGGCAAAAAGCGACTCTCTTCCGCACATATCGGATGCCTACGGTGCCAGGATCGTTTCCGGAACCGCAAGGACAGGCTTGCGGTATTGTGTTTCCTTCCATCCCAGCGCGATGTGTCCCGGCCGTGAATGCCCGGGCGCGACCTGACACGACGATCGGAACGGCGGACAGAACCCCCTCGCCCTGAACGAGCCTTTGCGCTAATGGGGGGAAAAGGGGAGTGATGCGATGACTGCCGAGCTTTCGCCTATGGACAAGGCAAAATATGCGGCCGCGCGCCGTTCGGTGGATTTTGTCGAGGACGGCATGAAACTTGGGCTGGGAACCGGCTCGACTGCCGCGTGGATGGTGCGCTGCCTGGCTGAGCGCGTGAAGACGGAGGGTCTGAAACTGACCTGCGTCGCGACCTCGCGGCGCACGGCGGAACTGGCGACCGGGCTCGGGATCCGGGTCGTTCCCATGGACGACGTGAAATGGTTGGATCTGACAATCGACGGCGCTGACGAATTCGACCCGCACCTGAACCTGATCAAGGGTGGCGGTGCGGCGCTGCTGCAGGAAAAGATCGTGGCCACGGCAAGCGACCGCATGATCGTGATCGCGGATGCGGCCAAGGAAGTGGCGCAGCTGGGTGCCTTTCCCCTGCCGGTCGAGGTGATACCCTTCGGCTGGCAGACGACGAAGGCGCTGATCGAGGAAACGCTTTACAGCCTCGATGTGCTGAATCGCGAGGTGAGCCTGCGCCTTGACCGCGACAAGCCGCTGAAGACAGATGAGGGGCATTACATCCTTGATCTGAATCTGAAGCGGATCGGCAACCCCCGCCAGCTGGCGCTTGTGCTGAACCAGATTCCCGGCGTGGTGGAGAACGGCCTGTTCATCGACATCTGCGACATCGTGGTGATCGGCAACGGCGACGGGCGGGTCACGGTGCGCGACATCAATTCGGGCATGGTAGAGGATGTCGCGATAGACGTGGCGCAGACCTTGAACATCTTCGCCGATCTCGGCGACTGAGCGGCGGCGGGCCTTGCCGGGGAAACGGCAGGGCGCGATGCCTGCAACCCCTTTCGTGTGCCCCGGCGCCTGACCAGCGTGCCGGGCGAAACAGCGGCAGACGGAATCGGAAATGACCTTCGACTACGATCTCTTCGTCATCGGTGGCGGCTCGGGCGGGGTGAGGGCGGCGCGCGTTGCGGCAGGTGACTGGGGCGCGAAGGTGGGCCTGGCCGAGGAAAGCCGGATGGGCGGCACCTGCGTCATCCGGGGCTGCGTGCCGAAGAAGCTGATGGTCTATGCCTCGGGCTTTCCGGCAGCCTTCGAAGAGGCCCGCGCCTACGGCTGGGAGATGTGGGATACCCGCTTCGATTGGGCAGCCTTCCGCGGCCGGCTGGAAACCGAACTGGACCGGCTGGAAAATGCCTATCGCAATACGCTGATCAATGCCGGGGTGACGCTTCACGACACACGCGCCACGCTTGTCGATCCGCACCGGGTGCGGCTTGCCACGGGGCAGGAGGTCACGGCCAAGCACATTCTGGTTGCCACGGGTGGCCGCCCATTCGTGCCTGACATTCCCGGGGCCGAGCTTGCCGTCACCTCGAACGAGATGTTCCACCTTCCCGCCCTGCCGGACCGTGCGCTGATCGTGGGCGGTGGCTATGTCGCCAGCGAATTTGCCTGCATCCTGAACGGTCTGGGGGTGAAGGTCACTCAGGTTTACCGCGGTGCGCAGATCCTGCGCGGGTTCGATGACGAGGCACGCGGCCATGTCGCCACCGGCATGCAGGCCGCCGGGATCGAGATAAGGTGTGGCACCGACGTGATGCGGCTGGAACGCACATCGGGCGGCATCCGGGCGGTGACGACCGACGGGGCGGACCGGGAATATGACCTGGTGCTGTCGGCCACCGGCCGCCGGCCCAATACCGAAGGCCTGGGCCTGGCCGAACTTGGCGTCAGGCTTGGCCGCATGGGAGAAGTGATCGTCGACCGGTTCAGCCAGACTGCCGTGCCATCGATCCATGCCGTCGGCGACGTGACCGGCCGCATTAACCTGACCCCGGTGGCCATTCGCGAGGGCCATGCCTTTGCCGATACCGTCTTCGGTGGGCGTCCCACTGCCTTTGACCACGAACTTGTCGCCTCGGCGGTCTTTACGCAGCCCGAACTGGGATCGGTCGGCCTGACCGAAGAGGCTGCGCGCGAGCAGGAGCCGATCGAGGTTTACGCCACGGCCTTCCGTCCGATGCGCAGCGCCTTTGCCGGGCATGGCGACCGGGTTCTGATGAAGCTTGTCGTCAGTCGGGCAACGCGCAAGGTTCTGGGTTGCCACATCGTGGCGCCCGAGGCGGGGGAACTGATCCAGATGGCGGCCATTGCAATTCGCATGGGGGCGACGAAGGAAGACTTCGATCGGACCTGCGCGGTTCACCCCACCATGGCCGAAGAACTGGTCACGATGCGAAAACCGGTCCGAACGGCCTGATTGTGTCATTTCATCGGCTTGATTTCCGGGCAGAGATGCACAGCTAAGGCAACAGAAGAATAGAGAGGTTCTGATCAATGGCAGGAAGCGGAGGTCCCTGGGGGGGCGGAGGCGGTTCGGGCGGCGACGACCGGAACAGGGGCGGCGACGACGACCGTCGCGGCGGGCGTCGCGGCGACCCGGGCCCCCAGATCCCCGAGATCGACCAGCTGATGAAGCGCGGTCAGGAACAGCTGCGCGTGCTGATGGGCGGTCGCGGCCGGGGCGGCTTTGGCGGCGGTTCGGGCGGCCCGAGCGGCGGCGCGGGCGGGCCGATGATCACCCGGCAGGGTGTCGCGCTGGGCGCACTGGCGGCGGTGGCGCTGTGGAGCTTCATGTCGTTCTACACGGTCCGGCCCGAGGAACGGTCGGTCGAACTGTTCCTGGGCGAAAGTGCGGGTGTGGGCAATCCGGGCCTGAACTTTGCGCCGTGGCCGGTCGTGACGTACGAAAAGGTCCAGGTGACGGGCGAACGGACGACCGACATCGGCATCTCTGCGGGCGGCAACGACAGCGGCCTGATGCTGACGCGCGACCAGAACATCGTGGATATCGGCTTTCAGGTGGTCTGGAACATATCGGACCCCGAGAAATACCTGTTCAACCTGGCCGACCCCGAGGACACGATCCGCGCCGTCAGCGAAAGCGCGATGCGCGACATCGTGGCGCGGTCGGAACTTTCGCCGATCCTGAACCGTGACCGGGGTGTGATCGCGGCGGACGTGCAGCAGTCGATTCAGGGCACGCTGGACAGCTACAATGCCGGCATCAACGTGATCCGCGTGAACCTGCAACGTGCCCAGCCCCCGCGTGAGGTGATCGACGCCTTCCGCGAAGTGCAGGCTGCTCAGCAGCAGCGCGACACCCTGGAGAAGGAGGCCGACGCCTACGCGAACCGCGTGACTGCGGGTGCCCGCGGCGCGGCAGCGCAGCTTCTGGAAGAGGCCGAGGCCTATCGCGCCCAGGCGGTCAACACTGCCCAGGGTGAGGCCGCGCGGTTCCTTTCCGTATACGAGGAATATGTGAAGGCCCCCGAGGTCACCCGGCGGCGGCTTTACATCGAGACGATGGAACGGGTGTTCGGTGGCATGAACAAGGTCATCCTTGACGGCGTTGCCGGCGGCGAGGGCGGACAGGGTGTGCTGCCCTTCCTGCCCTTGAACGAACTTGGACGGGGCACGACCGCACCCGCGGCCGCGTCTTCGACGGGAGGAACCAACTGATGCGCGCGATTGTCATTCTTCCCGTAATCGCCGTGCTCCTGGTGATCGGCCTGTCGTCGATCTTCATCGTGGACGAACGCAAGAAGGCGCTGGTGCTGCAATTCGGCCAGGTCGCCCAGGTGAAAGAGGATGCGGGCCTTGGCTTCAAGCTGCCCTTCATTCAGGAGGTCGTCTACTACGAAGACCGTATCCTCGGCCTGCCGACCACGCCGATCGAAGTCACGATGCTGGATGACCGCCGCCTCGTGGTCGATGCCTTCGCGCGCTGGCGCATCGTCAACCTGGTCGAGTTCCGCGAAGCCGTCGGCACCGGCGGCGAAACGGCGGCACTGCGGCGCCTTGAAGGAATCGTGAACCCCGCGATCCAGGAAGTATTGGGTTCGGTGCCTTCGAACCGCGTGCTGTCGGAAGATCGCACCGCGCTGATGAACCGCATCCGCGACATCGCCCGGCGTCAGGCCGCCAACCTTGGCATCGAGGTGATCGACGTGCGCCTGACCCGCACAGACCTGCCCGAGCAGAACCTGGCAGCGACCTTCGCCCGCATGCGGGCGGAACGCGAACGCGAAGCGGCCGACGAGATCGCCCGCGGTGGCGAAGCGGCACAGCGTGTTCGCGCCGCCGCAGATCGGACCGTGGTCGAGTTGACCTCGGACGCCCGGCGTCAGGCCGATGTCATCCGCGGTGAGGCCGATGCGGAACGCAACCGGATCCTGGCGGAAGCCTATGGCCTGGATCCGGAGTTCTTCGCCTTCATCCGGTCGCTGTCGGCCTACGAGGCCAGTCTGAAGGGCCAGAATTCGTCGATCGTAATGCAGCCCGACAGCGAGTTCTTCGACTATCTGCGCAGCGACAGGGCGCCTGCTGTGGCCGCGCCTGCCCCGGTGGCGCCCGCGGCACCATGAGCTTCGTGCTTCTGGCCATTGGGCTGGTGCTTGCCGTCGAGGGGCTGGTGCTTGCACTGGCCCCTCGCCGCATCGAGGATGCGCTGCGTCTGATCCTGACCTTCAGCGAGGAACGCCGGCGGATGATCGGGCTGGGCGCGCTGGCCCTGGGTGTGGTTCTGGTCTGGCTGGCGCGCGGCGGGTGACAAATTCCTTCACATGGCCTTGATGCCTTGTGACGGGGTTTGCATTGCGCCGCCGCTTCACTAATTGTTCTTTCGTCCGTGTCTCGCCGGGCGCGACCAGCGCGTCCGCCACTCCGACCGATGAACAGGAGTCAACGTCGTGCCCGATCTTACCCCCTCAATCCGCAACGCGCTTCGGTCCAGCACGCTTCTGGCGCTGGTTCTGGGCTTCGGTCTCAGCCTCGCTCCGGCCGCCGAAGTGCAGGCGTTCGGGGCGCCGGAAAGCTTTGCCGACCTGGCACAGCAGGTCAGCCCGGCGGTCGTGAACATCACCACCTCGGCGCTAGTCGCCGCTCCGACGAACGGAATGCCGCGTTTGCCCGAGGGCAACCCGTTCCAGGACTTCTTCGACGATTTCGGTGGGCCGGGTGGCGGTGGTGGTGCGCAGCGGTCCGAAGCCCTGGGTTCGGGTTTCGTGATCTCGGAAGACGGCTACATCGTGACGAACAACCACGTCATCGAAGGCGCCGATGAAATCATGATCGAGTTCTTTTCGGGCAAGAAGCTTCCCGCCAAGGTCGTGGGCAAGGATCCCAAGACCGACATCGCGCTGCTGAAGGTCGAGGCGGGCGAGCCTTTGTCCTTCGTCACCTTCGGTAATTCCGACCTCATGCGCGTGGGCGATTGGGTCATGGCGATGGGCAACCCCCTTGGCCAGGGGTTCTCGGTCAGCGCCGGGATCGTTTCGGCCCGCGGCCGCGAGTTGAACCGTGGGGCATATGACGACTACATCCAGACCGATGCCGCGATCAACCGCGGCAACTCGGGCGGCCCGCTCTTCAACATGGACGGGCAGGTGATCGGCGTGAACACGGCAATCCTGTCCCCGAACGGGGGGTCGATCGGGATCGGCTTCTCGATGTCATCCAATGTCGTGGCGAAGGTTGTGGATCAGCTGAAGCAATTCGGCGAAACGCGCCGTGGCTGGCTGGGCGTGCGCATCCAGGACGTGACACCGGATGTCGCCGAGGCGATGGGCCTGGCCGAGGCCGCGGGGGCGCTGGTGACACAGGTGCCGGACGGTCCGGCAAAGGAAGCCGGTGTGCTGGCAGGGGATGTCATCACCGGTTTCGATGGTCAGCCGGTGACCAGCGCGGGTGACCTGACCCGTCGTGTGGCCGATGCCCCGATCGGAAAGGCCGTGCCGGTGATCGTTCTGCGGAACGGCCGGACCGAGACGCTTTCCGTGACGCTTGGCCGGCGCGAAGAGGCCGAGGCCGCGGCCGTTCCTGCGTCCGCGCCGGGCGCCGATGAGCCGAAGCAGACCGAGACGCTTGGCCTGACGCTTGCACCTCTGGATGACGAGATCCGTTCACGCCTGGGGCTGGAAGCCTCGGCGCAGGGGCTCGCAATCCTGGCGGTGGATCCGTCATCCGAGGCCTTCACGAAGGGGTTGCAGGAAGGCGAGGTGATTACCGAAGTCGGGCAGCTCCCAGTTACAGGACTCCAGGATCTTGAGGATCGGATCGCCGAGGCCAAGGCCGCGGGCAGGAAGTCGATTCTTGTCATGGTCCGCCGCGGTGGTGATCCGCGCTTCGTCGCTCTGTCGATCGAATAGTGGCAGGTTGAACCGACATGGCGGCGGGCGTTGTCTTGCCGCCAAGAGGCGCAGGATCAGCTTGTGCCGACGAAGGTGCCCGGTGGGGTCTTCAGGGTTGATCGCCCGCCCGCACACCGTCGGGACGGAAGCCGGGGTCCAGAAGGTGGTCGAGCAGCGGGGAAAGATCCTCGATAAGCTCGGCGACCACGTGAACCACCCCTGCCTCGCGTTGCAGCCGTCCGGTGACGCGCAGCAGCCGCCCGGCGATCACCGCGCGGCGGAAACGTTCGTAGACCTGCGCCCAGACGACCACATTTGCGGTGCCCGTCTCGTCCTCCAGCGTGACGAAGATCACCCCCTTGGCCGTGCCCGGCCGCTGCCGCACCAGAACCAGCCCTGCCACCGTGACCCTTGCGCCATGCGGCGGCTCGGCAAGCCGTGCGGCAGGCAGGGCCAGGGGCGGGCGGGGCCAGTTGCGGCCAGGGGGCGGGGGACAATCAGGCATAGGAACAATAATAGAACATCCGCGAGCAGCGGCAAGCGCCGCGCCCCTCTGGCAAAGCCGCGGAATTTGGCCTATGTCCAATGCCAAAGACCCCCCGGGAGACGAGAATGGCAAAGATCACCTATGTCGAACACTCCGGCCGCGAACATGTCGTGGACGTGCCGAATGGCCTGACCGTGATGGAAGGCGCGCGCGACAACGGCATTCCGGGGATCGAGGCCGATTGTGGCGGTGCCTGCGCCTGTTCGACCTGCCATGTCTATGTCGATCCCGCCTGGGTGGACCGGCTGCCCCCCAAGGACAGCATGGAGCAGGACATGCTGGATTTCGCATGGAACCCCGACCCGGTGCGGTCGCGCCTGACGTGCCAGCTGAAGGTTACCGACGCGCTTGATGGGCTGCGGGTGCAGATGCCGGAAAAGCAGATCTGAGCCAAGGCGCGCCGATGACGTCATGTCCTTGCCGGCCGGCAGGGACAGGGCGTCGAACGAACAGGGGGTCAGTCGCCGGGTTTGGTCAGCCGTTCGGCCTTCTTGCGCACCAGGACCGAGCGCAGGTCGTGCATAGTCAGCAGCAGCACGTCCGTCACCGCCTCCAGCTGTTCGTCCGTCGCCCGCGACTGCACCCATTGCGTCGTCAGGTTCAGGTGATCGACCGTGCGCAGGATGTCATCCACCTCGCGCGCCGCAAGCTGGGCCTGACGGGCCGCAATCCAGTTCTTGATCGCGGCCATGTCCGCATCGGTCAGCGTGACACTGCCATGCGGCTTGATGGTGCCGTTCCTGACGTTCACCACCGCGATCTCGTCCATCTCGATCCGGCGCTGGCGGTTTTCCGTGCCGACCCGGAAGACCACGGCACCGTTCTCGCGGACGCGAAAGTAGTACTCGGGCAACTCGATGCTCATGCATGACTCCGGTATGGCTGGGCGGCACCACCACGCCCGCCATTCCTTCCCCAGTGCGGCCGGTCCGTCAAGCCGTGCGGATCAGACCAGAGAGGCACAGAAGCGCTGGATCCGGGCGCAGGCCTCGCGCAGCACCTCGTCCGAGGTGGCATAGCTGACGCGGAAATTCGGCGACAGGCCGAAGGCTGCGCCAAAGACCACGGCAACGCCGGTTTCCTCCAGAAGCGCAGTCGCGAAGACCTCGTCGTTGGTGATGACGGTGCCTGCTGGCGTGGCCTTGCCGATCAGGGCCGAGATGTCGGGATAGACATAGAAGGCGCCTTCCGGTTTCGGGCAGCGGATGCCCGGCGCCTGGTTCAGCATCGACACCACCAGATCGCGCCGCCCCTGGAACACCCGACGCCAGTCGGCCAGAAAGTCCTGCGGTCCCGACAACGCCTCCAGCGCGGCATACTGGCTGATGGAACAGGGGTTCGACGTCGATTGCGACTGGATCGTTCCCATGGCCTTGATCAGCGCCACGGGGCCGGCAGCATAGCCGATCCGCCAGCCGGTCATCGCATAGGCCTTGGATACGCCGTTGCAGGTCAGCGTGCGGTCGTAGAGGCCGGGTTCCACCTCGGCCGGGGTGCAGAATTCGAAGTCATCGAAGACGAGGTGTTCATACATGTCGTCAGACATCACCCAGACATGCGGATGGCGCATCAGAACCTCCGTCAGCGCCTTCAGTTCGCTGCGCGTGTAGCCCGCGCCCGTCGGGTTCGAAGGGCTGTTGAAGATGAACCACTTGGTCTTCGGCGTGATCGCGGCTTCCAGCTGGTCGGCCGTCAGCTTGAACCCGGTCTCGATCCCCGCCACGACCGGCACCGGCGTGCCGCCGGCCAGCAGCACCATGTCGGGATAGCTTACCCAGTAGGGCGCAGGGATGATGACCTCGTCGCCCGGATTCAACGTCGCCATCAGCGCGTTGTAGAGGATCTGCTTGCCGCCGGTGCCCACCGATACCTGCCCAGGCGTGTAGGTCAGGCCATTTTCCTTCAGGAACTTGGCGCAGATTGCGGCCTTCAGCTCGGGGATGCCATCGACCGCCGTATAGCGCGTGCGCCCGGCATCGATCGCGCGTTTGGCAGCCTCGCGGATGTGCTCGGGCGTGTCGAAATCGGGCTCGCCCGCGCCCAGTCCGATCACGTCTCGGCCCTCGGCCTTCAGCTGTGCCGCCTTGCTGGTCACGGCGATGGTGGGCGAAGGTTTGACGCGGGAAAGCGTGTCGGACAGGAAGGCCATCGGCGGTAACTCCGTCAGGCGGTTTGCGATTTTCGGCTGCAGGTCTTAGGGTGGCCCCCCAACCGACACAAGCGATATCGCAGTAAGGAGAGGCCTGATGGCGGAAAGCAGCCCCGAAACCCCGCAGAACGACTGGTATGCACCCGACGTGGCAACTTTCGGCGACCGACTGGCCGGCGCGCGCGAGGCTGCGGGCCTGACCCAGGCAGATCTGGCCCAGCGTCTGGGGGTTCGCCTGACCACCTTGCAGAACTGGGAGGAAGACCTGGCCGAGCCGCGGGGCAACCGGTTGCAGATGTTGGCTGGAATGCTGAACGTCTCGATAGGCTGGCTGCTGACCGCTGAGGGCGACGGTCTGGCCGGCCCCGTCGCGTGCCCCATACCCCTGACGCCGGCGGCCGAGGCAACCTTGGCCGATCTGCGGCGTATGCGGGCGCGTGCCCTGGAGCTTGCCGAGGATCTGGCGCAGCTAGAGCGTGACATGCGGCAGGCGATGCGCTCTGCGGCCTAGGAAGACGGTGCTGACATGACGGGCGAGATGGTGGAAACACGGCTGAAGCGGATGTCGATGCGGTCCTGGAGGCGGGGGACCAAGGAAATGGATCTGATCCTTGGCCCCTTTGCCGATGCGCATCTGGCCAGTCTGGACGAGACGGACCTCGCCACCTACGATGCGATCCTGTCAGAGAACGACCAGGATCTGATGGCCTGGATCCTTGGCCAGTCGGCGCCCCCGCCGACGCTGGCTCCGTTGCTGGAACGGATCGCCGCTTTCGCCCGCGCGCGGCTTTTCCGGGATATCTGAGGCAGGCGTCAGCGAAGTTTACGGAATGTTTTCCGGTTGTGCCGATTCTGTGCCGATCCGAACGGTGGAGAAACGGTATGTCAAACCTTGCCCCGGTGCTGGACGGTTCGCAGAAGGCATTCCTGTCCTGCTATCTTGACAATCTCGGTCTGGTAGAGCGGCTGCATCGCCTGTTGCTGGATGTGATCAAGGACGAATTCGAACGTCTGGGCATTCTGGAAATCAATTCGGTCCAGGCGCTTCTGCTGTTCAATATCGGCGAGAACGAGGTGACGGCGGGTGAGCTGAAGTCGCGCGGCTACTACCAGGGATCGAACGTCAGCTACAACCTGAAGAAGCTGGTGGAGCTGGGCTACATGCATCACCAGAGATCCGAAATCGACCGCCGTTCGGTGCGGGTGCGGCTGACCGAAAAGGGGCGACAGGTGCGCGGGCTGTTGTGCGATCTCTTTGCCCGGCATGCCGAAGGCATGCAACGCCGCAACCTGATCGATGCCAAGGGGATGGACGACATCAACCTTGCGCTCAGACGGATGGAACGGTTCTGGGCCGACCAGATCCGCTATATCTATTGACCCCGGTGTGCGTGACGGCGGCCACGGGCGTAGCAGCGGGCCTGCAAGGATTCAGGTCAAGCGCGGGGCGGGTCGCTGGCTGTGATGATGCTCAGTGCCCCGGGCAGGCATTGGCGATGATTCCCGGCAAGCTCAGAAACTGGATGCCACTTCCGCAAGTGTCGCGACAGTGCGCAATGGGTTGCGGAGATTGGCAGGCAAACGGTTGCGGCCCTGGTTGGTGAACATCAGGAATTGCAGTCCGCCGTTGATTGCGAACTGGAGGTCGAAAACCATGTCCCCGACATAAAGCACCTCGGCCGGTGCCAGGTCAAACCGGCTGCAAAGAAGGTGGGCTGACATCGGGTCTGGCTTGCCGCGCGCAACATCGTCGGCGCAGATCAGCAGATCGACCGCAAGACCAAGATCGCGCAACAGCGGTTCGGCATTGGCTCGCGGCTTCGATGTGATGACGGAAGACCCAAACCCGCGCTGCCGCACTTTGTCCAGAATCTCTGCCGCACCTTCAACGACAGTGATCCGGTCTTGCCGGGCGCGCGTGCCCGCAAAGTAGAGAGAGGCCAGTTCGACCCGCATGTCCGAAAGGCCGAGGTTGTCGAGAATCCGGTCGAATGGCAGGCCGACATAGTTCCGGTAGCGTTCGAAGCCGCACCGGATGCCCAGTTCGCGGGTCGCTGCCTCCCAGGATTCGCGCATGACGTCGAAGGAATCGATCAGTGTTCCATCCAGATCGAAGGAGACGTGCCTGACCACCGTCGTCATGTCCTGGCCCCCGCGATCTGCTCAAGAAAAAGGGTGTCCCGCTCCATCATCCGGCAGGCCAGCCTGTAGTCCTCGGGTGTGTCGACAGACAGGCTGGAGCCTTCCTGGGGAAAAGTTCCGATCGGTTCGCCCAGCTCGATCAGCCGCATCAGCTCGATCCGCTCGATGTCTTCCAGCGGGGTTGGCCGGGCGGCGGCGAAGGCGCGCAGGGCGGGCAGACGGAAACCGATCACGCTGAGGTGCTTTTTCAGCGGCTGGCGCAAGGCTCCGAAATAGCAGGGAATATCGCTGCGCGAAAAATAGATGACCCGGTCGCCGCTGGCCACGATCTTGACCCGGTTGACGTTGTCGTAGTCGTCCATCAACTGATAGGGCACGACGCAGCGGTAATCAGTCGATGCCATGAAATCGGCGACCTGCTCGACATATTCAGGGCGAACGAAGGGCTCGTCCCCCTGAACGTCGATGATGATGTCTTGGTCGGTCAGTCCAAGGGCTTCGCTGGCCTCGGCGATGCGTTCGGTACCGTTGACATGGCTGGCACGGGTAAGGCAGACGTCCACTCCGTGCTGTTCGCAGGCCAGCAGGATCTCGACGGAATCCGTGCAGACGACCACCTGATCCACACGGTTCGACAGCAAGGTGCGCCGCGCAACATGAACGATCATCGGCAGGCCGCAGATGTCGAGCAGCGGCTTACCCGGCAGCCGCGAACTTTCCATGCGGGCGGGAATCAGGGCAACAATGCGGTCTGGCATGTGGACTATCGCTGAAGAATGCTCCTCGGACAGCTGTACGCCAGTCGGGGGGCGCGGGCCAGCAAGTTGTGCCGTATCAGCCAACGGTGCGTGATCCGCCGCGCAGGGCCAGCATCTCCTCCGTCATCCGCGCCGAAAAGCCGCGCGCCGCTTCGTGCCCTTCGAAGCCACGCTGCCGCAGCGCAGGATCCCGCCACAGCCGCAGGGCCGTTCCGGCGACTGCGGCGGCATCCGGGGTCACATGACACAGGCCCTGGTCGGCCAGATACTGGTAATCGGCGTGCAGAAGGCTTGGGATTGAGCCTGACAGGATCATCCGGCGCTGGGCTATCGGTTCGAACGGGTTGTGACCGATGCCCCGGTCGAACGTATGGCCCATGAACACCACGAAGGCGAGGTCGATCCAGTTACCCATTTCGCCATAGCTGTCGGCAACAAGGACGACATCCTGCGGTGCCGGCAGCTTACCTGCCGACCGCCGTGTGAAAGGCATGCCTGTTTCGCGGACCTGATCGGCAATCGCAGCGCCCTGATCGATCCAGCGTGGCACGAGGATCAGCCGCAGATCGGGAAGATACTGCCGCAGGATCCTTGTCGCTTCCAGCAGGCGGCCGATCTCGGAATTGGCAACCGAGGCACAGGTCAGGACTGGCGCACTACCCCAGGCTGCCCGCACCGCGCCGGTGATTTCGGTCGAGACCGGCAGAGCGGGTGCATCCATCTTCAGGTTGCGGGCAACGACGATCTGGCAGTCCTGGCGGAACCAGTCTCTGGCTTCGCGCGCTTCGGCTTCGGTGAGCAGATGCAGATAGTCGATATGCGCCGCCATCCACCTGGCGATGCCGGGCTTCCGGCGCAGTGCCCGGCCCAGCCTGCCGTTCAGTTGGGCGTTCACCAGCGCAACCGGCACGGCCCGCGCCTTCAGTTCCGTCAGCGCGTTCGGCCAGGTTTCCAGCTCGCCGTAGATTGCAAGTTCGGGGCGCCAATGGTCAAGGAAGCGGCGGATCGCCGACGGCTTGTCCAATGGCATGAGCTGTACGATGACACGATTCAGGCCACGGAAGCGGGCGAACACCCTCTGGGCCGAGGCCGTGCGTGTCGTGACCAGACAGATGGTCGTGTCGTCATGTGCCAGAACCGCCCGGATAAGCGGCAAGAGCATGGTGGCGTCGCCAGGGCCTATGGCGTTCATCCAGACCAGCCGGCCCTCGGGTCGCGCCGCCATGCCAAGGGCCAGACGTTCGCCGATCCTGTCAGGGTCTTCTTCGTCGGGTTTTCGGTCGGCGATACGGCGCAGGACCATTGTTATCAGCCTGTCCGGAAGAAGCCGGGTTACCAGACGATAGAGGTGCAGGAGCAGCCGCTCCTGCACCCGCATGTCGGCCCAGGCCTTGCGTTCCGCTTCCGTGAAACCCATTCGCGATCCCTTGCCAGCCGCCGCAGATCTGCCTGACAGGATCAGGCCAAGGCAGTCGAAGAACGGCATCTCGGAAATCCGTTGCCCTGATCCTGTGACGCGCGGCTTGAACCGGATTTCCGGCAAGGTCAACGCCTGTCGATCGCGCTGCCGGGCAGAACGCGATGGCGTTTCGGCCGATCGTTGGAGAGCGTGAGCCTCAGTTCACCTTGCGGGCAGGCAGGAAGGGCAGGGGGGCAACCGGCACCCCTTCCTCGATCAGCTTTCGCGCTTCTTCAAGCCGCGCCTCGCCGTGGATCGGACGTTCCGGCACTTCGCCAAGATGCATCCGCCGTGCCTCGGTGGCAAAGTTCATGCCGACGTAGTCGGAATTCTCTTCGATCTGGCGGCGCAGGGCTGCGATGGCGGCTTCCAGCTCCGACTGAGGCTCGGTCAGTGCGGGGGCATCCGCCCGCATGGCCCGGGCCTCTGCCTTCCGGGACGGGCGCACGGCAGGGGCCATGAGTGACTTTTCGACCGAAGCCGTGCCGCAGATTGGACAGGCCACCTGGCCGGCGGACTGAAGCGCCGAGAAGGCCTCGGCATTCTGGAACCAACTGTCAAAGCCGTGCCCGGCCTTGCATTTCAGACTGTAGCGGATCATCGCCCGGGTCCTGCGGTCACAACGGGCAATAGCTAAGGATTGCCGCGCCAAGGTCAATGGGTGAGTGTCTGGGCACTATTCCCCTGAAATCGGTCCCGGGCGCCCCTTCTGCGGCGGCCTGAAGCTGGCAATCAGCGCGGCGAGGTCAGGTTCATTCACCAGTCCGGCAGCCGTGGCAGGGGGGAACCAGGCGCGGCGCCGTTCCCCGGCCTCTGGAAACTTGTCGGCCAGCCGTTCGACCCGCAGGCCATAGACCGCCACCGCGCAAGGCACCTGCGCTGTCGCCCCCAGAACCTTGTGATAGCCGTAACGGCCAAGGCAAACCGGGTTCGTCACGCCCTTGACCCCGGCTTCCTCCCAGGCTTCCTTGGCGGCCGTGTCCTCGGGGGCCAGGCCCGCCACCGGCCAACCCTTGGGAATAACCCAACGCCCGGTATCCCGGCTGGTGATCAGCAGAACCTCAACACCCTTTTCGCCTTCGCGCCAGCAAAGGGCACCATATTGCATCCGCACGCCAGAACCGCGGTCACCACTGAATGCTGCTATCTTGTCGCTTCTACCCATTGCCTTGCCATTCCTGCCGCCCGGTTTCCGGGTCTGGCCACCTGTAGCTGCCTCAGGGTCAAGATGGCACGGATCACAAGCGTTTTACAGGCTTTTCCCATGGATTTGACCCATTTGCGGTCAGGATTACCTTCCCTTGAACGAATTCGGGCAGAAGGGGTGGTCGATGCGGGCGGTTCTGGCGGCAGTTCTGGCATTTCTGATGGCGCTTCCGGTGCTTGCGGCGGAAAGGTTCCGCTTTTCCTCGATCGACGGGGGAGAGATCGACCTGACCGACTGGCGCGGCAAGCCGGTGCTGGTGGTCAACACCGCATCGCTGTGCGGCTATGCCGGCCAGTTCGATGCGTTGCAGGCGATGCACGAGCGTTACGGCGACCGCGCACTGATCCTTGCTGTGCCCTCTAACGACTTCAATCAGGAGCTTGCCGACGAGGCTGCGGTCAAGGAATACTGCGAACTGAACTTCGACATCACCCTTCCGATGACCGAAATCACCCATGTCCGCGGCCGCACGGCGCACCCGTTCTATGCCTGGGTGCGTGACGTCGCCGGCTTTGTCCCGCGGTGGAATTTCAACAAGGTGCTGATAGCGCCTGACGGCTCCATCGCCGGAACCTGGGGCGCGGGGGTCAAGCCCGAAAGCGCCGCGATTGCTGGCCGGATCGAGGCCATGCTGAAGTGATCCAGGGCCCACCGCCGAAAGCCCAGGCTGCGGCGCCGCTTTTCATCGGATCAGAGATATATCGCGGTTCGTCCTATGGTCCGGGGCATCCGCTGCGGGTGCCCCGCGTGCCGACCGTGATCGACCTTGCCCGTGCGCTTGGCTGGCTGCCGCCGCATACCTATCGCGCCAGCCCCTGCGCCAAGCCGGTGGCGCTCACACTCTGGCACGATCCTGCCTACATCGCCGCCCTGCAACGGGCCGAGACCCTAGGCCATGCGACCGAGGACATGCGCCGCCGCTACCACCTGGGAACCTTGTCCAACCCGGTTTTCCCCGAGGTCTATCGCCGCCCTGCCACCGGGGCAGGAGGCACGATGCTTGCGGCCGAACTTCTGGCGGGCACGCCGGGGGTGATCCATGTCCCCGGTGGCGGCACGCATCATGGGCTGCCCGGCCGCGCGAACGGGTTCTGCTATCTGAACGATGTGGTGCTGGGGATCCGGGTGTTGCAGGGCGCCGGCCTTTCGCGCATTGCCTATGTCGATCTGGACGCGCATCATTGCGATGGGGTGGAACTGGCGTTTGCCGGTGACCCGGGGGTGCGGATGATCTCGGTCCACGAAGAGGGGCGCTGGCCCTTCACCGGCGCGCTGGAGGATGCGGCTGACGGCAGCGCCTTCAACATGCCGGTGCCGAAGGGCTACAACGACAGCGAGGCGAGGGCGGTGCTGCACGGGCTGATCCTGCCGCGGGTGGCGGAGTTCCGGCCCGAGGCGCTGGTCCTGCAATGCGGCGCAGACAGTCTGCTGGAAGATCCGCTGTCGCGTCTGGCGCTGTCGAACCGGGCCTACCTCGAGGCGCTGGAGGCGCTTATCCCGCTGGCTCCTCGCGTCATGGTACTGGGCGGTGGGGGCTACAACCCCTGGTCGGTCGGGCGGCTGTGGACGGCGATATGGGGCAGACTGGCGGGGCATGATCTGCCAGACCGTCTGCCCAAGGCAGCGCAGGCAGTGCTGGGGGGCCTGAGCTGGGGCGGCGGCGGTCGGCCCGCGCCCGAACCCGTCATGCTGACCACGCTGCTCGACGCCCCGCGCGAAGGCCACGTCCGGCCCGAGGTCCGCGACCGGCTGGCAAGGCTTGCGCAGCGATGATCCGGGCCTTCCTGGGCATCGACCTGCCGCAAGCGGTGCGAGCCGCCTGTCAGGTGCAGCAATTCCTTCTGCCGCTGCCGCGGCGGGTCGAACCCGAAAACCTCCATCTGACCCTGGTCTTTCTGGGCAACTGCCCCGAACCGGCGCTAGAGGCCGCGCACCAGGGGTTCGAGGCCCTACATGTGGAAAGGTTTGCCCTTGCCTTGCAGGGGCTTGGCCTGTTCGGCAAGGACCGGCCCCACACGGCCTGGGCGGGGGTGGCACCATCGCCAGAGCTGAGCCGGCTACAAGCCAAGGTCGAGACCATCGCCCGCCGCGCCGGCTGTCCGATCGACGCGCGGAAGTTCTTGCCGCATGTCACGCTCGGTCGATTTCCGCCCCCCGACCCGATAGACGCCGCGCGGCTGGAACGCGCGATCGCGCTTGGCGCAGGCTTCCGCACCGCGCCTTGGGTGGTGACGGAACTGACGCTCTGGCAAAGCCACCTGGGTGGCAAGACCGCGCGCTATGAGGTGCTGGCGCGCTATCCGCTTGCTTGACAGGCGCGGCCGGCTGACGCACGACGGATGCCAACCACGGAGACCCCCCATGAAGATCGCTCACCGCGAGATCGGCCCCGGCCATCCCCCCCTTGTCATCGCCGAGATCGGCATCAACCACGGCGGCGATCTGGCCGTGGCGAAGGAGATGGTGCGCCTGGCCGCCGGTGCCGGCTGCGAGATGATCAAGCACCAGACCCACATCATCGAGGACGAGATGACGGAGGAGGCGAAGTCGATCTTCCCGCCGAACGCCGATGTCTCGATCTGGCATGTGATGGAACGCTGCGCCCTGTCGCTTGACGAAGAGGCGGAGCTGAAGCGTTACACCGAAAGCCTGGGGATGATCTGGATCTCGACCCCCTTCAGTCGGGCGGCGGCGGATTTCCTGGAAACGCTGGACGTGCCGGCCTACAAGATCGGCTCGGGCGAGGCCGACAACCTGCCGCTGATCCGCCACATCGCGCGGAAAGGCAAGCCGGTGATCCTGTCCACGGGCATGCAGACGATCGAGACGATCCGCGCCAGCGTGGACATCCTCGACCAGGCCGGGGTGGACTATGCGCTTCTGGAATGCACCAACCTCTACCCCAGCCCGGCCGAGATCGTCAGCCTGCGCGGGGTGACCGAACTGCGCGAGGCCTTCCCGAAAGCGGTGGTGGGCTTTTCCGACCATTCCATCGGGCCGGAAATGGCACTGGCCTCGGTGGCGCTGGGCGCCTGCATCCTGGAACGGCATTACACCGACACGCGCTATCGCAAGGGGCCGGACATCATCAACTCGATGGACCCGGCGGAACTGCGCTTCCTGATCGACCGGTCGAAGGAGATCTGGATCGCCGCGAACAACCCCAAGCAACGGTCCGCGCCCGAGGAGGATGTCTATCGCTTCGCCCGCGGCTCGGTTGTGGCCGACCGCGACCTGCCCGAGGGCCATGTGATCGCCGAGGCCGACATCTGGGCGCGGCGTCCGGGCTCGGGCGAGATCGCGGCCTATGACTTCGACAAGGTGGTGGGCAAGCGGCTGAAGCGGGCCGTGACGCGGAACACGCAGTTGAGATGGGAGGACTTGGGGTGAGCCTCGGGCCCCTGACGCGGGCGGATATCGGCATCTGGCTGATCAATCTGCCCCGGGACATCGATCGGCGGGCGCGGATGGAGGCGCAGCTGGCCGCCTTGGGGCTGAACCATACCCTCTTCCCGGCCATCGACGGCCGGGCCGAGGAAGCGCGCCTCATGCAGCGGGCCGATGCCGGGGCTTATGCGCGCAACATGGGTGCGCCGCTTCTGCCCGGAAAGCTGGGGGTCTATGCCAGCCATCTTGCGGTCTGGGACGCCTTGATTGCATCGCCGAACCGGGCCGCGCTGATCCTTGAGGACGACGTTGTGTTCCACGAGGATTTCCTTGAGGCGCTGGATACGGCGCTCGCCCATGCCGACCTGTGGGATCTCGTGCGCTTCAACTGCATCCGCGCCAAGCTGCCGGTTACGCAGGCCCGGCTGGGCTGCTACCGGCTGAACGCCTATGTCGGCCCCTTCACGGGGAACGCCTGCTATCTGATCCACCGTGACGTAGCGGCGCGGCTCGCGCCGCGGCTCTGGCCTCAGACGCGGGCGCTCGACCATGAGCTGAACCGCTTCTTCCTGCACGACTACCGCCAGCTGGGGCTCGAGCCTTGGGCCAGCCACCCTGACGATGGCGGCACCAGTACGATAACCGGCACGGGCTTTGCCCTGGTGAAGAAGCCGCACTGGACAAGCCGGCTGCCGCATTACCGGCTGAAAGCTGCAAACTATCTTCGCCGCGCATTCTGGTTGCTGAAACGAGGAATGTTGTTTCCAAAGAGGAATGTCTCGTGACGGCCGAGCGTTTTATCTGTTGTCTCAAATACGGCACTGCGTTTGCAGCCGACTATGTCAACGTGCTCTACAGGGCCGCTCGCGCCGCGATGCGCGGTCCGTTCCGCTTCATATGCCTGACTGACCGGGTCGAAGGGCTGGCCCCGGATGTCGAAGCGTTTCCCATTCCGGATGTGGGGCTGGCCCCGCAGGATTGGTTCGTTGGCGGCGTGTGGCCCAAGCTTGGTATTTACGATCGCCACTTCCATGGACTGAAAGGGCGCATCGTTTTTGTCGACCTCGACATGGTTATCTTGCGCGATCTGGACGCCTTTTTTGACCTGCCGGGTTCCTAGGGTCAGGACTCGTTGTCGCGTCATAGCCAGAAC
>NZ_SJZH01000016.1:0-53020 GCF_004959785.1 Tabrizicola sp. YIM 78059
CCGTGTGTTCCCCGCCCACGCGGGGATGACCCGACGCTCCCTGCCCCAAACTGGCAGTCCAGACCGTGTTCCCCGCCCACGCGGGGATGACCCGCGATCGAGCGTCAGCTTGCCCACGTCCCCGACGTGTTCCCCGCCCACGCGGGGATGACCCGCTCTGTCATGCAGGTCAGACGACAGATCCCGTGTGTTCCCCGCCCACGCGGGGATGACCCGCTGGCTGCGAACGGAGGCAAAACCAGCGGCGTGTGTTCCCCGCCCACGCGGGGATGACCCGCTGCATTCCTTGATCAAACGCATCTGAAAGGGGTGTTCCCCGCCCACGCGGGGATGACCCGATGTGGGAGCGCCAGGGCGTCACGGTCGAAATGTGTTCCCCGCCCACGCGGGGATGACCCGCGCGGTGTTGTTGCCAGAGGCAGCCATCCCTTGTGTTCCCCGCCCACGCGGGGATGACCCGACGCGGCTGTCGGAAATGTCGCCCGAAGTCCTGTGTTCCCCGCCCACGCGGGGATGACCCGCTGTTTTCCAACCTGACCAGTATCGTCAACGGGTGTTCCCCGCCCACGCGGGGATGACCCGGCGTATGAAATTGAGGCTACGCCTTTGTCCGTGTGTTCCCCGCCCACGCGGGGATGACCCGTGCTCCGCCATGGACGGTGCAGTTGGCGCCGAGTGTTCCCCGCCCACGCGGGGATGACCCGGCGGAAGCCGATCCACACAGCCTGAGAGGAAAGTGTTCCCCGCCCACGCGGGGATGACCCGAATAGGAGGTGTAAATGTGTGAATTTCAGGTAGTGTTCCCCGCCCACGCGGGGATGACCCGTCGGACGCTGGGCGCTGAAATGCGCAATCATCGTGTTCCCCGCCCACGCGGGGATGACCCGCCCAGCCTGAGGGTGGCAATGCGCATCGCGGCGTGTTCCCCGCCCACGCGGGGATGACCCGAAGTCATGGATGACAACGCCGTCCGCGATGGAGTGTTCCCCGCCCACGCGGGGATGACCCGAACACGTTGCGCCCGCGCGCGAGCGCCGCGAGGTGTTCCCCGCCCACGCGGGGATGACCCGCCCCGTCCCCGATCTTTGCATCTTTGGATATCGTGTTCCCCGCCCACGCGGGGATGACCCGCCTCGAAAACGCCCTTGCGCAACTGCTGATAGGTGTTCCCCGCCCACGCGGGGATGACCCGCGTTCAGTGTCCACGAGAAAACTCCTGCATGTGTGTTCCCCGCCCACGCGGGGATGACCCGCCGCACAGTTCGATCCATGTGTCGCAAGCCTTGTGTTCCCCGCCCACGCGGGGATGACCCGGAAGAGGAATCGCGGTGGGCGCGGCAACAATTGTGTTCCCCGCCCACGCGGGGATGACCCGCTGCTCTCCTCTACAGTTCAGACACCAGAAGCGTGTTCCCCGCCCACGCGGGGATGACCCGGCGGTGGCGCGGCTGTTCGGCCACGCGCCGGGGTGTTCCCCGCCCACGCGGGGATGACCCGACGGCTGGCGCGCCGCTGATCGTGAGCCTGCGGTGTTCCCCGCCCACGCGGGGATGACCCGAAACACGTTCCGGCCGCCCGCCAGCGCGGCCAGTGTTCCCCGCCCACGCGGGGATGACCCGTTGGCTCTACTGCACCCGCGTGTCCCGCCGGGGTGTTCCCCGCCCACGCGGGGATGACCCGTCATCGGCGACGCCGTGGGCTTCGAGGCAGTCGTGTTCCCCGCCCACGCGGGGATGACCCGCCTGGCGGCAAGGGATGGTGGGCATCGGCAAGGCTCGCCACCAGATCCTTGCAGGAAGGGCGGCGACGGGCGCATGCTGCGGGTCGTTCCCCGGGGCAGGGCGCATGCGGCAGGGTGCCCGGTGTGTAGCCGGCCTCAGGCCGGAAAGCCGGCAGCGCATGAAGCCCCTGAAGACGGCCCTGCGGCCCGCAGCATCGGCCGCAGGGCCTGGGACTGCCGGTGATTCAGGACAGCGTGTCGGGCAGTTGCGCGGCGGTTGGTCGGCCCAGAAGCTCTTCCCACAAGGCATGGCGGCGGACGTCGAACCAGGCGCGTGCCTTGGCCCAGTCCTGCTTGCCGGCTGGGCGGAACCCGTGGGCCAGGATCGAGTTGTTGCGGGCCGTCTGCCAGTCGGGCGTCTTGAAGCCCCGCTCATCCTGCGGCCATGCCTTGACGAGCGTATCCCCGGGGTCGAGATGCGCCAGAAGCGACAGCGCCCGGAAGAGCGGCAGCGCCACCACGTCCTGCCCGGTCTCGTGATCGGTCCGCATATGGCAGCCGGCGGCGATCTCCGCTGGAACCGTGCCGCGCGGAACCGCCCCGGTGTCCCTGATGCCGTGACGGCAGTTCAGCCGCGCCTGGACGGCGGCCTCGGCCAGCCGGTAAAGCCGGGCTATGGCGTCGTCGTAAAGCCCCAGATCGGCACGGCGCTGTGCGTTGAGCCAGAGGTCCTCGCAGAGCGCAGGGCCGGGGCCGCTGCGGGCTTCCTCCGCCAGGGCCCGAAGGCGGGGGGCGGACCCCTGCGCCTCGAACGCCTGCGCCCAGGGCGCCTCCTGCCGGAGCCCCTCGGCCACGGTCTTTCCTGCGGCGGCGAAATCGAACCGGTCCCAGGCGTCGAGCACCGAAAGCCACCGCTCCCAGACGTCGCAGCGCTGCCGCCAGCTCTTCGGCGGCTTGACCCCGGAGCCCTGCTGCTGCGCGAACCTCTCGCCGATCTGCGCGACGACCGCGCGGGCTGCGCCATAGGCGCGGCGCCCGGTCTCGGCCCGGGCAAGGGCGAAGAGGCTGGCCACGCCGAGGAGATGCCCGGGCATCGCGGTCATCCGCTCGCTGCCCGCCCGCACCTGGGAGAGGTCGCGCCGCTCGCCCGCGACGAATTCCAGCCGCACGCCCTCGTGCGCCGTGCCCGCCAGCACCAGGGCTGCGGTCATCGTCTTGGTGCCGCCGGTGTAGTTGACGGTGACCGGAGCCCCGCGCGCGAGTTCGGCCGACAGCGCCGCGTCCACGAGTGCAAGCGCCCGGTCGAGATCGTCGGGGGGAACTGCAACGATGCCGATGTCCTCCGGGCAGGCCGGAAGGTGGCGAAGGCCCGGGCCGGGCTCGGGCCGCTCGCTCGTGCCATAGTTGATCTCGGCATTATCGACCTGCGTGCGGGAGGACGGGCTGCCGCCCGACCCGTCGGAGACGACGAAGACCACCCGCGCCCAGGGCCGCGATTCGATCGTCAGCCGCAGGGGCGCCTGGCTGCCGCCGACCGACAGGATCAGGGTTCCGGCATTGCCGGTTTCGTCGCTCATGCGGGCCCCTGGATGCTGCTGACCTTCACGGTTTCGATGTCGCCGTCGAGACTGACCCGCACGCTGTCGCCGGGTTTCATCGCCGCGGTCACGTCTTCGAGCAACGTGGCCTCCTCGCCGTCGATCATGACCTTCTGGCCCTTGCGGAAGCGGAGCTGCTGGCCGAGCGCCGTCTGCGCCCGCGGGCCGGCGGGCGCGGCCCCGCGCGTGCCGCCGCCGGCAACAGGCGTCGGGCGGGCCGCCGGCGGGTCCAGCCAGGCCCGGGGCGCCTGCGCGTCCCAGGCCTCGGCGCGCACGAGCAGCGCCCAGCCGAAGGGCAGGGGGTGGCCGGCAAGGTTCACCACATGCCGCGTGCTGCCCTCGGCTGCGAAGCGGTCGGCACCCCTGGCCTGCGGCCGCTCGATGCGGCGCAGGCCGGCCAGCGACTTGGCCTCGGCATGCGCGGCCCAGCCGATGCGGACAAGCGCCGCCTGCGGCGCGTCGCCGCCGCGAGGCAGGGACGAGAACAGGTCAAGGGACTGCCGCAGGCGGTCGCCGGCCGGCCCGTCGAAGAACGTCTTGTTGACCTCCCGCTGCCAGAGCGGCGCGTGATGGGCCTCGAGCGCGGCGAGAAGGGCAGACAGGCCGTCCGGCACCCGGTCGGGCTTCGGACGCTTCGCGGCGTCCTTCGCGGCCGCCTCCTTGGCGATGGTTCCGTCGCGCAGGCCGAGGGTGATCCCGACTACGGGGGGTGCGCCGCCATCGGCGACCGAGCGCATCCGTTCGCGGTGCATCTGGCCCACGGTCGCAAAGCCGAACGGCGCGGGGCCGCCGCCCGGTGCCGGTCGGCCGCGCTTCCAGGTGGCCACCGGGTCGATGCGCGTCGCGCCCTCGGGCAGCGGCGCATCCGCCACCTCCACGTCGCGGAAGGGGTCGGTGTCCTGCGCCAGCTGGCGCTGCGCGATGGCGAAGAGGTTTGCGACCATGTCGGCCGCGATGCGGGCGCGTTCGTTCTTGTGCTTGTTTCGCCATTCCTCGAGGCGCGGAAGTTGCGGCGTCCGGTTGCGGCGGGCCATCTCGGCCGCCCAGGCGGTGCGCAGCGCGCCCTTCAGGCTTGACCCAGGCAGGCAGGGGCGGCCGCCGGCGCGGAAGAAGGCGTCGATCTGGTTGCGCCGGCCCTGGCCTTCCCCGGCAAGATCGACCTCCCGTGCGCTTTCGGCCGAGATGGGAATGCGCTCGATGACCTCGGATGGGCCGGCCTTGCCCTGAACCGACCGCAGGACGTTCTGGAGCGCATCTCCGCTGGCGCGCGCCATGTCGGCGATCCAGGCGGCGCGTTCGCGCTCGCTCAGGCGCGCCAGCACCGCGCGCAGGTCGATGCGTTCGGCATGGCCCCCGCGCAGCCGGTAGTCCTGCGGCAGAAGCCGCGCCTCCTCGCCGCCGCCGATGTGGATCGGGGTCAGCGGGACGAGCACGAGGCGATGGGTGATGAACTGCGCGCCGGTCATGCCGCCTCCTGGAAGGGCAGGGCAAGGTGCAGGGCATTGACCACCACCTCGGGCCGGTCGGGATGCACCTCGTGCAGAAGCCGGCCGAAGGGGCCGGGGCCGTCGGCCTCGAAGGTGGCGCCGGGGCGGGTCAGCAGCACCGGCCGCTTGAAGGGTGCGACCCCGGCGAGCGACAGCTGCGGGCCCAGCCGGCCGGCCTGCGGCTCGGCCCGCCAGAGCGCCGCGCGCATCGTGGCCGGGTCGAGCACGCCGCGCGACAGGCTCAGCCGCCGCGGGCCTGGATGGTCGGCAAGCGCGGTTTCCTCCGCGGCCTCGGCCACCTGCCAGAGCCCCCGCCCGAGGCTTGCCCCGCGCCCATAGCCCTGGCGGCCAAGCTCGGCGACAAGATCGCGGACCCGGTCCAGCGTCTCGGCCGTCTCGACATAGAGGTCGAGATCGCGGGTGCGTTCGTCGGCGAAGCGCCAGTCTTCGGAGACGCGGAACAGCCCGCCCTCCTCGATCGTGCCCTGGCCGCGCCGGTCCACATGGTTGCGGGTGATCTGGCGGTGGCAATCGGGTTCCGGGGCGGTGTCCTCGTCGCGAAGCTGCCCTTCGTCCCAGGCATCGCGCAGGCGCAGGAAGGCCTGGCGGCTGACGTATTTCCGCTTCTTCATCTCCTTCACCCGCTCGAGCTGGGCGGGGGCGAGCGGGCGGGGGCGGGCCAACGGCCGCGGCAGGAAACCGGCGGGAAAGCCGTCCGAGAGGCGCCAGATCGTTTGCGGGTCCGACAGCCAGGCCTTAAGCGCCGCCTCGCCCTCGGCCTCGCGCCGCAGCCAGCAGATCTGCCCGAACAGCGTGGGGCCCTGCACGGCTGTGCCGAGCGGCGCGGTGAGGCACAGGGTCAGGCGATAAAGCGGCATGGCTCAGCCCCTGCCGAAGACCTGCGCGGCGGCGGCGCGGATGTCCGGGTCGGGGCGGTCCTTGTCGAAGCGGGCGGCGGCGCGGGCATTGTCGCCGATCACCGTCTCGCCGGCGGGGCCAGACAGACGCAGCTTCCCGAAGCCGACCCGGCCATAGCCGCGCGACCCGTGGCCCCCCAGCGCGTCCTGTTCGATCAGCGTCAGCCCCTGGATCGCCCAGGCGAGGCAGTCGAGATCGCGCGCGCCGCCGTCGCCGCCCACGGCATGGACGCGGAAGGCCGCCTCGAAGGCGAAGCGCGCCCCGGGGGGCACGCGCTCGAACTGGCGCGGGCCGACGTTGTCGAGCGCCTTGCCGGCGATGCGGTCGATGACGACCTCGGTCTTGACCTCGGTCAGCTCGCGCCCGGCGTCAAGCTGCGCCTGCCGCCAGTCGGGGCAGAGATGGGCATCGCGCACCAGAAGCCGGGTGGGGCCGGCCGCCCAGGCCTCGCGCTTGGCGTTGGTGCCGAAGATGCGCAGCACCGGATCGGCCGGGTCGCGGCAGTCGGCGGCATCCCAGCCCCAGGCCTTGCCGTCGTTGCGGATCTTTCCGAAGGCCCATTCCAGCAGGAAGCGCATCCGCCCCTTGATCGACGAGCCGGGGATGTAGGGATCGCCCGCGGGCGTCTTGACCACGGGGGCGTCGATGCCGCCGATCTCGACCGAATCTTTGCCCGCACCGATGTGCAGGCCGGTGATGACCTCGATCGTGCCGGAGATGCGGGCCAGACCGAGGAATCCGTCCACTTGGATCTTTTCTTCTGCACCCATGGCCTAATCCCTCCCCCGAATTCTGTCGCCCGCGCCGTCGCTCATCTTCTCGAAGGCCTTGTGCCAGGCCACCACGGCCTCGAAATGCCGCGCGAAGGCGCGGAAATCGGTCACGTTGCGCACCAGCCGGGCATGGTGTGCGGCGAAGTCGGCCAGCGGCTTGCGCTTGCCGTCGCGCGCTGCGGCGTAGGCAGCCCCCGCCTTCAGCAAGGCCATGGCCACCTGCGGCTCGGCATCCGGCACCTTCCATTCGCGCAACTCGAAACGCCGGCGGTCGGCCATCACCTGGCCGAAGAAGCGGCGGATCTGCGAAGGCTTGAGGCCTGACCACAACTTCGCCTCCTCCTGCGCCTCGGAATCGAAAAGTTCCGGGCGCGGGGCCTTTCTGTCCGCGGTCTCGTCGTTGGTGAAATACTGTTCCGGTCTGGGCATCGGCACACCTCAGCGGTTGCGGTAGAGCGCATGGGTCAGGGCAAGCCGGGCACCGGGGCGCGGCGGCCGGTCGGCCCGCCAGTCCGGGCCAAGCCCGAAGAGGTCGCGGATCGCGTCCACCACTTCGGAGCGCAACGATCCGCCAGCAGGCGGCCGCAGGCGGGCGACGTGATAGGCAAGCTTTGCGCGCCAGCCGAAATCCGGCCCCCGGCCGCGGCCGGTGGCCACGCGGCGGCGCGCGTCCTCAAGCCTGAGCAACTGGTAGACGGCGCCCGTCGAGAGGATACCCCCGCGCAGCCAGCCGTTGAACCGTTCGGCGGCGTCGAGCGCGGCGGCAAAGTCTTCCCACGTCATCGCGCCGGGTTCGATGGCCGACACGCGGTTGCGCCCGCCCTGCTTGGCCGCCTTGAGCCGATCCTCGGCCTCCCGCGCGGCGAGCGACACGGGTATGTGCGGCGCGAAGAGCGCGATGCCCAGCGACAGGGTGACATCCGGGTTCCCGCCGGTGAAGGCGCGGAAGTCGTCGCGAAGCTGCCGCGCCAGCGCCATTGCCTGCCGCCAGGGCAGGATCAGCGTGAAGTCGTCACCGCCGGCGTAAAGCGTGTAGCTGTCGGGGAATTCCCTTTCCAGCAGATGCGGCAGCCGCAGCGTGAAATAGAGGTCGAAAAGACGCGACAGCGCCATGCCGCGGGCGAGGTCGAAGCCGCCGAGCCCTTCCGCGAACAGACGCCCCAGCCGGTCCACGTCGCCCTTGAGCAGGGCCAGCAGGGGCCGGCCGCGCGGGCGGCCCTCCACCTCCTCCAGCGCGTCAAGGGCCAGGCATTCGAAGGTCTTGATCTCGTCCGCCGCGATCGCCTCGGGCGTGGTCAGCGGCAGGCCCGAAGCCCTGGCGAGCGCTTCGTAGCGCGCGCGGGGGGCCGGTCCGGCGAACCGGGCGACCCAGGGCGGGCCTGGGCGCAGCGCCGCGGGCCCGGGTTCTGCCGCCCCTGCGTGCAGCCAGCGCCAGCCGCGCGCGGCCCCGTTCCGGGCCGTGCCGCGCGGGATCAGGAAGTCGATGCCCAGAAGGCGGTCGGCGCCGTCATCCGGCACGCCCACCAGGACGGCCCTTGCATGGGGCAGGCGGGCGCCTTCTTCGATTGCCGCGGCGCAGGCGGGGCAGGGCAGGGGGGCAGAGCGGGTGCCGCGGGCCGGGCTCTGGTCGCAGGCCGGGCAGGGGCCGGCCGAAAGGTCGCCGCACGGCAGAAGCCCCTGGGCAAGCGGGTCTGCCATCTGAGAGAGCTTCGCCGTCTCGGCGGCGACCGAGAGGGATGCGGCAATCGCGTCGGCCTGCGGGGACTTGGCAAGGTCTTCCGCAGCAAAGGGCGGCGACAGCGCCAACCCCAGGGCCAGCCCGCCAAGGTATTGTTCGGCGAGCCAGGCATCGGCTTTCTGACGCAGGCCCGCAACGCGCGCCTCGGCATCCGCGAAGGCCGGGACGAGGGCCAGGAAGCGCCCGCCCGCCGTCTGCAGCGCGCAGGACATGGGCATGCCGAAGGCCGCCAGCGCCCGCCGCTGCGCCGCCTCGGCGATCAGCTGGAACCGGGCCGACCGACCGCGAAGCAGCTTGGCAAGGCCCTCGACCCGCTCGGCACGCAGGCGGAAAAGGGTATCCTGCAGGCCCGAGAGATCGCCCACCAGCAGGCGGAGCTGTCCGGCCCCGTCGCCGGCCTCGGCCGCGGCAACGAGCGCCGCGGTCAGCCGCGCATGGTCCAGAAGCGGCAGGTCGGGCGGGCCGCCGGGCGCGGGAAGCGACCACAGGGTCCGTTCGCAGAGGGACAGAAGCCCTTCCTCGAAGGCCCCCGCATCGCCTTCTGCCCGGGTGCAGAGATCGGCCCAGCCCTGGCGGAACGCCTGGCGCAACGCTGCGAGAGCGGCTTGGTCAGAGGACGGCGCGGCCTGTGGCAGGATCACCTCTGCCGACAATGGCGCGGGCGCGTGCCAGGCCTCAGCCGTCGCCCGCGCCGACGACGAAGCCGGCAACTTGAGTGATGCCGCCAGCGCCCGCAGCGACGCCCCGCCGGGCCGCAGCGCCGCCGCACCCGGGCCTGCCGCAATGCGCGCCGCCTCTGCCAGGGCGGAAGAGGTCGCAAGCTGCAGGATGCGGTCGCGGTCAAGGGCGGCCGGCCATTCCGGCCCCGGCAGAGACGCCGACAGCCTGGCCGCGCTGTCCTGGAAATTATCAGAGAAGAGCGCTGCCGCCGCCCGCAGGAAGGCGGCTATCGCGGCATCGATCGGGGTCGAAGGAAGCATGGTCACACTTTGCCGCGCCACCTGGAAGCCATCTCATCCAGGAAAGTAAGTCATCCACAGGCCTTTGTGCAACCGAGCGATGCGCCGGCAACGGAACGGCAAGATCTGATGCTGAAGATCATGTCACTTATCCCGGCCTGCGCCCGGCATGTCTTGGTCAATCTGCCGAAGCGGTCGGCATGACGCACTTGATGCTGACAATCGCTGCGGTCTTGGTCCAGCCAACGGGAATGGCCCGACCAGCCCTTTCAATAAAGCCCCAGATCACGCAGGATCGAAGGCCACGAAGAAATCCGTTGTCGCGCCTTGTCCGGGTCACGACCCGCGACCGCATGGGTGACCAGGTTCAGCAGGGTCGCCAGGGGACCGGTGCTTTCGAGGAAGGCGCCTGCCTTGGTCGAAGCATGGAAGACAAAGGGCGTATGCGCCTGTGCCCAGGTGTTGAGTTCGTCGGTGATCACGACAACCTCCATCCCCAGGCGGCGCGCCGTGCGGACGACGATCTCTGCCTCGCGCGCATAGGGGACCATGTCCACCAGAAGCAGCGCCCGTGCCTCGCCTGACCGGCGACGCGATTCCACCCATTCGACCAGCCCGCCATCATGGGCCGAGACAAAGCGGACCGACCCGCGCACGATACCCAGCCGCCGCGCAAAATCCTCGGCCAGTCCCCGGACCGTCTGGAACCCGGTGACGAACACCTCGTCCGCCGCGTCCAGGGCCGTGATCGCCGATTCCCATTCGGGCCGCGAAATCTGGGCGCCAAGGCTGAGGATGGCATCGGCGTCGCGTTTCAGAAGCGTTCCCAGTTCCCCATCCAGCAGGCGCATGTAGCGATCTGCCGCGTGTATCTGCAGCTTTGCGGTGGCAGAGCCGATCTCGGCCTTCAGTTCGGCCATGCCGCGAAAGCCGATCCGGCGCAGGAACCGGCTGACCGTTATCTCGCTGACCCCGGTCTTGGCCGCGATCGAGGCGCCGGTCTCCATAGGCACCGACGCTTCGTTCAACAGCAGCCACTGTGCGATCTTCGCCTCGGATCTGGTCAGATCGGCCTGAACGCTGCGCAACCTTGCAGCAAGCGCGGAATCCTGAGGGTCAGCGGTGGTTTGATTCATGACAGGATTTACAGCAAAACTTATGAATGTTAGCGTTCTGTCATAAATATCATGCCCGAGTCGGCACCGCAAACAAAAGCCGCGCGTAGCCGCAAAGAGGCACCAACCGGGAGAATCGCGATGACCACAAGAATCATGGGCCTTGCAGCGGCAGTTTCCATGACGGCAAGCCTCGCCTCGGCCGAAGGGTCGCTGGCGCTGTACAACTGGGGGGACTACATCAACCCCGAGGTTCTGACGAAGTTCACCGAGGAAACCGGCATCGCGGTGACGCTGGACACCTATTCCTCGAACGAAGAGATGTTGGCCAAGATCCAGGCCGGGGCGACGGGCTATGACATCGTCTTTCCCTCGGTCCACATGAACGACATCATGATCAAGCTGGGCCTTCTGGAAAAGACCGGCATCAACGAAAGCCCCGATTTCAAGAACATCGACCCTGCCTTCCTGCGCTCGAAAGAGGACCCGAACAGCGAATACTGCCTGCCCTATGCCTGGGGGACGGTCGGGATCTTCTATAACGAGGCCATCACCGGCCCGATCACCGGCTGGGCGGATTTCTTCGCGATCCCGGAAAGGACCGGCGGCAAGATCACGCTTCTTGACGACATGCGCGAGGTGCTGGCCATCGGCCACATCATGAACGGCACCTCGGTCAACAGCACCGACCCGGCCGAAGTGCAGGCGGCGGCGGATTACATCCTTGCGCACAAGGCGGCCGTCTCGGCCTTTACCTACGAGGTGCCGCCGATGCTGGCCTCGGGCGACATCGCGGCGGGGCAATTCTTCGTCGGCGGGAACGTCTTCTTCACCGAGACGCCGAATATCAAATACATCATCCCGGCCGAGGGCGGCACGATGTATCAGGAGAACATCTGCGTGCTGGCCAGCGCGCCGCACAAGGAAAACGCCCGGAAGTTCATGGAGTTCTACCTGAAGCCCGAGATTGCCGCGCTGAACGTCGCCCAGCAGTTCAACGGCACGCCCAATATCCCCGCAAACGAGCTTACGCCCGACATCATCAAGTCGAACCCGAACATCAACGTCGGGCCGGACACCATGGCGCGGTTGCAGATCTTCGAGGATGTCGGTGCCGCGCTGAAGCTTTATGACCGCGCCTGGAACACGATCCGCACGGCGCAGTAGATGGCGGCCCTGCTGGAAATCCGCGACGCGCGGCGCAGCTTCGTGACACCCGAAGGGGGGCGGCTGGCCGCGCTGGACGGCGTCAGCCTTGATGTGGGCGCGAACGAGTTCGTCACCTTGCTTGGCCCGTCCGGCTGCGGCAAGACCACGCTTCTTCGCGCCATCTCGGGGTTCGAGACGCTGGATGGCGGCTCGATGCGGCTGGACGGGGCCGACCTGACGGCGCTGCCGCCCTTCCGCCGCCCGGTGAACACGGTGTTCCAGAGCTATGCCCTTTTCGGCCACATGACGGTGGCGCGGAACGTGGGCTACGCGCTAGAGGTGGCCGGCGTGCCAAGGGCCACGCGCGAGGCACAGGTGGCCGAAGCGCTGGCGAAGGTGGGCCTTGCCGGACTTGGCGCCCGGCGGCCCGGCCAGCTTTCGGGCGGGCAGCGGCAGCGGGTGGCGCTTGCGCGGGCGATCATCGCCAAGCCGCGGTTGCTTCTTCTGGACGAACCGCTGTCGGCGCTGGACCGCAACCTGCGCCAGCAGATGCAACTGGAACTGAAGTCGCTGCAACATTCGCTGGGCATCGCCTTCATCTTCGTCACCCACGATCAGGAAGAGGCGCTGACGATGTCCGACCGGATCGTGGTGATGCGCGCCGGCAAGATCGAACAGATCGGCACCCCGCGCGAGATTTATCGCCAGCCGAGGAACCGCTTCGTGGCCGAATTCATCGGCGAGACCAACCTTTTCCCGGTGACGGTGGACCGGATCCAAGGGGCCGAGGCCTTGGCCCGCACCGCCGAGGGGGTGGATCTGCGCCTGCCTGCCGCAGGCCGCAAGGTCGGCGAGGTGGTGACGGCGATCCTGCGGCCGACGGATTTCAGCCTTGCGGCCGAAGGCATCGCCGGCACGGTGTCGCGGGCAGTCTATCTTGGCTCGGACCTTTACATCCTGGTCCAGCCGCTGGCCGGTGGCCCGGAGATCCGCGTCATTGCCCGCGACAATGCCGGGGTCGAGGAAGGCGCCAGGGTGTATCTGGCGCATGACCCGGCCCGGGTGCATGTGCTGGAGGCCGCGTGATGGCGCTGCGGCGACAATCGGTGGTGCTGGGGGTGCTTCTGGCCCCGGTGACGCTGTTCCTGGGCGTGTTCTTCCTGCTGCCGCTTTGCATCATCGCGCTCTTCTCGGTTCTGACGCCGGGGCTTTATGGCGGGGTGGAGTGGTCCTTCTACCACTGGAACTATGGCCGCATCTTCGGCTGGGCCGACGGGATCAACGAGATCTTCGAGCCGATCTACCTGCAGATCCTCTGGCGCTCGCTGTCGTTTGCGGCACTGACGGTCGTCCTGACGCTGATCCTGTGTTACCCCGTGGCCTTCTGGGTCAGCCGGCTGTCGGAACGCTGGCGGCTGGCGTTCCTGTTCCTGATCACCCTGCCGTTCTTCTGCAGCCTGATCGTGCGGCTATACGCCTGGCTTCTGATCCTGAAGCCCTCGGGCATCCTGAACAGCGTCCTGCTGTGGAGCGGGGTGATCAGCGCGCCGCTGGAAATCCTCTACACCCCGACGGCCGTGGTGCTGGGCATGGTCTATGTGATGATTCCCTTCATGTTCCTGCCGCTCTACGCCGCCGTGGACAACCTGGATCGCGCGCAGGTCGAGGCGTCGCTGGATCTTGGCGCCAACCGCGTCCAGACCTTCCTGAAGGTGATCCTGCCGCAGACCCTGCCAGGCATCATGGGCGGGGCGGTGATCGTGTTCATCCCTTCGGTCGGCAACTTCGTCGTGCCGGACGTGCTGGGGGGCGCGAAGGGGCTGATGATCGGCAACCTGGTGGAACAACAGTTCCTCTCCGCGCGCAACTGGCCCTTCGGGTCGGCGCTGTCGATGATCATCATGGCGGTGGTGCTGGCGGTCCTTCTGGTTTTCGTGACCCGGGCCAGAAAGGCGGGCGGCCATGCGTAACCCTGTCGGCTGGGCGGCGCTGACCCTGTTTTCGCTGGCCTTCTTCGCCTTCATCTATGCGCCCCTGTTCGTCATCGTCGGCTATTCGTTCAATTCGAACCCGGTCAACATGATGATCTGGGAGCATTTCACCTTCGACTGGTATACCGGCCTGCTCGGCCTGTCCGACCGGGCGACCGACGTGTCGAACCGCGCGGCCTATGTCGAAAGCACCGACCAGATGCTGGCCGCACTGCGCACCTCGCTGACGGTCGCGTTCTTCACCACCACCATTTCGACCGTGATCGGAACGGCGACGGCCATCGCGCTGGCCCGCTACCGCTTCCGGCTGCGCGGGTTCTACAACGCCTTCCTGATGCTGCCGATGATGATGCCGGACATCGTGCTGGGGATCGGCCTGCTGATCTTTTTCGTCACCATCGGCATGAACCTGTCGATGCTGACCATCATCATCGGGCATTGCACTTTCCTGACCTCTTACGTCTTCATCATCGTCCAGGCCCGGCTTGCCGGGATCGACCCTGCGCTGGAGGAAGCCTCGGCCGACCTCGGCGCCTCGGAATGGGTGACGCTGCGCAAGGTGCTACTGCCCCAGCTTGCCCCCGGCATCCTGGGGGGCGCGCTGCTGGCCTTCGTCATCTCGATGGACGATCTGGTGATCACGTATTTCATCTCGGGCACCGGGAACACCACGCTTCCGGTCTTCATCTTCGGCATGATCCGCCGCGGCGTAAAGCCCGAGATCAACGCCATCGCCACGCTCATCATCCTTGCCTCGGTGGTGATTGCTGCCTTGGGGCTTTGGCTTCGCTCCAGAAAGACCGATTGACATGACCAGTCTGCAAAAGCCCCGCGCCCGTGACCTTGGCCTGCCGTTCCCCGGCATCCCCGGTGCCTTCAACGCCATCACCGATGTGCCGGGGGTCGAGGTGGGCTTCTGCACCCTGACCGATCCCGCGCGGAAGATGCGCACCGGCGTCACCGCCATCCTGCCCCGCCCGGGCACCACGCCGCAGCCGGTCTGGGCCGGGCACTTTGCCCTGAACGGCAATGGCGAGATGACGGGCACGCACTGGATCAATGATGCGGGATATTTCCTTGGGCCGATTCTCATCACCAACACCCACGGCGTCGGGGCGGCGCATCACGGCGCGACGCGCTGGATGATTGACCATTACGGCGACTATTTCCGCAACGAACACGCCTGGGCGATGCCGGTCGTGGCCGAGACCTATGACGGTGTGCTGAACGACATCAACGCGCTGCACGTCACGCCCGAACACGCCATCGCGGCGCTGAATGCACGGGCTTCGGGCCCGGTGGCCGAAGGGTCGACCGGCGGTGGCAACGGCATGATCGCCTATGAATTCAAGGGCGGCACCGGCACATCCTCGCGCCGCGTCCCGATCGGCGCAGCGACCTACACCGTGGCGGCGCTGGTGCAGGCGAACCACGGCCTGCGCCCCTGGCTGACGATCCTGGGCCGCCCCGTTGGCCGGTTGATGCCCGAGGGTGCCTTGTATACGGCAGAGATGGGGTCGATCATCGTCATACTTGCCACCGACGCCCCGCTTTCCGGTCTGTCGCTGCGCCAGCTTGCCAAGCGCGCCGCCATCGGGATCGGTCGCGGCGGCACGCCCGGCGGCAACAACTCGGGCGACATCTTCCTGGCGTTCTCGACCGCCAACGAAGGCCCGATGCCGCAAGTTGCCTTGCCCGTGCTGACGAAACAGGAGCTGAACAGCGAACGTCTCGACCCGCTTTACCTCGCCGCCGTCGAGGCCATCGAGGAAGCAGTGGTCAATGCCCTCGTCGCCGGGGAAGCCGTAGAGACCGTCAAGCCCCCTGGCAAGGTCTGCCGGATGCTCGACACCGAACGCCTGCGCGAGATCTTTGGATCATAGTTGCCTCTGCCATCGGGATCGGGCCGCCAGCGGTCAGGGTGAAGCGGCATTCCCCCGCCAAATTGCGAACGACCGCTGACCAGCCCCGGAACGATCGCTTGCTCAGGTGTGTGTCTTCAGGGCGCGGTGCAGGTATTCGTGTCGCATCGGCGCCCAAAACTGCCGCACAGGATCTTGCCATGACCGCCCGGATCGCCTGGCAGGCGGTGCACGATCGAAAGCAGAAGCCGAAAACCGGGCCGGTCGAACATCTGCTGGCCTTTGTCCGTGTGATGGACATGCCCAGGCGCCATGAAGCCGCCTTGTCCGTCCGGCCGATCCGGATGCAGGTGAGGCCTGTCACAATCGGCGGCTGACCGCGTCTTGCGTTCGTCGCAAAAGCGGACGCCGGGCGGAAAAAGGCCTGCCGTCCAAGCTTTTCCGGTTCGCCAAGGCGCACCCCCTTCCCATGGGAAACGGAAAGTCACGCCCATGCACAAGCCGCCGAGGGTTGGCTTCGCGATCCGAAACGTATATGCGGCGGTGCAGCGAACATGGACCTGGGTGCAAACCCCGGGTGGCTCTTCCGGCCGCCGATCCGCCGGACAACCTGAACTGAGACACTGTCCAAATCTCGATGCGCGGTCGCAATGACCCGGATCGATCAGGAAAACCCGACATGATTTCACTTGATGCTTACCGCGCGCAGTGGTTCGGCAATGTGCGCGCCGACGTTCTGGCTGGTCTGGTCGTTGCGCTGGCGCTGATCCCCGAGGCGATCGCCTTTTCCATCATCGCTGGCGTGGATCCGAAGGTCGGGCTTTACGCCAGCTTTTCGATCGCCGTCCTGATTGCCTTCGTCGGTGGCCGGCCTGGCATGATCTCGGCCGCCACAGCGGCCACTGCGGTGCTGATGGTCACGCTGGTGCGCGACCACGGGCTGCAATACCTGCTGGCGGCAACTGTACTGGCCGGTCTGATCCAGATCGGCGCGGGCCTTCTGAAGCTGGGTTTCGTGATGCGCTATGTGTCGAAATCGGTGATGACCGGCTTCGTCAACGCGCTGGCCATCCTGATCTTCATGGCGCAGCTGCCGGAACTGGACCCGGGCAAAGTCACCTGGCTGACCTATGCCCTTGTCGCCGCCGGGCTGGCGATCATCTACCTTTTCCCCTATGTCACCAAGGCGATCCCGTCGCCGCTGGTCACGATCCTTGTCCTGACGGCGCTGTCGCTGGCCTTTGGCTGGGACGTGCGCACCGTTGGCGACATGGGGGCCTTGCCCGACACGCTGCCCGTGTTCCTGATTCCCGACATCCCGCTGACGCTGGAAACCCTGCTGATCATCCTGCCCTATTCCATCGCGGTCGCGGTGGTGGGCCTTCTGGAAAGCCTGATGACCCAGAACATTGTTGACGATCTGACCGACACCAGGTCGGACCGCAATCAGGAATGCATCGGCCAGGGCATCGCAAACACCGCGACCGGCTTCATCGGCGGCATGGCGGGTTGTGCGATGATCGGCCAGTCGATCATCAACGTCAAATCCGGCGGGCGCGGGCGGCTGTCGGCCTTCACCGCCGGGGTGGTGCTGCTGATCCTGGTGGTCTTCCTTGGCGACTGGGTGGCGCAGATTCCGATGCCCGCGCTGGTGGCGATCATGATCATGGTCTCGATCGGCACCTTTTCCTGGTCGTCGATCAAGAACCTGACCGTCCATCCGCGGTCATCCTCCATCGTGATGCTCGCCACCGTGGCAACCGTGGTCTACACCCACAACCTTGCCATCGGCGTGCTGGTCGGGGTGCTGCTTTCGGGGATCTTCTTCGCAGGCAAGATCGCGCAACTGTTTAAGGTCACTTCCACCATCTCGAAGGACGGGCGCGAGCGCACCTACATCGTCGAGGGTCAGCTCTTCTATGGTTCGGTCGAGGATTTCATGAACGCCTTCGACTTCAAGGAGGCACTGGACCGCGTGGTGATCGACGTCAGCCGCGCCCATATCTGGGACATATCGTCCGTGCAGGCGCTGGACATGGCGGTGTTGAAGTTCCGCCGCGACGGGGCCGAGGTGGAAATCGTCGGCATGAACGAAGCCTCCGAAACCATCGTTGACCGCCTTGCCACGCATGACAAGCCGGGCGCGATGGACAAGCTGCTGGCGCATTGAGAGGGACAGCGACATGACCGACCAACCCAAGATCATCGCCCTTGTCGATGGGTCGATCTATTCCGCCAGCGTCTGCGATCATGCGGCCTGGATCGCCAGGCGCACCGGCGCGCCGGTCGAGCTGATCCATGTCCTCGGGCGCCGCGAGGCCTCGGACATGCATGACCATTCCGGCGCCATCGCGCTGGGGGCGCGGACGGCCCTGATGCAGCAACTGGCAGAACTGGATGCACAGCGTGCCAAACTGATCAGCCACCGGGGGCGGGCAATCCTGGAAGACGCCCAGGCCCTGCTGGAAAAGGCCGGCGTGACCGATGTTACCACTCGGTTGCGCCACGGCGACATCGTTGAGGCCGTGGCGGATGTGGAAGCCGACGCCCGCGTGATCCTGATCGGCAAGCGCGGCGAGGCGGCGGATTTCGCCAAGGGGCATCTGGGCTCGAACCTTGAACGGATCGTGCGCGCCAGCCACAAGCCAGTCTTCGTCGCCTCGCGCGCCTTCCGGCCGATTTCGAAGGTGCTTGTGGCCTACGACGGCGGGGCCTCTGCCATGAAGGCGGTCGATCACATTGCCCGCAGCCCGTTGTTCCGGGGGCTGCGCGTCCATGTCGTGACGGTGGGCAGCGCCACGCCCCAGGTGATGCAGGGCCTTGCCGATGCCCAGGCCAGGCTGCAGGCGGCCGGCATCGCCGCCGAAACGTCCGTGCTGCCTGGGCAGCCGGAAACCGCCCTGGCCAGGCTGGTGGAGGAAGCGCAGTTCGACATGCTGGTGATGGGTGCCTATGGTCACAGCCGCATCCGAAGCCTGATCATCGGATCGACCACCACCGCGATGATCCGCGCCTGCAAGGTGCCCGTCGTGTTGATCCGCTAGCCTGCCTCGCGGCGTCCGGGCTTTCTGGCGACGACCACGCTGCCTTTGTCGATCCGCGTGACCGTGCCGACATTGCCCGCTTTCGGCGGCTTGCAGCAGAAGATCCGCGAAAGGGCGATGGTCGTCCCCGAGACGCCCAGCCAGATCACGTTGCGGACCCGACCCCGGGCAGATCGGCCAGGGCAAATAATGCACCTTCGCCACCCGGACCACTGCCTCAGCTGTTGAAGTCCGGCTTGTGGGCCATCGCGTTCAGTGCGCCGAAGGCCGAAACCGCCTGCCCGGCAAGAGTGGGGAGAGGAGGCCTCGTCCGCCCCGACCGGCCGGGGCTGAAAGCATCCCCATGCCGAAAGACTTGTTGCGCAGTCGGCTTGCCGACGGCCTTGACCTGCCAGGGTTTCAGGAGGCTGAGCCGCCTTTGCACACATGCGGCGCAGACGGCCGCAACCCGCTGGACGGGCGGGGAAGGATCAGGCCGCTAGATGTCTGATAAGGATTGTTATGTCATCCTAGTCAGCCGATACCATGTCGCTGCTACGGATCCTTGATGGCGAGCACCGTCCGGCAATCCTCCGGGTCGCCCGGCTGACGATGCGCCAGCCGGTTGCGCAGGCGCGCCAGGGCTTCCAGCCGGTCGGCGTCGCCTCGATCCAGCGCGCCGCGCAACTGATGCCGCAGTGCGCCCAGTTCGATGTCATCGACCGAGGTCACGCCAAGCGAGCGAAGATGTTCGTCAACTCGCAGCCTCTTTCGGTAACGGTCGATGAAATCAAGGCGCTGTTCCTCGAGCCTCGGGAAGAATGTGAACAAATGCGCCCGCCATACCCGCCGGCGAAGCTGTGCGCTGTCGCCCCCCCGATAAAGGGCCAGCGGGCAGGCGTCCCCCTTGCCTGTTTCTGCCGCACTATCGCTTCCGCGTCGCGCCAGCCAGTCCAGCGGGCGGATCAGATCCTCTACACTTGCACGCGCAAGCTCGGCGGCCAGATCCAGGCGCCAGCCGCAAAGTTCGACCGCCAGGGCCACGGCCAGTTCCGCGGCAAGGCCGCTGCGGCCGCGCGGCAGGTGTTCTTCGGCCCAGATCACCCGGTCGCCGCGGCTGAGGCTGTAGCGCCAGTCTTCGGCGCAGGGCAGGTCCTGGCCGCACAGCGCTGCAGGCGCATCCGGCACCAGGACGCACAGGCCGGGTTTTTCCCGGCGCGCCTGTGCAAGGCGGCGTAGGAAGGTCAGCCAGGACTTGCCCTGCGCGGGCAAGCCGTCAGCAAGGCGCAGGATCACCAATTGCTGGTCGCAGGCCGGTGATGCAAGGGCATCGAGCGTCGGAGTGCAGCCCAGTGGCTCGGCCAGGATGGCCGCGGGTTGCCGGCAATCCCTGGCATCGCAACGGATCTCGCCGCAGTCGTGCAGGCCCCGACAGCGCGCGACAAGGGCGTCAACCAGGCCTATGGGCGCAACGGCCATCGGCGGAAGCAACAGAAGCCCGCGCCTCAACTGTTCCGACAGATCTTCCAGCCATCCGTCCAGCCCGGGCAGATCCCAGGGGCTTGCCTGGGCCGTCATGCCGCAGCCAGCCGTCCCAGATCCGTCGGTCGGGGCACCGAACCCGGTCGGTCGGCCACCTGCAGCCAGCCCCCGGCGATCAGCCTTGTCAGTCGGGGTTGATCGGCTTCGGGGCAGAATTCCGCAAGCTCTTCGGCCCACTCCAGGGCGGCGCCGTCCTCGACCAGGAAACGCAGAACGGCCCGATCCTGTTCCGACAGGCCTGCCGCCTCGGCGATGGAAGGTTGGCTGCGGGCCCAGGAACCCAAGCGCCCCTGCCGTTCGTTGAGCGCTAGGGGTGCAAGATCCGCAAGCTCGCTTCGCAGGGCCATCAGCCGTGCCGGCACCCCTCCGGTGGCAGCGATGATGGCGGCGCGCGTCTCACGGTCATCCAGCGTGGGTGCATGTCCCTCCTCGGCCAGCCAGAGCCGCAGCATGTTCTCGTCCCATGGCCTTGCATGAACGCGCGGCAAATCGGACATCTCCGCGGGATCCGCTTGCACCAGCCACAGGATGCGCGTGCGCGCGCCGCGTTCGCCTAGCCGGTTCACCACACGCTGCGCGCGGTCGGCGGACCAGGCGCCCGACACGATGAACACGCCTTCCGACTCCAGCGCACGGCGCAGGGCGGCATCCTCGGCGCCGATCAACTCGGCGGGGGCATCGAACAGCGCCGCTGCGGCGAGCAGCCGCTGCCCCGCTTCCGGCCCTACGATGTAGTCGGGTGCCACGATCAAGGTCAGGCGCCCCCCTTCAGGTCCGAACACCTGCTGCAACTGGCGATCGGACAGCGGTGACCGATCCTTTGGCCGAAGCGGCCGCAAGCAGGCATGGAAACTGCCCGCGTCATAGGCCGGGTCGTCCTCGCGGTCTGCAAGCTGAAGAAGCTCGGTTTCCAGCCGCTCGCGGTCGCCCAGCATCTGGGCAACCTGTGCGTTGCGCAAACCGAAACGCCTAGGCGCCAGTTCGGCCAGGACGCCGAGATCCACCATTTCGGACAGGATCTCTTCGCAGTCGCTGAGCGATGGCTTGGCCAGGCCCTTCGGCCAGAAATCAAGGGCTTTGTCGCGAATTTCGGCCGCCGTCAGGCCAGCGGACAGCACGCGATCCTGGCCGCCGGCGTTGTCCAGGCGATAATGGGCAATTGACTTGGCAAAGAGTTCGTAGCGCAGGTCCAGGTTCAGCGTCAGCTGGAAACGATCCCGGATCTGGACCGAGATGGCCTCGGCGGTGCTGCCCTCGAACAGCATCTCGCGGCTGAGTTTCCAGCGCGGCCCGCTGCGCCTGTCCAGACGCCTGCCCAGCCGGTGCACCACCTGATGGCCGAATATCTGCACAAGCGAAGGATAATGGTTCATGCGTGCCAGCATGTCCCAGGCCAGCGCCGGATCGGCGAAGTCGAGCCCCGCGGTGCGCAGCGGCTCGAGCGCGAGGCGGCGCAGTGCAAGGCGGTTGGCCTCGGTCTGGTTCATCGGCCCTATGCAGATGGGGTCGCCCAGATGCGGCAAGGGCGAGTTGGGCGCGCGCGCCATGCGGCGCACGTTGTGCAGGCCCGCAAAGACCACCTTGAAGCGTCGCCCTGTTTCTTCCATCAGCGACTTGAGCGGCAGAAGGTTCGGGTAGCCCGCGCCATGTTCGGCGCGAAGGAAGTTGTCGGCTTCGTCCAGCATCACCAGAACGCGCCGGTCCGGTCCGCCGTCAAGCCACTGGCGGATCGCCTGAAGAACCGGCTGATGCCCGCTGCCATCGGACGACAGCCCGGCCTCGCGGCGGAGGGCATGGTGAAGCTCGTCCCAGATCCGCTCGGCCGGATTGCCAAGGCCGCCCATGGGCTTGATGTCAAGATAGATGGCCACCTCGCCCCGGTCGGGCCGGTGTCGTTCGCGGCGGATATGGTGCAACAGTGCCGATTTTCCCAGCTGGCGCCCGCCGTAGATCAGGCAACCCCCGGCCTCGCGCGCGACGATGCGCCGTATCTCTTCCTGCCGGCCGAAAAAGACTTCGCGCGGGATCGGCCCCGCGCCGACCACATAGGGCTGCACCCAGGCGAAGGGCAGCGTGCAGGCGAAGAAGGCGCGCAGGGGGTCTTCGCTGCGGCTGGCCAGGAACAACAGCAGGGTTTCGTCCAGCATCAGCACCCGCCGGGCGTCGTCGCGGCAGCGCCGGGCAAGCGTGCGCCGGTCGTCTTCGCCCAGCCGGCGGAACTGGACCACGATCCAGGCGTCGTCGGGGGCTTCTGCCCCGATCTCGCGCAGAATCTGTTCAGTGGTCACGTCGTCACGCGCCGCCAGCAGGCGGAACCTGCCGCCGCTCTCGCTGCCAAAGGCGGGGGGCAGGAACCAGTCTGAAACAAGCGGCACATCGGCGGCCATCGCAAGCCCCCGCAGCCTGCCCTGTATTGCTTCGCGTCCGGGCTTGATCTCGATGCCGGTCAGCCCGATCAGACCGAACAGCCGTTCCAGGACGTCGCGCAGGCGGTCGGGCTGGCTTTGACGCAGGGCATTTTCTGCGCTGCTCCAGTGTTCCACCAGCTGCTGGCCGCGCTTGCGCGTCTGGCTGTCCAGCGCCGCCAGAGCCAGCGGACCCAGGTCCTGCGCGTTGGTCATCGCCGTCTGGATCTGGCCCCGCCCAAGGTTTGCCCCGCCCAGTTCAACGGCGCGAACGAAGGAGGGAAAGAAATCCTCGAAAAGATCCGGGGCCTCTGCCTCGGGCAGGTGCACCGGGCGGCCAGCCTGCAGATCGGCGATGGCGTCGTCCACCGTCACCGGGTCCAGCTGGTCCAGCCGCTCAAGGATCGCGCGCGCCCCCCCGGCGTCGGGGCGGGTGCAAAGTTCGATCAGGGCCTGCCGCTGCCGTTCGACCACCGCCACGCGCATCTGGTCGCGCTGGTCCTCTAGCCTGGCCAGACAGGCTTGCAGTTCGGGGAAGTCGGGCGGGACCAGACTGTCGCGCAGGCCATTGCCGGCGGGCAGCGCCACATGATCGCCGTCGGGATCGGCGCGGAGTGCCTCGGCAATGGCCGCCAGCTGGGCCAGACGCCCGCGGTTGGCCTCGGTCTGGTCCAGATCGAGGTATGCCAGCGTGGCAAAGGACTGGTGCAGTCGCTCCACCCGCTCCAGCGCGACCTGGCGTGACGACGTCAGGGCTTCGTCGATCTCCTGCTGGCGTACCGTAGCCTCTGACTCGCTCAGCCCGGCGGCCTCGAGCCGCCGCAGCACCGCCCGCGCCGCCAGGATCGCGCCTTCGGAACGGCGCGCGGACAGGGCGGCATCCCAGTCCGGCGACAGCGCAGCCGGATCGGCCAGCGCCTCAGTGAGGCGGCAGTCACGGGCATCACGTTCCTTGTCCAGTGCCGGGTCGCCTCCGGTCCAGTCCTGACAGCCGCCCGGCAGGCGCAGCAGCGGGCCTTCCAGCGCCTCTTCCGGAGCAGGCAGCAGACCGGACGACACTTCGCCGGACAGAAGCCGGTCCAGCGCGTCAAGTTCGCGGTTCACCAGCGCAGTGATGGCGGCGTCGAGGTCCGGTTCCCCGGACGACAGTGCGGGGTCTGCGGCCTGGCGCTGCTGCATTGCCTTGCGCAAGGGCCCCAGCGCCGCCAGCAGCCGCTGGCGCTGGCTGTCGCCGGGGGTGGCCCTATCCTGTGCCCGGGCCTCCAGCCAGTAGGAAAGATGGTCGCAGGCCTCTTGCAGACGCTCGCAGAACCAGGTCAGGGCCATGCCTTCGATCCGGTCGCGCCGGGGGCGGCCATTGCGCCGCTCGGCCTCTTCCACGAAGGCTTCCTGTGCCGCGCGGTCGTCGCGCAGCGATTCGATGAAACTGCGTGCCTCGTCCTCGGCATTCGGCGCACCGGCCAGCACCGCCTGAATGATCCGGCCGATGTGGCCGCTCGGGTGCAGGTCTTCATGCAGGATGCGGTAGGTCGGCTGATGCATGCACTTGCGTTTCTGGGCGTCAGTCCACCAGTGACGCAGGGCCTCAAGAGCCTGCGGAGCCGCCGGCCCCACCTGCCGGCCGCCCAGTTCCGCCAGACGGCGGACAGACAGGCGCACCTCGTGGCCAAGCGCGCCAAGCGCGTCGATCACTGCGGCATAGGGGGCCAAGGCCTCGTCGGCCGACAAGCTGCGCAGATGCGCGCGGGCCCCGTGGTCGGGATCGAACAGCGCGGGGCGCAGCAGGGCGGCAAAGGCCACCCTCGCGGCAACGGGCGGCGCCCCGTCCAGCGCCCCCATCATCTCGGCCATGGCACCGGTGCGCGCCGGGTCGGCCATGTCCTCGGCACGCCGGATGTCGCGCAGAAGGGCAAGCCCGCGCAGCACCGCCGGGGGCAGAGCGGCCCGTGCACCTTGCTGTTCGGCCAGGCGCGCAGCGTGATAGGCCAGCGCGATTTCGCCCGCATGCAGCCAGTGAAGAAGGGCTGCATCGGAAAGACCGTCGGGAATCTGGGGTGCCTTGGGCCCGTCATCCGACGGCGGGGTGTGTGCATCCTCTGGCTCGGTGGTCGCGCCGCTCTGCGGGGCCTGGGACGGCGGCACGCCATCATCCGAGGCGGAGGACGTTTCGGAAGAGGCGGTCGCGCCGCTCTTTGCCGCGTCGGTTTCTTCCGGCTGGGGATCGTTGATCTCCTGCTCGGGTTGGGGCTCGGTGCCAGCCGGCATCTCTGGATCGGTCGTGCCGTCCGAGGGCTTCGACGTGCCCTCGGTCAGGGCCTCATCTTCCGTGTCGTCTTGCTTGGGCGGAGGCATCCGCGTTCCTTGAAGAAGGGTTTCCAGCCCCTGCATTGCGCCCAAGACTGCGGCCTTCGCAGCCTCGCACTCGGCTCGCGCCGCGCGCCGTCGCGGGATCAGATCCTCTTCCTCATCCAGATCGCCAGCTTCATGGGCGGCTCGTGCCTGTTCATCCAGCGTCTGGCGCCGGTCCTCGGCCAGGTTTTCCCTGGCGATGGCGGTCTCGAGCGCGTCGAGGCTGGCTTCCACGGCATCGAGGAAGGCACCATCGATCTCTGCCGGCCAGGCTTCGGCCATGGCGGGAGCGGCCGAAGTCAGGCGGCCGCGCAGGGCTTCGGCCCGGCGGGCCAGGGCTTCGGTCGCCGCCGCGGCCTCGGCGGCAGTGCGGCAGGCGGCGGCAAGCTGTTCGGCCATCGCCAGGATGCGCTCGGCGGCGGTCGCGTCGGGATGGTCGAGGGCGGCGGCCGTTGCGGCCAGGGCGCGGGCCAGCGTCCTCCAGTCCGGCTCGGACAGGGCGACGCGGGGCGCGGCCCCATCAGGCGATGCGTCCTTGTCGTTCGCCTTGGCCCCGGCAGGCGCGGCGAGCCGCAGGAACAGTGCCTGAACCGCGCGCTCCTCGGACAGCGGGGGCAGCTCCTCGGGGTCGCGCTTCAGTATGGCAGAGGGGTCCAGCCCTGGGTTCTGATTGCAAAGCCAGCGCAGGGCGCGAAGGGCGAAGGCCTTCTTATCATCACCTTTCGCCTTCATCCGGCGGTCATAGGTGCGCAGGGCCTCGACGCCCTCTTCACAGGTGACCATCCGGGCCAGGGCCGCGTAGAAGGCCGCGTCGTCCTTCAGCCGGTCCGCATTCAGGAATGCGGCGAAAACTTCCCGGTTCTCTCGCCGCAGGCTGGGGGCGACCGGGAAATGCTCGCGCAGGAAATCAGGCGGCAGCGGCAGGAAATCTTCGTCCGGGGTCTGATCGGTCATGATGTGGCCTGATGCATCTGAAGGGCGATGGGGGTGGCGGCGCGGCCGGCCTGCACCTCGAAGGCCGTGGACGACAGGGCCCGGGCCTGCGCGGCGGCGGAGGCGGAAAAATCGTGGCGCTGCGATCCTGCGGCCGACCACGCGCCAAGCCCCTGATCCAGAAGAATGTCCAGCCGCCGCCCGTCTTTCAGCCAGACCGAGAGTCGCCGGAAATGCGGCATGTCTGCCTTGGCGCGCAGCTCGATGCTGGCCCCGGGAAGCAGATGGCGCAGAACCTCCCGCCGCAGCGCGTCGCCGGGGAAATTGTGGTGCATGAGGCGCGGATCGGGCGGCGGACGCTCGTCGCGGGCCAGATCCACTGCAAGTGCGGCCCCTTGCGCCCCCGGTGCGGCCTGCATCAGCTCGGCCAGCAGCCGCAGCAGATACGCCTGCAAGAGGTAGCGGTCCGAGTAGTGCAACCGCGCCACGCCCGCGCTGCGCATCGCGCCGACCTCGAGCGGGGCTTCGCGGGCAAGCCAGTCCCAGAAGCGCCGGCCGAAGCCCTTGGCCGGTCCGTCCAGCGCCGCCTCGTGCCAGAGCAGACGGGCGTTCCCCATGCCCAGCTCGATCAGCCGGTCGGCCGACAGCCGGTTGCCCATGGCCGGGGCCGTGGCCGGCCCGATCAGCGCCGGGGCGGCGGCCCCCTGCCCCCAGCCCGGGCCGGGCGCAGCCTCGGCCTGAGTGGTGACGGCCAGCGCCTGGCCATCCGACGGCCCATGGAGATGGCACAGCACCATCGCCCCGCCGGCCTGCGGCAAAGCCTCGGCCCGGTGGAGATCGGCGGTGCGTGCCAGAGCGTGCAGCGCAAGTTTCACCGGCAACGTCAGCCCGGCCGAGGTCAACGCGGAAGCCAGGATGCCCACCCGGGGGCGGATGCCGGCCTCTTCCAGACGGGGCAGCAGGCGGCGCAAGGGCCAGCCCGACAGATCCCAGCCGCCCGGATCGCCGTGCAGCCAGAGGTCGAGGCCGCGAAGCTGCCCTCGGCGCAGGCGATCGGCGATCAGTGCCGCCGCGGGGCGGCCCGCCAGCTGTGTGGCCGGTCCGAAGACCAGCAGTTCGGGCGGCAGGGCCAGCCGGTCGCGCAGGGCAAGCGCCAACGACAGGGCACCGGCGCGGTCCAGCACCAGATCGCGGCTGTTCAGATCGGGGCGCAGGATGCAGGCCGGGCAGCCGCGGCGGCAGGCTTCGGGGCAGTCGAGCAGCTCTGCCGCGCGCGTCACGCCGGCGGCCAGCATCTCGGGCTCGGCCATCCGGGCCGAAAGCCCCGCCCCGCCGGCGGCCCGGTCATGCAGGAAGGCCGACAGCCCGGCCTCACCAGTGGGACCGACCGAAGACGCGGCCGAGGGCACGATTTCGGCCGGTTCCACCCCCAGCCGTTCGGCCAGCGCCTCGCGCAGGGCGGCGGCCAGGGCGCGTGCAGCGGGTTCGGTGACGGTAATCTCGCCGCAGGTCGCGGGAAGCTGCCATTCCCAGACATCGGTGCGCGTGACCTGCGCCAGATGCAGGTTGCGCTGGATGCGCGCAGGATTGTCCGAGGCCGGGCAATACCCGTCGCGCGTGCGCGAAAGCCCGCGGCGCAGCAACAGGGCATGATGCTTGCGCATCGCATCGGGCAGGACGGCGGGCAGTCCGGGCGGCGGGGTCTCCATCGGATGGGCGCGCCCGCAATCCAGACAGACGGCAAAGCCGCCGCCTTGCGGACCCGCAGTCGTCACCGCAAGGCGGCCTTCGGGATCGGCGCGCATCCGCCCCGCGCCTTCGGCCAGCGCCACCCAGTCGCCGCCGTGGGCCGACAGGCGCGGCGGATCGGCGGTGACATGCGACAGGTTCTCATAGCCCACATGGGCGGGTTCGTCGCCCAGAAACCCCGCCGGGCGCAGGCAGCGGCGGATGTCGAGCGGCGCCTGCCCGCAGCGCGGGCAGCTGTCCGGCGCGGTCGGCGCCCAGTCGAAGGCGCGGCAGGCCGGGCAGGACCACAGGCTGCGCAGATCCTCGAGCCCCGAGGCATCCGCCCCCGCCTCCCATGCGGGCAGGATGCCGGAGGCGCGATGCACCAGCCCGTCGATGACCAGTTCCGCCCCCGGCGCATATTCGCGCAGCGCCTGATCCAGCGCGCGCGAGGCCGTGCCCCGCACGAAGCGGCTTTCCCCCTGCCCCGCGTCGGCGGACCGGTGGCGCAGGTTCTGGAAGGTGACGACATCGGTCGGAAAGCCATAGGCGGGGGTAAAGCCCCGGCGGGCCAGTTCGCCCAGCAGGAATTCGCCGGCCAGGCGTTTGGCGCGCAGCTCTTGCGCCTGCCGGGCCTCGCGGTCGGGGGCTGCGGCGGCGGCCTGAAGCAGCGTCAGATGTTCGCGCCGCCAGCCGGCCACCAGCGCCTCGAAGGCGGCGCGGGTCTGCGCGCCAAGCGCCCCGGCCCCCTGCCCCGCCAGCACCGTGCCCGCCAGCAGGTCGCGCAGCGGCCCGTCCAGCCCCTCGACCCAGCCGGCATCGAGGTCGGCCAGGAAGGCATCGGCGGGGGCACCCGCCACGACCGGATTGTCCGCGTCCTGCCCCGCGCCCAGGAAGGCGCCGATCGAGCCGGTCACATCGGTGCCGCCCCGCGCTGCCAGCCAGGCGGTCAGGATTGCCGCGTTGACGTGGCGGCGCACCAGCGCCGGGCTGTCGAACCAGACGCGCGGGGCCACGATGGGCCGGCCAAGCCAGGCTGCGGGATTGTCGAAAGCCCGCCGGTCCAGCGGCAGGTCGCGGCAGAAGGTCATGGTAAAGGCAAAAGGCTCGCCGCGCCGGCCGGCCCGGCCCGCGCGCTGGCGGTAACTGGCCAGCGAGGGCGGCACATTGGCGTTGACCACCAGCCGCACATCGGCCAGGTCCACCCCCATCTCCATGGTGGTTGAGCAGTTCAGCAGGTTGATCCGCCCCTCGGCAAAGGCCTGTTCATAGCGTTGCAGCGTGGGGCGCGGGATCTGGGCGGAATGTTCCTGTGCGCGGATGTATGGTGGAAAGGCGGCCAGCCGGTCGTGCAGATCGGTCCAGAGGCCGCGGGCGCGCATGGCCGCCACGCCCGGGTCGGTCTGGCACCATTGCGCGACCCCGGCCGCCTGATCGCGCGTCAGACCGCCGCGATTGGCCATGGGCAGGCGCGGCAGGGTCACGGGCTGCATTGTGCGGGCCGGGTCGTTGGGGCTGCGGCCCGACAGGCTGTAGGCATGGGGCCGCCGGGTGACGGGGCAGAGGAAGGCGCGGTCCAGACGCGCCACCGCCGCGCGGCCGAAGTCCAGCCGCCAGGCCCCCGCGCCGGTATCGCGCGCCGCCGTGCCGGCGATGAGCTGCCAGAGCGCATCCAGCACCTCGCCCGCGCGGTCCTGGTCGATGCGGCTGTCGGGGCTGCCGCCGGTCAGGGTATAGACCAGTTCGGTCAGACGCGGCAGGCGACCGTTCACCGCCCGCACACCCGGCCAGCGGCGGCTGTTCGCGGGCATGTCCTCGCTGCGGGTGCCTGCGGGCATGACCGCGTTCAGAACGCCATAGCGCGGCGCGACCAGCCGCACGAAGGCCGGGGTCATGTCCACCGCGAGGTTCTGGCGGAACACCAGATCCACCGCCGCCTGTGCAAGGCCCGCCCATCCTTCGGCGTCGATGCCGGCCTCGCGCAGCGGCGCGGGCGGGCCGGACAGGCGCGCGCGTTCTTCCATCGCGGGAAAGGTCAGGCGCAAGAGGCCCAGGGTCTCGGGGTTGTTCTGCACCCGCGGGCGGCGGAACAGTTCCTGATAAAGAAACATTTCGGCCAGCTTCGCGGGATCGTCCGCAAGACCCGCCCCCAGGCTGCGGCCCTTCCAGATCTCGCCGGCAAAGCTGCGCAGATCCTCGTGGCTGGCCAGACCCTGGACCAGTTCGCCCCAGGGGATCGGCGCGGCGGTGGCGCCGGTGAGTTCGGCCAGGCGCTTGCGATCCTCATCGGCAAGATCGCCCAGGCCGGCGGCTTCCATCCTTGCGATCTTCTCGCGCAGCTTTCCGATCTCGGACGGGTCGGCCCCGCCGCGATCCTCCTGCACGGCATGCCACAGGAAGGCGCGGGTCAGGTCGCGCTCGGCCCCCTGTTGCAGCTTGGCGGCCAGGCGCGCCACACCCTGCCGGCTGTCGGAAAAGCTGATCGCGCGGCGCCCGCCTGCCGGCAGGCCGGGCCGTCCGTCGGGCGGGGCCAGATCATCAAGCAGACCGGCCAGGCCGTTGCCCATCAGGAAGGCCGGGCCGAAGCGGAAGCCGGTCAGCCCCGCCTGCCCGGCACGGGCGCAACAGGCGCGTTCGTCCGCGGTCTGAAGCAGCCGTGCCGCGACCGCCCGGGTGCCTGTCGGCGGGGCATTGTCGAACCACAGGCCATCGGCCCCCAGCCAGCCCGGCAGGCCGCCCCCCTGCCCCGGCGCAGCCAGCCAGGCGACGCCGACCGGGGCGGCGGGGGTGGCTTCGTCGTCCGGGTCCTGGTCCAGCGCGAAATCGTCGCCCTCGCCCGGCTCGGGGGGCAGAAGGCGCAGCTGCGCGCCGCGCAGGGCCTGCCCCTGAAGATGGACGCTGCCGCACTCGTTGCAGGCCACGACCTCATAGACCTGGGCCCCACAGGCGCAGGTGGCGCGGGGGGACAGGCGCAGGGCGCCGAAGGGCCAGCCAGCGCCATCGGCGGCAAGTTCGGGCGCGCGGTGCGGGCAGGCCGGATCGGCACAGGCCCAGAGCCCGCCTTGCGCGCGGTGGAAAAGATGCGCCCGCCACGGCATGAGCGGCCGCCCCTGCCATTCTGCCGTGCCCAACCGGTCCAACAGCCGGGCCGCCGCTTCGCGCTGGCCCGGTTCACCGGTCAGGATTCGCGCCACCTCGCCCAGCGGGCGGCCCGCATCGGACAGGGCCCGGCGCAGGGCCTGCACCCGCGGATGGGCGGCCAGCACCTCGGGCGCTGCATCCGGCAAAAGCGGCCCGTCCGGCGCGGCCGGGGGCAGATCGGGTATGCGCTCCTGCCCCTCGATCACCGCCACCTGGTCCTGCCCCTGCCCGGCCAGCGCCGCCGCGAAGGCCGCCAGCTTTTCGGCCGTCCGCTCCTCGCCCCCGATGGTGGCCGAGGTGGCGATCAGCCGCACGTCCCCCGGCGTCACACCGAAGGCCGCCCGCACCCGGCGCAGCAGAAGCGCCATCTCGGCCGCCTGGCTGCCGGCGTAGGTATGCGCCTCGTCCAGCACGACCCAGCGCAGCGCCCCCTGGCTGGCCTGAAGGATCGGCCGGTCGGTGCTGCGCAGAAGCAGGTATTCCAGCATGGTGATGTTGGTCACCAGAATCTCGGGCGGACGTTCGCGGATCGCCTGGCGCGAACGCAGTTCCACCATGTCCGACCGGATGGTGGCCTGGCGTTCGGTTTCGGGCGTGTCGCCGTTCAGCAGGGCAAAGCGCACCCGGCCCCCCAGCCCCTCGACCCAAGCGCGCAGCCGGTCGCGCTGGCTTTCGATCAGGGCGTTGAGCGGATAGAGCAGAATCGCCCGCACCCCGCCGCCGGGGCGGGGATGGGCCAGCGCGTCCTGAAGGACCGGGATCAGAAAGCATTCGGTCTTGCCCGCGCCGGTGCCGGCGGTGATCAGCGCGGATTTCCCCTGCCCCAGCGTTGCCTGCCAGGCGGCAAGCTGGTGGGCATAGGGCGGCCGGTCGGCGGGCATCCGCGACGTGGCGGTCCCATCCAGCGCCGCCACCAGATCGGGCGACAAAAGCCCCGGGGCCAGCGCCGACAGCGGGCAATCGGCAGGTTTCCAGGCGCGGGCGATCTCGATCACCGGATCGGCGATCAGCGCCCCTGCCGTGCCGGGGTCTTTCGCCAGCTCGCGGGCGAGCCACTGGTTAAGCCCCGGCGAGGCCAGCCGCGCCCGCGCCGTCATGCCCATGGCCGAACTGCGGGTCTGCCGCGCCAGCGCCGGCAGCAGATTGGATGCGGCATGATCGGTCATCGGGCGGTCTCGTTCATGGCAAGGGTCAGCGCACAGGGCAAAGCGGCGTCGAACCAGGCCGGATCGGCGGCACGCAGCGCGATCAGGCGCAGGATGTCGGGCGCAGCCGGGGGCGGGCGCAGCCCGGCGGCTGTCTCGGCCGCGACCAGCGGTGCATGCAGCAGGGCGTCCATTCGCCCGTCGCTGACCGAGATCGGCCGCAGGATGCTGGCGCGAAGCCCATCGACCCCCTGCGGCAGGGTAACGAACCGGCGCGCGGCCTCTTGTCCGGCACCGTCCAGAAGAACTTTGGCCGCAGGCGGGGGCGGCAAGAGGGTTGAGGCAGTGCCTTGCGCGTCGCGGGCCTCTGGCGGCAGGCCGGCGATCCGCAGCGCCGCGCCAAGATGCGCGGCCAGTTCGGGGCGAAGCGCGACGATCTCGCCCGCGGCGCCGGCCATGGCCTGGGCGGCACTGTCCGGTGCATCCTCGATCCCGGCTGCCGCCAGGCGCGCGCGGATCCGGTCATGCGCGGCCTTCAGCCCTTTGGCCCAGTCTGAGACCGGCAACAGCGGCCACCAGATCGGAGCCTCGCTTTCCAGCGCCAGCGCGGCGGCGCGCCCTGCGCGCGCGGCGTTCATCAGCAGCGCCACGGCTGCCGCAGGAATCCGCGCCAGCGCCTGGACCTGATCCAGGGCCCCGCAGTCGCCGGCGGCACGAACCGCGGCGATCAGGCCCGTCAGCCGTTCCCAACCCGGATCCTCGGGCCGGTCCAGCAGCATCTGCCAATCGCCCGCGAACCGCGCCAGCCGGTCCTCGCGCGTGCTGTGGGGCTGCGGGCGTGCGGCCCAGACGAAGGGGCGCATGACCCCCAGCCGGTCATTCTTGCCCTGAACGAACCAAAGTCCGTCGTCTTCCCCCAGCCAGGCCCCGAGGTCGATGCGCCCCTCGGCCTCGGTTGCGGCGGTGCGGGCGGGATCGTCCAGCAGCACGGCTGACAGCCGGGTGCGGCCCGGCCCAAGATGGCGGAACGGCCCCGCCTCTTCGCTGGACCAGTCGTAGCGGGCGATTGACAGGCGCGGTGTCTCACCCCCCAAGGCCAGGCGCAGGTTCACCTGACCGTCCGCCCCCGTCAGCGCCAGCGCCTGCCCCAGCACCATCGCATGGGTGGCCAGGCGGACCTCGCCCGAGGCGGCAAGGCCCACCTGGGCCCCCTGCCCCCCCAGGCGCATCAGAACCGCGCCGGCGCCTGGCGGCAGATGCCCGCGCCAACCGGACAGGTTGGCCAGAGCGACCTGCCGATCCTGGCGCAGCACCTGCCCCTCGGGGTCGATCAGGCGCGGCTCCAGTGCTGGCCACAGCCCGGTCAGCGCCAGCGCCGCGCCCTTGCCCGGATCGGACAGGCGCAGCCCGACCAGCCCCGGCGCGCCTTGCGTGGCCAACTCCAGCACCGCCCGGCCCTGCGCATCGGCAACGGCCTGCGCCGACGCATCACCCCCCGCGTTCAGCGCCAGATGCCATCCCTGAGACAGCCCCTCCGCAGTCAGACGCAGCCGACCCGGACCCATCTCGCGCAGTGTCAGCCGCAGCGAAGCTGGCAGCACGATCAGCCGCAGCCGGGCCAGAACCGCGCTGCCTTCGACCCATTCCGCGACCTGCCCGCCCAGAAGGCGCGGCAGGGTGCGCAAGTTCAACGCCGCGCCGGACAGGGGCCGCATCGGCCCGTCGCCTTCGGCTGCCCAGATCCGGGGGGTGCCCAGAAACACCCGGGTTCCATCGGCACAGGCCAGCCCGGGCAGCAACGGCCCTGATGCCATCAGACGTGCCGGTTCGGCGCCCGCCTCTGCCCCGGTCTCGATCGCGATGGTCTGGCTGCCGATCTGCACATGCCCGCGCCCCGCCAGCGGCCAGAGCCGTCCGCCTGGCCCCGGTTCCGGGGCGCCCAACGTCACGCCATCACCCGCCCGGGGTTTGACGTCATCCGGTGTCAGCACGAACATCTGCGCTGCCCGTGTGCGCGCCCGCCCCGTCAGCGGAGCCAGAACTTCGGGCTCAGCGTCCGTGCGGTCGGCAGGATGCCACAGGCCCGGCGCCTCGTCCGGGGCGGGCAGGCCGGGATCCAGCAGCACATCGCCCAGGGGCCGCCCGTCGGAATGCGCCGAAAGGACCACCGGCACTGAGGGATCCAGCGCCATCCGTGCCGTGCCGCCAACCAGCGTCAGCCGCCAACCGGACCCGTCCGGGCGGGCCAGAAAACTTGCGCCGCTGGTCGCGATCAGCCGCAGGGTCTGACCCTGCGCCTCGGCCGGCAAGAGCGCCTGGGGCACAATCGCGCCTTCGGAGATTTCGGCCGCAGCATGCCAGCGCCCGGCATCGTCGCACAGAAGCAGGCGCCGGACCGGCGCGCCGCCCCGGTTTGGACGCACCCGCGCCGCCGCCAGCGCCGGGCGGACGATCGTTTCCAGCGCCCGGTCGGACAGGCGCAGCGGCAAGGTTGCGCGCCAGTCCGGCCGCTGCGCATCCAGCCAGGCAAACGCCGTCTCGGCCGGCAGATCCTCGGGCAAGGCCTGGCGCAGGGCGATCAGCGCCAGCGCCAGATCCGCCATCAGCCGGGCCTGCCCTTCGTCGCGCAGCACCTGAGGCAGATCCTGCACCGCACGCAGGGCTGCCGTCTCGGCTGCCGCCGCCGCCAGCGCCCCCTCGGCCTCAAGCGCGCCGATCAGCCCCAGCAGCACCATCCGGTAGCGGTTTGCCTGGGCCAGTGCCGCATCGGGCAGGCCGCCTTCGGCCAAGAGCGAAAACAGGAACTCGCGGTGCCCCGCGTCCCCGCGCCGCAGCGGCCGGCACCATGCCTTGAGGCCGGTTTCCACCAGCCATCGGGTGAAACCATAGTCGGGCGGCGCAAGGCCAAGCCCCTGATAAACGAAGTCCCAGGTCAGCGATCCGCCCGGCCAGTCTTGCCGGATCCGCTCGGCCGCCCACAGCACGAAGCCCTGCGCGGTGGAGCCAAGGCGTTCTTCAATTGCAACCCGCGTCCGCAAGGGCTGTCGAAGCGCGGCCAAGTCCTCATTGGTCAGGCGATAGCCATGCAGGGGGCGGCCGTCGGGCCGGGAAATCGCGTTTCGTTCAAGAATTGCTGACAACGGTGTCATATGCGGTCCCAAATCAATTCATGCGGGAACAATCGCCGTCCAGCCGCAATTCTTGGTGGAAATTGACTTATCATGCTCTTGTCCGCAATGGGTTTTTCGGGTGCGACCTGCCGGGTGACGACACCGCGCACCCCCTGCCCTGTCACTCGTCACAGACCGGAATCGCATCGACAGGCCGCGCCTTCATGGCTAGCCTGACTGGGGTGACAGAACCTGTCGGGGTTGCGATGTCCTTTGCCAAGGCGCTTGATCTTCTGCGGCTGGCCGAGATGGCGGCGGCGCGGCACATGGGCGTGTCGCTGTCCGAGATCGAGGCCGAATTCGGCGTGGATCGGCGCACCGCGCAGCGCATGACCCGGGCGCTGGAAGCCGCCTTCGACGGGGTCGAGACGCTGACCGATGACGCGCGCCGCCGCTATTGGCGGCTGCGCGCCGACCCGCGCCAGCTGCACGCGCGCGGCCTGCGCGACAGCGAGCTTGCGGCGCTGGGGCTGGCCATCAGGCGCGCCGAACGCGATGGCGCGACGCATGACGTGGCGGCGCTGTCCAGCCTGCGCGACCGGCTGTTGGGGTCCATGCCCGCCCCCCATGCCCGCCGCGCCGAGACCGATGCCGAGGCCCTGCTCGAGGCGCAGGGCTGGGCCTGCCGCCCCGGCCCCGTGGTGCCGGGAGATCCGGCCCTGCTGCCCCTGATCGCCCAGGCGCTGAAGGCCCCGAACCGCATGACCATCCGCTACCGCGGGGCCGACGGTGCCCTGTCCGACCGCCGGATCGAACCTTACGGCGTGCTGTTCGGCACCCGCCGCTATCTGGTGGCGCGCGATGTCTTGGCGCGCGATGCCCGGCTGCGGCATTTCCGGCTGGACCGGATCGCCGAGGCCAGGCTGGAGGCCGACAGCTTTGTCCGCGACCCGGATTTCCGGCTGGAGGACCATGCCGCCCGCGCCTTCGGATCCTATCACGATCCGGCCGAATATGGCCCGGTGGTCTGGCGTTTTGCCCCGCAGGCCGCTGCCACCGCGCGGGAATTCCTGTTCCACCCCCGGCAGGAGACCATCGTCGAACCCGACGGCGCGCTGACCGTGCGGTTTCAGGCCGGGGGCTGGCTGGAAATGGCCTGGCACCTTTACCAATGGGGCGACGCCGTCGAGGTGCTGGAACCCGAACCCCTGCGCCGCATGGTCGAAGGCCACCGCCGGGGCGACCTGCCCGCCCTGCCCTGACGCCATTGGGCTTGTGGCCAGACGGGCAAGGGCCACAAGATCATGACAAAACGCTTGCGCGACTCGGGCGCCCCTGCCATTCATTACGGCAAACAACGATCAAGACGCCTTTCAGCGTAACACACGAAACTTTCCGCCAAGCTTGGCGCGTGCGTTGAAAAGGCTGGCGGGGCAGCAATGGCGACAGGCAGGCAAGAGCGGATCGATCGGCTGGTGGGCGACCACGCGCGACGGCTGTCGGAACGGCTTCAGGCGCATCGTCAGCAACTCTTTCCGCCGAATGCCCGGCGCGCGCTGCGCAAGTTCACCTCGGGCGAGGTGGCGCAGCTTCTGGGGGTGACCGACGCCTATCTGCGCAAGCTGCATCTGGAAGGCCGCGGCCCGGCGCCGGAAACCGGGCCGGGCGGGCGGCGGCTTTATGCCGCCGAAGACATCCGCGCCCTGCGCGAGCTTCTGGAGAAGGGCGCCAAGACCCCCGGCACCTATCTGCCCGGCCGGCGGGCGGGCGATCACCTTCAGGTCATCACCGTCATCAACTTCAAGGGCGGATCGGGCAAGACCACCACGGCGGCGCATCTGGCGCAGAAGCTGGCGCTGGATGGCTACCGCGTGCTGGGCATCGACCTGGACCCGCAGGCCAGCTTTTCGGCCCTGCACGGGTTCCAGCCGGAATTCGACCTGCTGGACGGCGGCACGCTGTATGACGCGATCCGCTATGACGACCCCCTGCCCCTGCGCGAGGTGATCCAGCGCACCTATTTCACCGGGCTTGACGTGATTCCCGGCAATCTCGACCTGATGGAGTTCGAACACGAAACCCCCCGTGTCCTGGCCGCGCGGTCGGGGCAGATGTTCTTTACCCGCATCGGCGAGAAGCTGGCCGAGGTGGAGGCGGACTACGATGTCGTGGTCATCGACTGTCCGCCGCAGCTGGGGTTCCTGACCATGTCGGCGCTGTCGGCCGCAACGGCGGTTCTGGTCACCGTGCATCCGCAGATGCTGGATGTGATGAGCATGTGCCAGTTCCTGCTGATGACCTCGAACCTGCTGGGGGTGGTGGCCGATGCGGGGGGTGACATGTCCTATGACTGGCTGCGCTATCTGATCACGCGGCACGAACCCGGCGACGGGCCGCAGAACCAGATGGTCAGCTTCATGCGGTCGATGTTCGGCGAACACGTGCTGAACCACCCCATGCTGAAATCCACCGCGATCTCGGATGCGGGGCTGACCAAGCAGACGCTGTATGAGGTGGACCGTGCCCAGTTCACGCGCTCGACCTACGAACGGGCGCTGGAAAGCCTGAACGCGGTCAATGCCGAGATCGAGGGTCTGATCCAGTCGGCCTGGGGCCGGGAAAGGGGGCGGTGATGGCGCGCAAGGATCTCCTGAAGGGGCTGATGGAAGGTCCGGCCGAGGGCGAGGCTCCACCCCCCTCCCCTGCCCCGCGGCTGACGCGCGGTGCGATCGGGGCGGTCAGCCGCTCGATCGCCGATCTGAAGGAACGGGCGCTGATCGAGGTGCCGGCCGACCTGATCGACGATGCCGGCCTGCCCGACCGGCTGGATGCGGACGAGGCAGGAATTGCGGCCCTGGCCGACTCCATCCGCCAGCATGGCCAGCAGGTGCCGGTGCTGTTGCGCCACAGCCCCAACTACGAAGGCCGCTACGAGGTGGTCTATGGCCGCCGCCGGGTGGCGGCGCTGCGCCGTCTGGGCCTGCCGGTGCGCGCGCTTCTGCGCAACCTGTCCGACCGCGAGCTGATCGTCGCCCAGGGCCAGGAAAACGCCGCGCGCAAGGATCTGAGCTTCATCGAAAAGGCGATGTTCGCCCGCGCCATGGAAAGCCGGGGCTTTCCCCGCGCGGTGATCTGCGAGGCGCTGCATGCGGACAAGACCGTGATCTCGCGCATGCTGACCGTGGCCGATTCCCTGCCCGAGGCCCTGATCCGCGCCATCGGGGCGGCGCCCTCGGCGGGGCGCGACCGCTGGCTGGCGCTGGCCGCCCGGCTACGCGGCCGCGATCCGGGCGAAATGATCGCTGCCGCGCAGGGGGCGGATTCCGATTCCCGCTTCCGTGCCGTGTTCGAGGCCGCAGGCCGCCCCCCTGCCCGCCCCCGCGCCGAAGCGGATCTGCGCGGCGATGGGGGGGCGGCGCTCGGCCGGGTGCGCCGCGGCAAGGGGCGCGTGTCGATCGACCTGTCCGGCGAGGGCGCGGCGTTCGCCGATTGGCTTCTGGACCGGATCGAAGAGCTTCACCGCAGCTGGCGCGGCCAGACCGGCGGGAAGGACTGAGGCAACAACAGGCAGGAAGGAGGCACGCAACGGCCGAACCAAACGAAAAGCCCCCCGGAACATGACATCCCGAAGGGCCGTTCTTTCGATCTAGCACCTCGAAGATAGCGGCCTTCGTTGACATCTGTCAACGCCGTCCCGGGCGGCGGACGAAAGGTTTTTGCCGCGTGAAACGCACATGAGGCATATTTCCCTGACGCCCTTCGGGCGGCAGCCGGTTTCGGCCGCCCATCTGGCCGCGCTTTCGCTGGCCCAGACCCCCGCCCCGGCGGCCGAGGTGCCGGACAAATGGGCGGTTTTGCGCGATCTGACGGTGGCGCGCGCCGCCTTCGGGCTGACCGACCGCGATCTGGCGGTTCTGGCGGCGCTTCTGTCCTTTCACCCTGCCCCGCGGCTGGCCGATGACGCGGCGCTGATCGTGCATCCGTCGAACGCGGCGCTTGGGGCGCGCAGCCATGGCATGGCCGAGGCGACGCTGCGCCGGCACCTTGCGGCGCTGGTGCGGGCGGGCCTGATCCTGCGCCACGACAGCCCCAACGGCAAGCGATATGCGCTGCGTGGGGCGGATGGGGCGGTCGAGGCCGCCTTCGGCTTTGACCTGCGCCCGCTTCTGCTGCGCGCGCCCGAGATCGCCGAGGCCGCCGCCCAGGCCCGCGCGGCCGAAGCCGAAGCCGCCCGTCTGCGCCTGCGCCTGGTTCTGGCGCTGCGCGACATCGCCAAGCTGATGGTCTGGGGCGACCTGGCCGATGTGGTGGAACCCCGGCTTCTGCCCCTGCGTCGGGCGCTGCGCCGTCGCCTTTCGGTCGAGGCGCTGGCGGATCTGGCGGCACAGGCCCAGGCCCTGCTGGAAGAGGTCCGCCGCGCCGTCGTCATAGCCGAAACAGAAGAAATGAGCGGCAATGACCCCCATATTGCGCGGCAACAACAAAATTCAAACGAAGAGTCTCACGAATCTGAACCTTGCCATGAAGGGCAAGAGGGCGCGGGTTCGCCGCCCTGCCCGGCAGACCGGACCACGCCCCCGCCCCTGCCGCTTGCCCTGGTGCTGAAGGCCGCGCCCGAGATCGCGCTGTATGCCCCGCATGGCATCCGTGACTGGCGGCATCTTGTCGCCGCGGCCGATCAGGTGCGGCCGATGCTTGGAATCAGCCCCGATGCCTGGGCCGAGGCGGTGCGGTTGATGGGGCCGGTGGTTGCCGCCGTGGTGCTGTCCTGTATCCTTCAGGATGCCGCGCGCATCCGGCAACCCGGCGGCTATCTGCGGGCGCTGTCCCGTCGTGCGGCGGAAGGCGGGTTCAGCCCGGGGCCGATGGTCATGGCCCTGCTCAGACGCGAGGAGGCGCGGGCGGCATGACGGATCTTCGGGCGCTCATGGCGCGCTGGCCGGGCAAATCGGCGCCCGAGGGCGGCAGCGAACACCCGGCGGTGCTGCACATGCTGGATGTGGCGGCGGTGGCCGAACGGCTGATCGCGCCCCTGCCCTGCCCCGATCCGCTGAAGGATGCGCTGGTGCTGCTGTGCGCGCTGCACGATCTGGGCAAGATCTCCGACAGCTTCCGCCGTGCCCTGCGCGAGGGGTCGGTCCAGCGGTTCCGGCACTGGGAGATCACCGAGGCGCTCCTGTGGCAGCACGATGCGCGGCTGGCCGAGCGGCTGGGCAGCCGCGACACGCGGCGCGCCCTGCTTTGTGCCGCCGCCGCCGGCCATCACGGCAGACCTTCGCAGAAGGGAAAGGAACTCAACCGCTCGGGCACCGGGCCGGGGGGTGACTGGCAGGCCATGCTGGATGCCGCGGGGCGGGAGGCAGTGGAGGATGCGGCCCTGGTGATCAGCGCCTTTGCCGATCTTTGGCCCAAGGCCTCGCTGGCACCGCTTGCCAGCCTGGGTGAGGCCAAGCGTCTGACCTGGCAACTCAACGGTCTCCTCACCGTTGCCGACTGGGTGGGCTCGAATGCCGCGTGGTTCCCGGCCAGCCCGCCGGTGGACGACCTTGCCGCCTATCTCGAAGCCGCCCGCAGCCGGGCCGCCGCGGCGCTGGAAAAGGCCGGGCTGATCGCCCCGCCACCAGCGTCGGGCGCGCTGTTCGACTTCGCCCCCCGCCCCATGCAGGCAGCCTGCGCCGGGGTGCCCCTGCCCGATGGCCCGATGCTGGCGCTGATCGAGGACGAGACCGGATCGGGCAAGACCGAGGCCGCGCTGATCCTCGCGCGGCGGATGCTGGCGGCGGGCAAGGGACGCGGCCTTTACGTCGCCCTGCCCACGATGGCCACGGCCGATGCCATGTTCCGCCGCCTTCGCGCGGTGCTGCCGCGGTTCTTCGATGGCGCGCCCACGGTGACGCTGGCCCATGGCCGGGCTGGGCTGTCCGAGGACTACCGCGATCTTGCCCTTGCGCGCGAGCGCGACCAGGACGAACCCGGCCCCACCGAATGGCTGCGCGACAGCCGCCGCCGGGCGCTGCTGGCCACTGTCGGGGTGGGCACGGTCGATCAGGCGTTATTGGCCGCCGTCAAGGCAAGGCACGCCCCGCTGCGCCAGTATGCCCTGTCGCGCAACATCCTGATCGTGGACGAAGTGCACGAGATGGGCGACCCCTACATGGGCGTGCTGCTGCGCCAGCTTCTGCACATCCAGGCGGCGCTGGGGGGCTCGGCGATCCTGATGTCGGCGACCCTGCCGCTGGGCTTGCGCGCCGAACTCGTGGCGGCGTTCGAGGCGGGCGCGGGACGCACCGCGCCGGCTGATCCCGGGCCGGCCTATCCGTCGCTGACCGTGCCGGGCGTGGCGGCACCAGCGGTCATGGCCACGCCCTCGCCGCGCGGGCCGGTCAGGGTGGAAAGGCTGGCCGCTCCGGCCGCCGCGATCGATTTGCTGGCAGAGGCTGCGGAACTGGGCGCGGCTGCCGTCTGGGTGCGCAACGCGGTGGACGAGGCCATAGCGGCGGTCGAGGCCCTGCGCGCGCGCGGCGTGGTGGCGGACCTGCTGCACGCGCGCTTTGCCCTTGCCGACCGCAAGCGGCACGAGGCGGAGGCGCTGGTCGCCTTCGGCAAGGATCGCGCCCCCCGGCCCGGCCGGGTGCTGGTGGCGACGCAGGTGGTGGAAAGCTCGCTCGACCTCGATTTCGACGTGATGGTGTCGGACCTTGCGCCGATGGCGGCGCTGGTTCAGCGCGCGGGGCGGCTGTGGCGGCACATGGACCGCCGCCCGGCCGACACGCGCCCGGTGCCCGCGCCGGTGCTGCATGTGCTCTCGCCCGATGCCGGCGCGGTTGCGGGGCCGGACTGGGCGGCGGCGGAACTGGGCCAGGGGGTGCATGTCTATCCCCAGGGTGCCCTGTGGCGCACGGCCCGGGCGCTGTTCGAGGCCGGCGAGATCCGCGCCCCCGATGGCCTGCGCGCCCTGATCGAGGCCGCGCATGCCGACGATCCGCTGCCCTCGGCGCTGGAGGCGGCGGCGCTGCGGGCCGAGGGCAGGGCAGGCGCCGAACGCGCCCATGCGGCGCAGAACGTGGTGGGCTGGGAGGACGGCTACCGGATCGGCGCAAGCGGGGCAGGGGATGCGGACTATCCCACCCGTCTGGGGCAACCGCAGCGCGTGCTGGTGCTGATGCAGCCCGACGGCGCGCCCTGGGCGGGCGGGGCGTGGGGCGTTGACAGCTGTCAACTCTCCGAGGTTTCGGCAAGCAAGGCGCGGCTCGACCGGCTGGCCCTGCCGGCGTGCGACCCGCCGCCCGGCCTGCCGGACTGGCTGACCCGCACGCGCGACTTCGTCCCCGTGGGACAGGGTGGCGAAATCTGTCAGGGTCTGGCTTATCTGGCGGAATCCGGGCTGCTTTTCGCTTGACCGGTGTATCGACCGCAACCTAGCCTTCGCGCAGGTTGTGGGGCGTATTGATGCTGAACCTGATTTCCGATGCCTGGATTCCCGTTCGCCGCAAGGACGGTTCGCGCGCGGTGATCGCGCCCTGGCAGATGGCGGATGACAGCCTTGCCTTCCCCGACTGGCCGCGCCCCGACCTCAACATCGCCTGTCTGGAACTGCTGATCGGTCTGGTCTTCCTGGCCGATCCCCCGCGCGATGCCGAGGACTGGCAGGACCGCCAGAGCCCCGACCCCGACCGGCTGCGCGAAAGGTTCGCCCCCTTCGCCCCGGCCTTCGAGCTGATGGGCGACGGCCCGCGGTTCATGCAGGACCGCGAAGCCTTTGCCGAAGACGACCCCAACAGCCCCGACATGCTGTTCATCGACAGCGCAGGCGGGCAGACGATCCGCAACAATGCCGATGTCATGGTCAAGCGCGGCCGCTACGGCGCGCTTGAACCGGCCACGGCGGCGATGGCGCTTTACACGCTACAGGCGCATGCGCCCTCGGGCGGCAAGGGCAACCGCACCTCGATGCGCGGCGGCGGGCCGATGGTGACGCTGGTCGATCCGGGTGGCGGGTTCTGGCCGCTGATCTGGGCCAATGTCCCCGACGGGGCGCCGGCCACGGTGGAAACTCTGCCCTGGATGCGCCGCACGCGCACCTCGGAAAGGGGCGAGCAGGTCTTTCCCCAGGATGCCCACCCGGTGGAGGCCTTTTTCGGCATGCCGCGCCGGCTGCGGCTGGTCGGGGGCGAGGGGCGCGTGACCGGCGTCGTGCAGCGCCCCTATGGCACCGACTATGCCGGCTGGGAACACCCGCTGACGCCGCATTACCGCCAGAAGCCGGGGGCAGAGCTTTTGCCCCTGCACCCGCGTGCGGGCCAGTTCGGCTATCGCAACTGGCTGGGCGTGGTGCTGCCTGCGCCCAACGCCAATGACACGGCCCGCCGGGCGCGCATGGCCATGCTCTGGCACGACCGCAGCGGGGGGCGTCGGGCCGACCTGATCGTGGCCGGCTGGGCGATGGACAACATGAAGCCACGCGACTTCACCTTCTCGCGCGCCCCGCTGCTCGACCTGCCGGACGAGACGGCCGAAAGGGTCGAGGGTTTCGTCGAGGCTGCCTCGGCCCTGGCCGTCGCCCTTCGCGGGGCGCTGGCGCCGGTGCTGGCGGAAGGCGAGGCGCGCGAGGCCGCGCGCGAGGAGTTCTTCGCCCGCACCCAAGGGCCGTTCGAGGCCCGCATCGCCCAGTTGACAGCTGTCAACGCCGATGCGCAGGCCGTGGCGCGCGACTGGCTGGCCGATCTGCGGGCGGCGGCGCTGGCGATCTTCGATGCGCAGGCGCTGCCGGGCCTGGCCGAGCGCAACATCCGCGACCAGCAGGCGATCGTGCAGGCGCGGTCCGGCCTGACTGCGGCCTTCGCGGGTTACGGCAAGCTGGGGCAGGGGGCCTGGGCCGCGCTGGGGCTGACGGCGCCTGAACAGAAACGGAGGAAATCCGCATGAGCGACGGGCAGGGCAGGGGGGCCGCGGCGGCCCGCTGGTGGCGCGAGCGGCTGGCAAACCGGGAAAGCGGCGCGGCGCGGGGGCTGATGGCGCGGCTCAGGAGGGCCGATGCGCTGGGGGTGCTGGCCGAACCGGCGGTGCAGGCGCTGGCGCGCGATCTGGGCCTTGGGCCTGCGCAGGCCGGGGTTCTGGTGCGCCTTGTCCAGGTGCTGGCCGAGGTGCGGGACGACGCGGCCGAGACGCTGGCCCGCCGCCTGGGCGGGACGGAACCCGTCATGTCCCACCTGCGCTTCCAGCGCCTTCTGCGCGCCGAGGGGGAGGAGGCGGCGGTTGCGATCCGCCGTGCCGTCGTCATGGCCGACCGGCGCTGCAACGTCGAACGGCTGGCGGCCGACCTTCTGGTCTGGGACCACCCCGAATGGGGCGAGGCCGCCCGCCGCCGCTGGATCTTCGACTATTTCGCCGCCGCGCAGCCCGACGCCGACGCCGACCGCAAATCCGAGGAGAATGCCGCATGACCGTCTTCGTCCAGTTCCATCTGCTGACGCCCTATCCGCCCTCGAACCCCAACCGCGACGATCAGGGCCGGCCCAAGCAGGCCAGCTTCGGCGGCCATCCGCGGCTGCGGCTGTCGTCGCAGTCGCTGAAGCGGGCGGTGAGGGAGACGGCCTGGTTCCTGAACGATCTGGCCGGCCATCGCGGCACCCGCACCAAGCGCATCGGCGAAGAGGTGGAAAAGCGGCTGATCGCGAACGGAACCGCGGCCGAGAACGCCCGCGCCGTCGCGGCCACCGTGGCGGGCTTGTTCTCCAAGCTCGAAGCCGCAAAGGAGGGCAAGCCGCCGCTGACCACGACGCTGGCCTTCGTGTCGCCCGAGGAATGGCGCCTGGCGCATGACCTGGCCGACCGGCTGGCCGCAGGCGAGAAGCCCGACGAGAAGGAGCTGAAGAAGCTGGTCCTGCGCCGGGCCGACGGGGCGGTGGACATTGCGATGTTCGGCCGGATGCTGGCCGACGACCCCGATTTCAACCGCGAAGCGGCGGTGCAGGTGGCGCACGCCTTCACCACCCACCGCGCGCTGGCCGAGGACGACTGGTATTCGGCGGTGGACGACCTGAAGACGCGGGAAGAGGACGCAGGTGCCGGCCATATCGGCGAGGCCGGCTTCGGTTCCGGCGTCTATTACCTTTATGCCTGCGTCAACGTGGACCTGCTGGTGGAAAATCTCGGCGGCGACCGGGCGCTGGCAGCGCGGGGGATTGACGCGCTGGCGCGCGCGCTGGCCACCGCGACGCCGCGCGGCAAGCAGAACAGCCATGCCCACCACCCCTTGGCCCGCCACGTCCGGGCCGAACGCGGCACGAAACAGCCGCGCGACCTGTCGGGGGCCTTCTTCCACCCGGTCAACCTGCGGCTGGCGGAACTCGGCGCGAACGACCTGATGCGCGCCTCGGTCGCGGCGCTGGAGGAGATGGCGGGCAAGCTCGACCGCGCCTATGGCCCGGCGGCCGAGGCGGTGGCCGTGATGGACGTGGACCGCGAGGAAGGCAGCCTGGACGAGATCGCCCGCTTTGCCGCCGAGGCGGTGGACCAGCCGGCCCCCGCCGATGCCTGACTTCCTGGTCTTCACCCTCTCGGCCGCCTTCGCCAGCTTCGGCGATGTCGCGGGGCACGAACGCCGCGGGTCGTGGACCTGGCCGGGGCGGTCGGCGATCCTTGGCCTTCTGGCGGCGGCGCAGGGCATCCGGCGCGAGGGCGACTTCGCCGCGCTCGATGCCCTGCGGCTGGCCGTGGCGGTATTCGCAACCGGCGCCGCCCTGCGCGACTATCACACGGTGCAGACGGTGCCGACCGCCGCCGCCAGGCGCCCCCAGAGCCGCCCCGAGGCGCTGCGCAAGGCCGGAAAGGACGCCAACACCACCATCACGCATCGCGATTACCGGACGGGCGTTCTGTATGGCATTGCCGCCGCCGGCGAGGGGCTGGAGCCGCTGGCCGAGGCGCTGGACCGGCCCGCCTTTCACCTTTACCTCGGGCGCAAGGCCTGCCCGCTGAACGCTCCGCTTGCCCCGCAGATCGTGGCGGCGGAGACCCCCGAGGATGCGCTGCGCCACCTGCGCCTGCCGCCCTGGGCCGCGGGTCTGACCGCGCGGACGCTCTATGCCGATGCGGGCCTGCCGGGCGGCGCGCCCGAGCGGGTGGAAACCCGCCACGATGCCCCCCTTGACCGGCGGCTGTGGCATTTCGCCCCGCGCGCCGTGCAGGTGCGCGGCGTCCTGATCGCCCCCGAACCCCACGAGGCCATATGACCTTCGAGACCAACCCCCGCTTCCTGCGCGACCTGCTGGCCGAGGCCCATGCCGGCAAGCTGCAACTGCCCGACTTCCAGCGGTCTTACGTCTGGGGGGACGAGGACGTGAAGGCGCTGATCGCCTCGATCCTGCGCGGCTTTCCGGTGGGGGCGCTGCTGACCCTGCGGGCGGGCGGCGAGGTGAAATTCCGCCCCCGGCTGCTGGAAGGGGTGGAACCCGCGCGCCAGGCCGCCGGCGAAGGCCCCGCCGCGGCGGCGGACGAACTGCTGCTGGACGGCCAGCAGCGCATCACCTCGCTTTACGGGGCGCTGCGGGCGCCGCAGGCCATGCTGGTGCGCAAGCCGAAAAGCGAACGCAAGACGTTGCGGCGGTTCTACTATCTCGACATCGCCCGGGCGCTGAAAGCGGGCGAGGAACTGGAGGATGCCATCCTCGGCCTGCCCGAAAGCCGCATCCGCAAGGACGAGGCGCTGACCATCGACCTGTCGGACCGCGCGAAGGAGTTCGAATCCGGCTGCTTTCCGCTGAATATTGCCTTCGACCAGGGCGAGGCGATGAAATGGCTGTGGGACTATCAGGCCTATTGGCAAGGGCAGGGCAGCCCGCGCACCGATCAGGCCAACGCCTTCATGGCCCGCATCCTGCAACCCCTGCAAAGCTATCAGATGCCGACGATCCGGCTGGGCCGCGAGACCAGCCGCGAGGCAGTCTGCCTGATCTTCGAGAAGGTGAACGTCGGCGGCAAGAAGCTGGACGCCTTCGAACTGGTCACGGCCATTTTCGCCGGCGCGGCCCAGCCCCTGAACCTGCGCGACGACTGGGCCGCGCGGCTGGACCGCATCCGCAAGGGGCCGAAGGGGCAGGGGATGGGGATGCCCGTCTTCGACCATCTGCGCGGGTTCGACTTCCTTCAGGCCGTCTCGCTGGCTGCAACCCATGCCGCGCGCCACGCCGCGCCGGCGGGCAGCCAGCCGCCGCAGATCTCCTGCCGGCGCGAGGCGCTGCTTGCCCTGCGGCTGGAGGATTTCCGCACCCAGGCCCCGGCGGTGGAAGAGGGCTTCCGCGAGGCCGGGCGGTTCCTGGCCGAACAGAAGGTGCTTTGGGCCGCAGACCTGCCCTATCCGGCGCAGGCGGTGGCGCTGGCGGCCTTCTTCGCCATCGCGGGCAAGGACGCGCACAGCGCCCCCGCCAGGGAGAAGCTGGAACGCTGGTTCTGGCGCAGCTCGCTGGCCGAGGATTACGGCACCAGCCCGGAATCGAAGCTGGCCAGGGACGCCGAGGAGGTGACCCGCTGGCTGACGGGCGGGGATGAGCCCGACCGGATGCGCCTGCTGACCTTCAACCCCGACCGGCTGGACAGTCTGCGCATGCGCGTTTCGGCCGCCTACCGGGCCTTTGCCGCGCTGCTGTTGCGCCAGGGCTGCCGCGACTTCATCACCGGCAAGCCGGCCGACATCGGCACCTTCCACAACGACCCGATGGACGTGCACCACATCTTCCCCCGCGCCTGGTGCGAAGGGCAGGGGATCGGGGCCGATGCCTATGACAGCATCATCAACAAGACCCCCCTCACGGCGGGATCGAACCGCGAGATCGGCGGGCGGGCGCCCTCGGACTATCTCGCGCGGATCGAGGCGCGCCACGGCCTGACGCCTGCGCAGATGGACGACATCCTGCGCAGCCACCTGATCGAACCCGCCTTCCTGCGGGCCAATGATTTCAAGGGCTTCATCGCCGACCGCAAGGCGCGGCTGGCCGATCTGGCCGCCCGTGCGATGGGGCTGCCGCTGGCCGCCGCCGCGCCGCCCGCCGAGCCCGAAGGCGAAGCCGAGATGGAGGATGCCGCCTGATGTATCTGTCGCGCCTGACCCTGAAGCGGTCCCCCGATGTCGCGGCCCTGGGCGACCTGCTCGATCCGCGGCACTCGGGGCGCCGGCTGGACGCGCATCACCGCCTGGTCTGGTCGGCCTTCGCCGGCGACCCAAAGGCGACGCGCGATTTCCTGTGGCGCGACATGGGCGGCGGGGTCTTTCTGGTGCTGTCGCCCCGCCCCCCAGGGGACAGCGCGCTGTTCGAACGGGCCGACGCCACCCCCTTTGCCCCCGACCTTGCCCCCGGCGACCGGCTGGCCTTCGTCCTGCGCGCCAATGCCACGCGAACCGTGACCGGGCCGGACGGCAGGAAGCAGCACCGCGACGTGGTGATGGAGGCGCTGCACGGCCTGGCCCAGGGCGCGCGCGCCGCCCGGCGGCTGGAGCTGGCGCAAGAAGCCGGGCGCCGCTGGCTGGACGGGCAGGGGGCGCGGGCGGGCTTTCACGTGCTGGAGGCCGGCGTCACCGCCTATGACGTGGCCGAGCCGCCGGGGCAGGGCGCGCGCCGCCCGCGCTTTGGCGTGCTGGATCTCGAAGGGCTGATCGAGGTCACCGACCCCGCCGCGTTCCTGACACGCCTTGCGCAGGGCTTCGGCCGGGCCAAGGCCTTCGGCTGCGGGCTGATGCTGATCCGCCGGGCTTGACCCGCGCGCACTTGCGCATATCCTTTGCGCATGGATCATGGAGGTTCTCATGGGCATGACCCGCCGCCCCGCCAACCTGTCGCTGGATGCCGCCCTGGTGGACGAGGCGCGGGCGCTTGGCCTGAACCTGTCGGCCGCGGCCGAGGCCGGCCTGCGCGCCGCCGTGGCCGAGGCCCGCGCCGCCCGCTGGCTGGCCGAAAACGCCGAGGCGCTGGCCAGTTCCAACGCCTGGGTCGAGGCGAAGGGGCTGCCGCTCTCCCGGCACCGGCCCTTCTGATGGCCCGGTTCGACGCCTGGCCCAACCCCGAGGGCGCGGGCTGGCTTCTGGATGTGCAGGCCGACCTCTTGCGCGATCTGAACACGCGCGTCGTGGTGCCGCTTTTCCCGCCCGAGGCCGCGCCGCGCCCCGCCGGGCGGCTGAACCCGGTGCTGACGGTCGCCGGCCAGCCCGCCGTGATGGTGACGCAGTTCCTGTCGGCCGTGCCGGCAGGCCTGCTGCGCGGCGATCCGGTGTCGCTGGCAGGGCAGGGCACGGCGATCCAGAACGCGCTCGACCTCTTGCTGACCGGGGTGTGACGGGGCAGGGGCGCCGCGATGACCGAGACCATCCCCGGCCTGCCACCCGCCCGCCCCATCCCGCTGAAGGACCGCGCGGCGCTGGTCTTCGTCGAACGCGCCCAGCTGGATGTGGACGACGGCTGTTTCGTCGCCATCGACGAAGGCGGCATCCGCAACGTCATTCCCGTGGGCGGCATCGCCTGCCTGCTGCTGGAACCCGGCACCCGGGTCAGCCACCGCGCCGCGGCGCTGGCGGCGCAGGCGGGCACGCTGCTGGTCTGGGTGGGCGAGGGGGCGGTGCGGCTCTATTCCGCCGGCCGTCCGGGGGGCGAACGCGCCGACAAGCTCTTGTGGCAGGCGCAGATCGCGCTGGACGACTCCGCCCGCCTGCGCGTGGTGCGCCGGATGTACGAGATCCGCTTCGGCGAACCCGCGCCGCAGCGCCGCTCGATCGACCAGCTGCGCGGCATCGAGGGCGTGCGCGTGCGCGAAACCTATGCGCTGCTGGCGCGCCAGCACGGGGTGGACTGGCAGCGCCGCGCCTATGACCCCGGCGACTGGGCGGCCGCCGACCTGCCCAACCGCTGCCTTTCGGCTGCCACCTCCTGCCTGCATGGGCTGTGCGAGGCCGCGGTTCTGGCCGCGGGCTATTCGCCGGCCATCGGTTTCCTGCATACCGGCAAGGCGCTGAGCTTCGTCTACGACATCGCCGATCTGTGGAAGCTTTCCACCGTGGTGCCCGAGGCCTTCCGCATCGCGGGCCTGGCGCAGAAGGGGCGGCTTCAGCTTCCGGTCGAACGCGCCGTGCGTCAGGCCTGCCGCGACAGCTTCCGCCGCACGGGCCTGCTGGCCAAGATCATCCCCCAGATCGAGGAGGTCCTCTCTGCCGGCGAGCTGCCCAAACCCCCGCCCCCGCCCGAGGCCGCCGGCCCCGCCTTTCCCGACCCGGAGGAAGGGCCATGATGGTCATCGTGATGACGAACGCCCCGCCGCGGCTGTCGGGGCGGCTGAAGGTCTGGCTGCTCGAGGTGCGGGCGGGGGTCTTCGTGGGCGACTATTCGGCCCGCACGCGCGAAAGGATCTGGGATCAGGTGGTGGCCTATATCGAGGACGGCGACGCCGTGATGATCTGGGATGCGCCGACCGACCAGGGCTTCGATTTCGCCACCGTGGGCACGAACCGCCGGATGCCGGTTGACTTTGACGGGCTGAAGTTGGTCAGCTTCTATCCGAAGGATCACCCGATGTCGCAGCGCCCCGGCCGTCGCCTGCGACCGAAGGGCGGACCCGGCCCCGAATCGGGCCCGGAAAACCGGTAGGCTCTTTGACAATTGAAATCTGCTGGTAGATCAACTATCTGCCGGAAGAGTGTTCCCCGCCCACGCGGGGATGACCCGCCAATGGGCTTGACGCCACCGAGTATAGGCCGGTGTTCCCCGCCCACGCGGGGATGACCCGAGCGCGCCAGCGTTTGAAACACTGCTGGAAACGTGTTCCCCGCCCACGCGGGGATGACCCGTCATCAGCGTGATCACCATTGGCCTGTCGAGCGTGTTCCCCGCCCACGCGGGGATGACCCGCCGTGCGCGCCGCCGGGTGTTTGCGATCAAGGGTGTTCCCCGCCCACGCGGGGATGACCCGTTCTCCCGCTCCCACACCAGATGCGGGAGAAAGTGTTCCCCGCCCACGCGGGGATGACCCGTCATGAAATCCCACCACCCTCGTCTGCTTATCGTGTTCCCCGCCCACGCGGGGATGACCCGACGGTCAACTGGCGGGCGCGCTCGATCACGCTGTGTTCCCCGCCCACGCGGGGATGACCCGATCGGCTGCCAGCCTCTGCCGGCTGGCAGCATGTGTTCCCCGCCCACGCGGGGATGACCCGGCCATGACGCCCGCCCCCGCCCCGGCGGCCGTGTGTTCCCCGCCCACGCGGGGATGACCCGCCGCACAGTTCGATCCATGTGCCGCAGGCCTTGTGTTCCCCGCCCACGCGGGGATGACCCGGGACGGGCGGGGGTGGGGGTGGAGTGACCGCGGTGTTCCCCGCCCACGCGGGGATGACCCGATAGACGTGGGGCGGCAGCGAACGGCGGGTCAGTGTTCCCCGCCCACGCGGGGATGACCCGCACGCCCGCATCGCACCCGTGGCAGCACCGGTGTGTTCCCCGCCCACGCGGGGATGACCCTGCGGTGCGGGCGTGCTTTGATCTGGCTGGCTCGTGTTCCCCGCCCACGCGGGGATGACCCGTCCGGCATCCCGAGCGCGCCGGGGTCTGCGCGGTGTTCCCCGCCCACGCGGGGATGACCCGACCGCGTAATCTTCCGGCTGCATTCGACTGACGTGTTCCCCGCCCACGCGGGGATGACCCGATACGTCCCGCAAGGAAAGCGCTTCCGGGCTCGTGTTCCCCGCCCACGCGGGGATGACCCCATCCATTCCCACACATTCAGGTGGTCATAGGCGTGTTCCCCGCCCACGCGGGGATGACCCGGACATTGAGTTTGCTTGGGCATTTTTGCAGCCGTGTTCCCCGCCCACGCGGGGATGACCCGCCGCACTTCTGGCTTCCTGGTTTTACGCGGGGGTGTTCCCCGCCCACGCGGGGATGACCCGTTGATGCTACGGGGCAAGAACTGATAGCGCCAGTGTTCCCCGCCCACGCGGGGATGACCCGTATAGTCATTCGCCGCGAGAGCATGATCCGATGTGTTCCCCGCCCACGCGGGGATGACCCGAATGCGCCGCCAGCGTGGGCACCGGGCCTCCCGTGTTCCCCGCCCACGCGGGGATGACCCGATGCCATTTCCGCCTATGAGTCGTTTGAGAACGTGTTCCCCGCCCACGCGGGGATGACCCGCAGTAGCTCCCGGCTTCGCTCGGGTTAAGGCGGTGTTCCCCGCCCACGCGGGGATGACCCGACCCCGAACGAAACGCGCGCGGCTGAGGGGATGTGTTCCCCGCCCACGCGGGGATGACCCGCGCCCCGGGCGCCTTTTGCAATCGTCGGCCTGGTGTTCCCCGCCCACGCGGGGATGACCCGCGTTGCCATCAACTCATCCGAGTCCACGCTTGGTGTTCCCCGCCCACGCGGGGATGACCCGTTGTCCCGCAGGCGGCAGAACTCGGTTTCGTAGTGTTCCCCGCCCACGCGGGGATGACCCGCTGCTCTCCTCTACAGTTCAGACACCAGAAGCGTGTTCCCCGCCCACGCGGGGATGACCCGGGAAGCCCCTGATCCGACGCCAGCATACAAATGTGTTCCCCGCCCACGCGGGGATGACCCGCTCCGCCCTCAGATCAGGTCGGCGCCGTGCCCGTGTTCCCCGCCCACGCGGGGATGACCCGCACACGAGAGGATGAACAATGCGGACCTTGGTGTGTTCCCCGCCCACGCGGGGATGACCCGATACTGAGGCCAGAGGGGGAAACCGTCGCGCGGTGTTCCCCGCCCACGCGGGGATGACCCGGCGAATTTCTTTGATCCGTTGAATAGCGTTGAGTGTTCCCCGCCCACGCGGGGATGACCCGGCAATTTTCAGCCCCTCGAAGCCCTTTTGCACGTGTTCCCCGCCCACGCGGGGATGACCCGCCGGTCTGCGAGTAGTAGCCATTGGCCCGCATGTGTTCCCCGCCCACGCGGGGATGACCCGCTTGCGGAAATAGCGCCATTTCCTAGCGTATCGTGTTCCCCGCCCACGCGGGGATGACCCGCTGGCAGTGGGCAAAACACAAGCGACAGGTCGGTGTTCCCCGCCCACGCGGGGATGACCCGCTGGCAGTGGGCAAAACACAAGCGACAGGTCGGTGTTCCCCGCCCACGCGGGGATGACCCGAAGGATCAACAATTGCCGTTGTGGTGTTCCGTGTGTTCCCCGCCCACGCGGGGATGACCCGATGGCAGTGGGCAAAACACAAGCGACAGGTCGGTGTTCCCCGCCCACGCGGGGATGACCCGAAGGATCAACAATTGCCGTTGTGGTGTTCCGTGTGTTCCCCGCCCACGCGGGGATGACCCGACGC